>DXIH01000044.1 GCA_019112965.1 Candidatus Sphingomonas excrementigallinarum | reverse complement strand
AGGACGTTGGTCGGCTTGTCCTTCTGCCGATATTGGCGGTTGAGCGCGTGGACTTCGTCATCGCTGGTCAGCCGCACCGAGATTTCGATCAGCGCGGGCGTGGTCAGCAGCGGGCCGTACGGCGTCCGCTCGATCGCAGCGCGTGCGGCGTGGGTGGCGAGCCCTTCCCAGCTTTGCTCGTCCCCGGACCAGGGCTCTTCGTGGATCAGCGCAATCTCGATCATTGGAGCCTTTCGGTATCGGCCAGGTCAGTCAGGGCGAAATCGTCGCCCTTGTACAAGAGTTCCGCGCTTTGGCTATGCGCGCAGGCATAGGCGAAACAATCGCCCATATTGAGGCGGGCGGGGTGGTGGCCCTTGCCGTAGCGGGCATGGGCGATGACGGCTTGTTGCACTTCCTCGGCGCCGATGGGTATGAGGCTTAGTCCAAGCGCAGTACGAAACCGCTCGACTTCGGCCCAGGCCAGTTCGACGCTCGTATCCCGGGCACGACGGACTGCGGCCATCGTTTCCCAGAGTGCGACGGCGCTGGTCAGACGCTGCTCGTGACGGTCCAGGCGATCGGCAAGCACGTCGACATCTGGTTCCCTGAGGATGATCGCAACCAGAGCCGATGCATCGACGAACAGGGTCACAGGCCGCCCGAAAGATCGTCGTAAAAGGCCTTGTCGATCACGATTCCTGTCGGAGGCGGCAGCGGCGAGGTGCGGTGCAGTTCGGCGATGACGTCTCGCACCGGTCGCCGTTCCGGCTGGTCGGGTACCCGGTTCGCCAGCATCTCCGCCAGCGCCCGCCGAATCGCTTCCTCCTCACTGACGCCCAGACGCCGGGCCGCGCGGGCGACCTGCTCGCGCGTTTCCGTGCCCAGCGTCAGCGGCGGATAGGGATCGCGTTCGGCCATGGCGGCATCCTATCTCAGGCGTTGGGTCCTTCATAGGCGTCGACGATCCGCCCGACGATCGGGTGGCGGACGACGTCGGCGGCGGAGAAGCGGCTCATCGCGATGCCCTCGACGCCCTCCAGGCGGCGCACCGCATCGGCAAGGCCAGATGCCGCGACGCCGCCGGGCAAGTCGACCTGGTTGGGGTCGCCGCAGATGACCATGCGGCTGTTCTGGCCGAAGCGGGTCAGGAACATCTTCATCTGGGCAGGCGTGGTGTTCTGCGCTTCGTCAAGAATCACGAAGGCGTCCGCCAGCGTCCGACCGCGCATGAAGGCGATGGGCGCGATCTCGATCTCGCCGCTGGCGATCCGCCGCTCCACCTGTTCGGCGGGCAGGCAGTCGTGCAGCGCGTCGTAAAGCGGGCGGAGATAGGGATCGACCTTCTCCTTCATGTCGCCGGGCAGGAAGCCCAGCTTTTCGCCCGCCTCGACCGCCGGGCGCGACAGGATCAGCCGCTGGACGGAGCCGGTGATGAGCTGCGCCACCGCCTGCGCCACCGCGACATAGGTCTTGCCGGTCCCCGCCGGGCCAAGCGCGAAGATCATGTCGTTGGACACGAGCTCCTTCATGTAATGCGCCTGGGCGGGGGTGCGCGGCACGATCGTCTTCTTGCGGGTGCGGATCATGACCGACGGGGTCGAACTGCGCTCGGCACTCAGGATGCCGTCGAGCGTGGGTTCGGACGCCATCGCGATTGACGCGTCGACCAGGCCAGTATCGATATCTTCGCCGCGCTGGATACGGGCATAGAGGTCGTTCAGCACGTCGCGGGCCAGCGCGACCTGTTCGGCGGTCCCCTCCAGCCCGACGCGGTTGCCGCGCGCGGTGATGTAGACGCCCAATCGATTCTCCAATGCGACCAGATTGCGGTCATATTGGCCGAACAGCTGCGCCAGCACTTGCGGCTTGTCGAAGCTGAGTTCCGCCCGGCTGCGTTCACCGGCCTGGGCGGGGAGGGGCTTGCGGCTCATGCGGTCCTTTCACCGTCTGTAGGTTCCACCAAGATGGGGTGGCCTCGGTCGGAACGCCAGCGAAATTGCGTGACTTGGGTGTGACGGAGCCAAGGTTTTTTAGCGCGCAGAGGCGCAGAGGGCGCGGAGAAGAAGAGCATGGCGCGGCGACCGGAAGACATTCCTCTTCCTCTGCGTCCTCTGCGCCTCTGCGCGCCAAAAAAGATTTTGGTTCACGCGGAGACGCGGAGACGCGGAGGCGCGGAGAGGGTGTATCCAACCGCGATCTTGGCCTGTCTGCTTCAGGCGTTCGGAACATGTCTTCCGACCGCGAGGGCCGGATGGACCATCGGCAGGCGAGACATCTCCGCGCCTCCGCGTCTCCGCGCGAACAAAATCGCGGAGGCGTGGGCTTCGACTTCGCTCAGCCTGAACAAAGGTTGGTGCTTACGCCGCCACTTTCACCTTCGCCTGCCCGGTCAGCGAGTTCGGGCCTGCCGCGACCAGTTCGACCTCGACCAGGTCGCCGATCTGGTGGTCGCCGATCAGGTGGACCGATTGCAGCCAGGGCGACTTGCCGAGCATCTGGCCGGGCAGCTTGCCGCGCCGCTCCAGCAGGATGGTGCAGGTCCGCCCGACGCTGGCGAGGTTGAACGCATGCTGGTCGCGGTTGAGCGCAGCCTGCAAACGCTGGAGTCGGTCGTCCATCACTTCAGGCGGAACCTGATCCGCCATCGTCGCGGCGGGGGTGCCGGGGCGGGGCGAGTATTTGAAGCTGAACGCCTGGGCATGGCCCATCGCGTCGACCAGGCTCAGCGTATCGGCGAAGTCCGCCTCGGTTTCTCCGGGGAAACCGACGATGAAGTCCCCCGACAGCGCGATGTCGGGGCGCGCCGCGCGCACGCGGTCCATCACCCGCATATAGCTGTCGCGCGTATGCTGGCGGTTCATCGCCTTCAGGATACGGTCGCTGCCCGACTGCACCGGCAGGTGGAGGAAGGGCATCAGGCTTTCGATGTCGCGATGCGCGTCGATCAGCCCCTGCGTCATGTCATTGGGATGGCTGGTCGTATAGCGGATGCGGTGAAGCCCCGGAATCCGGTCGAGCGCGCGGATCAGGCCGTGCAGCCCGCGATCGTCGGCGTCGTTCCAGGCATTGACGTTCTGGCCCAGCAGCGTGATCTCGCGCGCGCCCGCATCGACCAGCGCCTTGGCCTCATCGACGATCGCCGAGAAGGAGCGGCTGACCTCCGCGCCGCGCGTATAGGGTACGACGCAATAGGTGCAGAATTTGTCGCAGCCTTCCTGTACGGTCAGGAAGGCCGAGGGGTTCACCTTGCGACGGCCGGGCAGGTGCGCGAACTTCGACTCGACCGGCATATCGGTGTCGAGCGCGGCCTCGCCCGCCGCCGCCTTGGCGACCAGATCGGGCAGGTTGTGATAGGCTTGCGGGCCGACGACCACGTCGACCTTGGCACGGCGGACGATCTCCGCGCCTTCGGCCTGCGCGACGCAGCCCGCGACGGCGATCATCGGCTTGCGACCCTGCTCGCCCGCCTCTTTCCGCAGGCGGCCGATCTCCGAATAGACCCGCTCGGTCGCGCGCTCGCGGATGTGGCAGGTGTTGAGCACCACCAAGTCGGCGGCGCTGGCATCATCGGTCGTCGACAGGCCTTGCGCGGCCATCAGCTCGGCCATGCGCTCGCCGTCATAGACGTTCATCTGACAGCCGAAGGACTTGACGTGGAAGGTCTTGGGAGATGCGGGCATGACGCGGCCCTTATCGCAAAAGCCGCCCGCTCGCCAGCGTTGGAGCGCAACACCCTCCCTCCCCTGTAAGGGGAGGGGGACCATGCGAAGCATGGGGGAGGGGTGTCACCCCTATCGAGAGCGTTACACCCCTCCGTCAGGGCTTTGCCCTGCCACCTCCCCTTGCAGGGGAGGAATTTGGGGGCTTAGCCTCCCGGCAGGCACACGCGGGTTTCGTCGGCGATGTCGCTGCTCTGGCGGTAGAGGTCGATAAAGGCGGAATAGGCGGCGTCACGCGGGGGCTGGGCCTTGGCGGAGACATAGCGCGTGATCGTCACCGCTTCGGTATCGGTGACAGCGGGTCCGCTGGCTCCTTTGGTCACCACGCGGACCAGGGTCGTCCGGGTCGGGTCCTGGTGGCTGACATACCAGGCATTGTGCGCGGCGACGGCCTTGGCGAAGGTCGCCCACTGGCCGGGCTTGATCCTGTTATGGCGGATCGTCGCGGGGGTCGTGCCGCCGGGGCAGGGGTTGGCGATCTGCGCCGTCGCAGCGGTCGTGGTCAGCAGGCTGGCGGCAACGAGAATCGTCTTGAGCATGGCGTCCCCCCGGATTGGCGCGCCGATCCTATCGCGGGCAAACGCCGCTGGCGATGGGGGATGTCAGGCGTCGAGGATTCGCCTGCGCGCTTCCGCTGCGATGGCCTTGCGATCCGGGAAAGCGGCGGGGTCGAAGGCGGCGAGATAGTGCAGGGTCACGGTGAACCGCCCCCGCCGCCGCAGCACCCGCTTGGCATGGGCGTCGCCCGGATCGGTGCCGAGCCACGCCAGGTCGTGCGCGGCCGCGCCATAATCGATCCGCACCGGCTGCACCCGGATGCCCGGCAAGGGCGGGACCAGCGCGGCGAACAGCGCGGGCTTGAAGGGCAGGAGGGACAGGTCGTCGCCCGTCGTCCCCTCGGGAAACACCGCCAGCGGCTGCCCTTCCGCCAGCGCGGATCGGATCGCCGCGACCTGATCGCCGACCCCCAGCTTGTCGCCGCGCTCGACGAAAAGCGTGCGGTTCAGTCCCGCCAGCCAGCCGACCAGCGGCAGGGCGGCGACCTCGGCCTTGGCGACGAAGCGCGTGCCCGCCGTGCCCGCCAGCAGCAATATGTCGAACCAGCTGAGATGGTTGGCCGCGATCATCACGTCACGGCGCAGCGGCTGGCCCTCGACCCGAATGTCCGCACCCAGGATCATCGCGACCCGGCGCAGGAACCGGCGCGGCCAGGGTGAAAAACGGCCGAACAGCCGCCACGCCCCGTGCAGCGCCAGCGCGATCAGCAGCGTGGCCACGATACACAAAAGGCGACCCGCTGCACGCAGGCCGCCTTTGCTCTCGGCATCGGTCGAGGCCGCGACGGCCATCACCCCTTGCGGTCGAGGCTGACGCCGTAGAGTTCCATCCGGTGATCGACCAGGCGGAAGCCCAGCTTCTCGGCGATCGCCTTTTGCAGCTGTTCCAGCTCGGGATCGACGAATTCGATGACCTTGCCGGTCTCGACGTCGATCAGATGGTCGTGATGCGCCTCGGGCGATGGCTCGTAGCGGGCGCGGCCGTCGCCGAAGTCGTGGCGGTCCAGGATGCCCGCTTCCTCGAACAGGCGAACGGTGCGGTACACGGTCGCGATCGAGATGCCCGGATCGATCTTGGCGGCGCGCTCATAGACCTTTTCCACGTCCGGGTGGTCCTCCGCTTCGGACAGGACGCGGGCGATCACGCGGCGCTGTTCGGTGATGCGCAGTCCCTTTTGTGCGCACAGCGCTTCGAGATCGATCTTGCGGGCCATGGTAACGTCTAACTCCTCGGGCGAACCCCTCTCTATCCCCAAAGCCCAATTGCGAAAAGAGGATAGCGACTCGCAATAACCCGGAAACAGTGATCGGGTCAGCCGATCGGGCGGGAATAGGTATGCGCGTCGTAATGCCGCCCGTCCGCGCCCTTGTAATAATTGCGCCGTTCTCCGCACTTGGCGAAGCCGTGGGTCGAGTAGAACAGGATAGCGGGATTGTTCCACCGCACCTCCAGATGCAGCGTTTCTACGTTATGCGCGGCGCAATCGGCGACGACCGCCTCGACCAGCTGGCTGCCGATCCGCGTCCGGCGATGCTCGGGCACCACGCCGAGCAGCAGCAATTCGGCCTCGTCCAGCACAGATCGGGTGAGCGCGAAGCCCGCCGCTTCCTCGCCCGCCTCGGCGATCAGCAGCTTGATGCCGGGCAGCGCCATCACGCCCAGCAGCTGCGACCGCGTCCAGGCCTCGCCCCATTGCGGGTCGAAGGCGGCGCCCATGACCTGTTCCACCACGCCCGCATCGCGCGCATCGCCGGGGCGCAGCGAGATGCCGATGCTGGCCATCAGGCGACCGGCTCGGGCGGGGTGATGCCGCCGGGCAGCTTGGCGTCGGGCGCGCGGCCATAGACCGGGCGCGGCGGCAGGGCGGTGGTGTCGGCGGGCAGCCGCCACGCCTCGGCGGCATCGGGCAAAGCCTCGACCACGGGCAGGTCGGGCGCGATCTGGGTCAGCCAGCGCACGCCATTGCCGATCGCGGTCCGCCCCGCCAGCGCGGCGAGCGCGGCGTCGGGCTTCATCGAGGCGAAGGGGGAAAGCGCGGTCAGATCACGGGCGAAGGGCTGAACGAAGACCTCGCCATGCCCGCCCTCCAGCACGACGCACAGCGAGTCGTCCTCGCACTCCGCGAACCCGGCGGCGGCGACCAGCGCCAGCGAGCTGTAGCCGGAGGCAGGGACGCCCCAGCCCAGCGCCAGCCCGCGCGCCGCCGCAATGCCGACGCGGATGCCGGTAAAGCTGCCCGGCCCGCAATCGACCAGGATGCGCGCCGCGCGGCCGCCACCGGGCAGGCTTGCGATCATCGGCACCAGCTTTTCGGCATGGCCGCGCCCGACCACGTCATGCGCGCGCGCCACCACCCGGTCGCCGTCGAGAAGGGCGACCGAGCAGGCGGCGGTGGCGGTGTCGATGACCAGCGTGCGCAAAGTCGGGCTCAGGCGATCCGGTTGGCTTGCTCGAACGCCAGCCGGGGATTGCGAGGGTGCAGCTTCTCGCGATCGCCATAGCCCAGCGTCGCGATGAAGTTCGACCGCACGCCCGGCTGGTCGGCGAAGAACGCCTTGTCGACCGCGCCCTGGTCGAAGCCCGACATCGGCCCGGTATCGAGCCCCAGCGCCCGCGCGGCGAGGATCAGATAGGCGCCCTGAAGCGAGCTGTTGCGGAAGGCGGAGGCCTCGCGCAGTTCGGTATTGCCGTCGAACCAGCTCTTCGCGTCCACATGCGGGAACAGCTGCGGCAGGGTTTCGTGAAAGTTCACATCCATGCCGATAATCACGGCGGCGGGCGCCTGGCGGATCTTGTCGGCATTGCTGTCCGAGGCGCACGAGGCGAGCTTTTGCTTGGCCTCTTCGCTCAGGCACCAGACCATGCGCGCCGGGCTCTGATTGGTCGAGGTCGGCGGCATCTTCATCAGATCCCAGATCGCCCGAATCTCGTCCTCGCCGACGGGCGTGTCGAGATAATGGTTGAAGGTGCGCCCCTCGCGGAACAGCCGGTCCAGGCTGGCGTCGTCGATCGGGTTCATCAGACCGCCCTCACTTCGGTGACTTCGGGGACATAGTGACGCAGTAGCTGCTCGATGCCGTTCTTCAGCGTCGCGGTGGACGAGGGGCAACCGGCGCAGGCGCCCTGCATCTTGAGGTAGACCTTGCCCTTGTCGAAGCCGCGATAGACGATGTCGCCGCCGTCATTGGCCACCGCAGGGCGCACGCGCGTGTCGATCAGCTCGCGAATCTGCGCGACGATGTCGGCATCCTCGGGATCGTCGGTGAAGCTCTCTTCGGAGGGCACCGAGAAATCGGCCGCGCCCTGGCGGAACAACGGCATCTGCGCCGAGAAATGGTCGAGCAGGATGCCGAGCACGTCGGGCTTCACCTCCGACCAGTCGGTGCCGGGCGCGATCGTCACCGACACGAAGTCGCGGCCGAAGAACACGCCGGTCACGTCGCCCAGATTGAAGATCGCCTCGGCCAGCGGGCTGGCGGCGGCTTCCTCGGGCGAGGCGAAGTCGCGGGTGCCGCTGTCCATGACCTTGCGGCCGGGCAGGAATTTCAGCGTCGACGGGTTGGGCGTCGGTTCGGTCTCGATCAGCATGACCCCCATGTGGCGCGGGTCGCGATGGGGATCAAGCAGGGTACGGGAAAGGATGCGTTTCCCGGCTGCAATCTATCGCGTTAGGCCGCGTTGCCCAGCAGGCGCAGCACGCCGTCGGCGACCGTGCGGCCGGGTTGGCGCAGGGGGCGGGCGAAGCGCAGGCGCAGGACGATCCGTGCGGCTCGCGCCTCGTTCCACAATTCATGCGGATGGGTGTCGTCGAAGACCAGCGTCTCGCCCTCGGCCCAGCGGACGATCCGGTCGCGCACCCGCATCCGCGCATCGCCGTCACGCGGCACCGCCAGCCCCAGGTGGCAGGTCAGCAGGCCCTTGGTCGTCCCGCGCCGCATCGCGACATGGGCCCCCGGTGCCAGCAGCGCAAAGGCGGCGTCGTGAAGCCCCGGCACCTCGGCCAGGGTCGCGGTCGCGACGGGGCAGCGATTCGCCGTCTCGCCACCGCGCGGCAGCGGCACGATCCGGCTTGTCGCCGCGGGGTCCGTCACCGCCAGCGCCTCGTCCCGGATCGCCCGCCACTGGCGGCGCAGGCCAGCCGTCCAGTCGAAGTCGCGGACATTGAGCACCGGCTCGTTCGATACCAGCGACGAGGCCGCGATCACGCCATCGAACAGGCGACACAACCGGGCAAGCGGGGGATGGGGCAGGGGCGAGGGCACGCTGGGGACGGCGATGAGATCGGGAACCGCCATGATCGGAGAGGGGCGCGCGGGCCGCATGGCCTCGCCCGAATTGTGCCATATTGTGGCCTGTCCCTGACGCTGGGCACTGGCCTTGATCGACTTGGTCATCACGTTCCGAACATCCCCGGCCCGACCCTTGGCGCCCTGGGCATCGACGGCCCTTGTGACGCGGGATCAGCCTGGACGTGCTACGCCGCCACTGGGTCGAAATGATGGCGTTCCGGGCCCGATCCGCGCCGCATTGGGGCGATTTAGGGGCGGCTGGCGATCCGGCGAGCGGCGGGCTATGAGGAGGGCATGGCGTTTCCGTCCCGCGCTATGCGCAGCCTTGCCCTGCCGGTCCTTCTCGGACTGGCGATTCCCGTCATCGGCCAGGTTCCCGGCCAGACCGACAGTCGTTCGGTGCCGCAGGGCATGCCGGTGCCCGCCACCGTCGCGCCCACTCCTGTGACGCCCACCGCCGATCCGCTGGCCCCGCTGCCGCCGATCCCCGGTGTCGACCAGACCCCCTGGCTCTACAAGGGCTCCGACCTGCCGCAGGACAAGATGTGGAAGTTCGGGCGGCTGGCCAACGGCCTGCGCTATGCCGTGCGGCGCAACGGCGTACCGCCGGGACAGGTGGCGGTGCGGGTGCGGATCGATGCGGGCTCGCTGAACGAACAGGAATCCGAACGCGGTTTCGCCCATCTGATCGAACATCTGTCCTTCCGCGGATCGCAGCACGTCCCCGACGGCGAGGCCAAGCGCATCTGGCAGCGGCTGGGCGCGACCTTCGGCTCGGACTCCAACGCGTCGACCACGCCGACCCAGACCGTCTATCAGCTCGACCTGCCCGGCGCGACCGAGGCGGGGCTGGACGAAAGCCTGAAGATCCTGAGCGGCATGATGGCCGCGCCGTCGCTGACCGCCCAGTCGCTGAACGCCGAACGCCCCGTGGTGCTGGCCGAGCGGCGCGAGCAGCCGGGGCCGCAGGTCCGCTATTCGGACAAGCTGCGCGAAACCTTTTTCGCCGGACAGCCGCTGGCCGAACGCTCGCCGATCGGCCAGCTCAAGACGCTGGAGGCGGCGACGCCGGAGACGGTGAAGGCGTTCCACGACCGCTGGTATCGCCCCGAGCGCGCGACGGTCATCATCTCGGGCGACATGGACCCGCTGCTGCTCGCAAAGCTGGTCGCCAAGAATTTCGGCGGCTGGCAGGGTGTCGGCCCCAATCCGCCCGACCCCGATTTCGGCAAGCCCAAGGCGGATGCCCCCGTCGCGGGCGCGCTGGTCGAGCCGTCGATGCCGCCGGTCGTCGCCATGGCGGTGCTGCGCCCGTGGCAATATCAGGACGACACCGCGATTTTCAACCAGAAGCGGATGGTCGACATGGTCGCCGCCCGCCTCATCAGCCGCCGTCTGGAAAACCGCGCGCGGGCCGGGGGCAGCTTCCTCCAGGCGAGCGTCGCGCTCGACGACGTGTCGCGCTCGGCCAATATGACGACGGTCAATGTCGTGCCGCTGGGCGACAATTGGGAAGCCGCGCTGAAGGACGTGCGCGCGGTCATCGCCGATGCGATGGCGACCCCGCCGACCCAAGCGGAGATCGACCGCGAACTGGCCGATTATGACGCGATCCTGCGCAACCAGGTGGACACCGCCCGGGTCGAGGCGGGGTCGAAACAGGCCGACGACATGGTCGGCGCGCTCGACATCCGCGAAACGGTGACCGCGCCCGAGACCAGCTACCAGATCTTCAAACAGGCGGTGGCGGCGAAGATGTTCACGCCCGACACGGTGCTGGCCTCGACCCGCAAGATCTTTCAGGGCACCGCGACGCGTGGGCTGGTCAATACCCGCACGGCGCAACCCGATGCGGTCGCCCGGTTGACCGCCGCCTTGAAGGCCGATGTCCGACCGCTCGCCGAGCAGCGCCGTCGCCAGGGGACGGTCAGCTTCGCCCAGCTCCCCAAGCTTGGCACGCCGGGCAAGGTCGTCTCGCGCGAGACGGTGTCCGATCTGGGGCTGGAGCGGGTGACGTTCGCGAACGGCGTGCGCCTGTTGCTGCTGGCCAATGACGGCGAGACGGGCCGCGTTTACCTGCGCGTCCGGTTCGGGCGGGGCTATGACGCCTTGCCCGCCACCCGCGAGAGCCCGGCCTGGGCCGCCGACCTCGCGCTGGTCGCGGGCGGGATCGGCAAGTTCGACCAGGGCGATCTCGACCGGCTTACCGCCGGGCGGACCATGGGCATGGACTTCGACATCGACGACGATGCCTTCGCCTTCAACGCGCTGTCCTCGCCGGGCGATTATGCCGACAACCTCAAGCTGATGGCGGCCAAGCTGATCGCGCCGCGCTGGGACGCCGCGCCGGTCAACCGGGCCAAGGCGGCGATGCTGGCGGGCTCTGACGGGTTCGACTCGTCGCCCGACGGCGTGCTGGGCCATGATCTGGAACGGCTGCTGCGTGACGGCGACCCGCGCTGGGGCACCCCGCCGCGCGACGAAGTGGCGGCGACCACGCCCCAGGCGTTCAAGGCGCTCTGGGCCCCGCTGCTCGCCTCGGGCCCGATCGAGGTGTCGGTGTTCGGCGACGTGAAGGCCGACGACGCGATCAAGGCGGTGGCGGCCAGCTTCGGCGCGATCCCGGCGCGCCCTGCGACGGTGGGACCGGTGCCGCCGATCCGCTTCCCCGCGCATGTCGCGACGCCGGTGGTGCGCTATCATACCGGCCCGTCCGACCAGGCGGCGGCGGTGATCGCCTGGCCGACCGGCGGCGGTTCGGCCGACGACCAGGTTCGCAACCGGCTGGACGTGCTGGCGCAGGTCTTTGCCGACCGGCTGTTCGACCGGCTGCGCTCGCAGGCGGGGGCCAGCTACAGCCCGCAGGTCGCCAGCCAATGGCCGATCGGCCTGCCGACCGGCGGGCGGATGATCGCGATCGGCATGGTCGCGCCCGACAAGGTGGACTTCTTCCTGTCGACCGCCCGCGCGATCGCCGCCGACCTGGCTTCCAAGCCGATCGACGCCGACGAGCTGCAGCGTATCAAGCGGCCCATGGCGCAGCGTCTGGCGCGCATGGCCTCGGGCAACATGTTCTGGATGCAGCGGCTGGGCGGCGCGGCCTATGATCCCAAGCGGATCGAGGCGACGCAGCGACTGGCCAAGGACTTCGTGTCGATCGGCCCGGCGGACTTGCAGGCGGTCGCGGCAAAGTATCTGCGGCCCGATACCGACTGGACGCTGAAGGTGGTGCCGCGGCAAAAGTAATCCTCCCCTGGAAGGGGAGGTGGCAGCCCGAAGGGCTGACGGAGGGGTGTCACCATCAGCGGGGACACCCCTCCACCAGCTTCGCTGGTCCCCCTCCCCTTCCAGGGGAGGAACAACAAGGCCGTCAGGACGTTTTACCCACCAGCTACATTTGTGCGGCGCAATATCCGCGCTGCCCTTTCGCTTTGCTTGGCTTTCGGCTATGGCGCGCGGCGACATACCCTCCGAACAAGAGAAATTTGCATGAGCCTCCGCAACGTGGCGATCATCGCGCACGTCGACCATGGCAAGACGACCCTGGTCGATCAGCTGTTCCGCCAGTCGGGCACCTTCCGCGACAACCAGCGCGTCGAAGAGCGCGCGATGGACTCCAACGACCTGGAAAAGGAACGCGGGATCACCATTCTCGCCAAGCCGACCTCGGTCGACTGGACTCCCCCGGGCAGCGACGAGTCGATCCGCATCAACATCGTCGACACCCCCGGCCACGCCGACTTCGGCGGCGAGGTGGAGCGCATCCTGTCGATGGTCGACGGCGTCGTCCTCTTGGTCGATTCGTCGGAAGGCGCGATGCCGCAGACGAAGTTCGTGACCGGCAAGGCGCTGGCGCTGGGCCTGAAGCCCATCGTCGTCGTCAACAAGGTCGACCGCGCCGACGCGCGTATCCAGGAAGTGCTGGACGAAGTGTTCGACCTGTTCGTCTCGCTCGACGCGAATGACGAGCAGCTGGACTTCCCCGTCCTCTACGCCTCGGGCCGCAACGGCTATGCCTCGACCGACATGGACGCGCGCGAAGGCACGCTGATCCCGATGTTCGAGACGATCGTGAACCATGTTCCCGCCCCCAAGGTCGAGGTCGAGGACGTGCCCTTCACCTTCCTGGTGACGCTGCTCGACCGCGACAACTTCCTCGGCCGCATCCTGACCGGTCGCGTGAATTCGGGCACGGTCAAGCTGAACCAGGCGATCCACGCGCTCGACGCCGAGGGCAATGTGATCGAAACCGGTCGCGCCTCGAAGATCCTGTCGTTCCGCGGCCTGGACCGCGTGCCGGTCGACGAAGCCAAGGCGGGCGACATCATCTCGCTGGCGGGTCTGGCCGTCGCCACCGTGGCGAACACCATCGCCGACACCTCGGTCTCCGTGCCGCTCCAGGCGCAGCCGATCGACCCGCCGACGCTGTCGATGCGTTTTGCGGTCAACGACTCGCCGATGGCGGGCCGTGAGGGCACCAAGGTCACCAGCCGCATGATCCGCGACCGCCTGATGCGCGAAGCGGAATCGAACGTCGCGGTGAAGGTCACCGAGAGCGACGACCGCGACAGCTTCGAGGTCGCCGGTCGCGGCGAACTCCAGCTGGGCGTGCTGATCGAGACGATGCGCCGCGAAGGCTTCGAGCTGGGCATCAGCCGCCCGCGCGTGCTGTTCGGCGAGGACGAGGACGGCAAGAAGACCGAGCCGTACGAGACCGTCATCATCGACGTGGACGAGGAATATTCGGGCACGGTCGTCGAGAAGATGAACCTGCGCAAGGCCGAGATGACCGACATGCGTCCCTCGGGCGGCGGCAAGACCCGCATCACCTTCTCCGCGCCGTCGCGCGGCATGATCGGTTACCATGGCGAGTTCCTGTCGGACACGCGCGGCACCGGCATCATGAACCGCCTGTTCGAGCGTTACGGCCCCCACAAGGGCAAGATCGAGGGCCGCAAGAACGGCGTCCTCATCTCGAACGGTGCCGGCGAAGCGCAGGGCTATGCGCTGGGTCCGCTCGAAGAGCGCGGCATCCTGTTCGTCGGTCACGGCGAGGCGCTCTATGAGGGCATGATTATCGGCGAGAACGCCAAGACGGATGACCTTGAGGTCAACCCGATGAAGGCGAAGCAGCTGACCAACTTCCGCGCCTCGGGCGGCAAGGATGACGCCATCCGCCTGACCCCGCCGAAGAAGATGACGCTGGAGCAGGCGATCGCCTATATCGACGACGACGAAATGGTCGAAGTGACCCCGAAGTCGATCCGTCTGCGCAAGCGCTACCTCGACCCGAACGAGCGCAAGCGCGCGGCTCGCTCGAAGGCGGCGTAATGAAGGAAGGGGCCGGACGGAAACGTCCGGCCCTTTTTCGTCATGGGCTAAAAATCCTCCCCGGCACGGGGAGGGGGACCATGCGCAGCATGGTGGAGGGGGCGTGCCGCTAGGGACGTCTTGGGGGGAAGCCCCCCTCCGTCAGCCCTTCGGGCTGCCACCTCCCCGTGCCGGGGAGGATCGTCAGCGAGCCATCACGCCGCGTGCGACAGCGTATCCCGCTCGGCATCCAGCGCCGCGCCCAGATCAGCCCAAATGTCCCGCACATCCTCCAGCCCAACCGACAGCCGCACCAGATCGGGCATGATGCCATGCGCGATGAGCTGTTCGACCGGATAGGTGGAGTGGGTCATGCTGGCGGGATGCTGGATCAGCGTCTCGGCATCGCCCAGCGACACCGCGCGCTGGATCAGGCTCAGCCGGTTCATCACCCGCTTGCCCGCCTCATAGCCGCCGCGCACCTGGAAAGCGATCATGCCGCCGGGCAGCGCCATCTGGCGCCGGGCAAGGTCGTACTGCGGAAAGCTCTTCAGCCCCGGATAATGGACCGCATGCACCGCCGGATGCGCCTGGAGCCGTTCGGCGATGTCCTGCGCCGAGGCGGCATGACGTTGCACGCGCAGCTCCAGCGTCTTCAGCCCGCGCAGGATCAGCATGGCGTTGAACGGCGACAGCACCGCGCCGGTCATGTCCTTCACGCCGAACAGCCGGATCTGCTGGATGTCCGCCGCGCGGCCCAGCACCATGCCCGCGACCAGATCGCCATGCCCACCCAGATATTTGGTGGCGGAATGAACGACGAAATCCGCCCCCAGCGCGATCGGGCGGGTGATGACCGGCGTGGCATAGGTGTTGTCGACCACGCTCCACGCGCCGTGCGCCTTGGCGAGGGCGCAGACCGCCTGGATGTCGACCAGCCGCATATTGGGATTGGCGGGCGTCTCGAAATAGACGAGTTTGGTGTCGGGGCCGAACGCCGCTTCGACCGCGGCGATGTCGGTCATGTCGACATGGGTGACGCGGATGCCGAACCGGCCCAGCCCATGCTGCATGAAGGCGAAGGTGCAGCCATAGAGCGTCATGTCGGTCAGGATCTCGTCGCCGGGGCGCAGCAGCGTCCACAGCGTCGCGGTGATCGCGCCCATGCCCGATGCCGTGCCCAGCGCCGCCTCGGCCCCTTCCAGATGCGCGATGCGCCGTTCCAGCAGGTCGACCGTCGGGTTGGAGATGCGGCTATAGACATGGCCCGGTGCCTCGCCGGAGAAGCGCGCCGCGCCGTCCTCCGCGCTTTCGAACGCGAAGGTCGAGGTCAGGTGGAGCGGCGGGGTCAGTGCGCCCTCATGATCCTGGGGATCATAGCCATGATGGATGGCGGCGGTCGCGAAACCGAAAGGGGCTGGGGTCGACATGGGGACAGGCTTTCTTTGCGTGGTGAAGCCATTCTAGGGTGGAAGGGGCTTGCCGAAATTGCGTTCTTTGCCAATCGTGCGTGCCAGATTGGCAGAATATGCTAAGATCAGGTATGGACACGAAGGATCGCCAGATCGTCCGCCTGCTCCAGCAGGACGGGCGTCTCACCAATCAGGATTTGGCCGAGCGGGTCGGCCTGTCACCGTCCCCCTGTCTGCGACGGGTGCGGCTGCTCGAACAGGCGGGCGTCATCCAGGGCTATGGCGCGATCGTCGATCAGCAGCGATATGGCCTGCCGGTGACGGCCTTCATCCGCGTGCGGCTGGAGCGCCATGCCCGCGATCTGGTGCAGCAGTTCGAAGAGGCGATCCGCCAGCTGGACGAGGTGATGGACTGTCACCTTCTGACCGGCGACGCGGATTATCTGCTGCGCGTCATCGTCGCCGATCTGGAGGCCTATGAGCGCTTCATCCGCCGCAAGATGCACGCGATCGCCGGGGTCGCCAGCCTGGATACGACTTTCGCTTACGGGGTGGTGAAGAGCAGCCGGACCTTTCCGGCGGTTTAGACTGTGATGACGTTGCCTTGAACCAACGTAAGCCCCTCCCCTTCCGGGGAGGGGTTGGGGTGGGGTCTCGCCACAGACTGTACGTTTGCGGAAACGCCCCACCCCCGGCCCCTCCCCTGAAGGGGAGGGGGGCATCTCATGTCGTCCGGCCTAAAAACGCCTGCACTCTGGGGTGGAGTTTTCGACCTACCAACGAAAAACGCCCTCCTTCCGCTGGGGAAGGAGGGCGTCTTGCCGTTCGGTGCCGGGGCGATCAGGCGCCGAAGGTGCGCTGCCACCAGCCGCGACGCGGGGTTTCCCCGGTTGCGTTGTCGGCGTCGGCCGATGCCGCCGGTTCCTCGGCCGGAGCCGGATCGGCGACAGAGGCCTCCTCGGCGACCGGCTCGGCGGCGACCTTGGGGGCGGCCTTCTTGCGGACGCGCTTGGGCTTGGCCGGGGCTTCGGCTTCCGCCTCGGCGACCGGCGCGGCTTCCTCGGCGGCGACCTTCGGAGCGGCCTTCTTGCGGACGCGCTTGGGCTTGGCGGGGGCTTCCGCCTCGACTTCGGCCACGGGGGCGACCGGCGCAGGCGCTTCCTCAACGACCGGCGTCTCGACCGCTTCGTTGGCGACCGGCGCGGCCTTGCGGGCGCGCGGACGGCGGCGGGTCTTGGGCGCGTCGCTCGCCTCGGCCTCGGCCACCGCGAGCGGAGTCGTTACCGGCGCGGCATCGCCCGCCTCGATCGGCTCGACGATCGGCAACGGCGCGTCCGACGCGTCGTCATCCGACCCGGCGTCGGCCGCGGCCTCGGCCGTGTCGTTCGCGGCACCCTCGCCACGACGACCGCCACGGCGACCGCGACGCCCGCGACGGCGTCGTCCGCCTTCGCGCGGCTCGGCTTCGGTGGCTTCGACCGTCTCGGCGGCATCATCCTCGGCCAATTCTTCGGCGTCGGTTGCGTCCTGCTCGGCTCCGTCCTGCTCAGCGTCGGCGTGATCTTCGCCCTCGGCTTGCTCGGCGCCTTCGCCCTCGCCACGGTTGCGGCGACCACGGCGGCGGCGACGGCGCTTGCGGCCATTGCCGTCACCCTCGTCACGCGACTCGCGCGGACGAGGAGCCTCGGTCGCTTCCTCCTCGACCTCGTCCTCTTCTTCCTCCTCGACCTCGTCGATCAGATCGTCCTCATCTTCCTCGACGGGAAGGAGCGTGTCGATCTTGGGCGCATAGGCGGGCGGCGGGCCCGAGGCCTCGACCGTCATGCGCGCACCCTCTTCCTCGCGGTCGGGGATGATCTCGACCGTCACGCCGTAGCGATCCTCGATCTCGGCAATGTCCGCGCGCTTGCGGTTCAGCACATA
>DXIH01000043.1 GCA_019112965.1 Candidatus Sphingomonas excrementigallinarum | reverse complement strand
ATACCGTGCCGACCGGCGCCAGCGGTGCGGTCAGGTCGGGCGCGATGACGGTGGCGGGCGTCGAGACGTTGCCTGCCGCATCAGCCTGCGTGACCTGCAAGGTCTGTGCATTGAGCTGGGCAGGCGTCAGGATCGCGGCATAGGAGCCGTTCGAGGCGACGACCGCCGTGCCCAGGATCGTACCGCTCGCGTCGCGCACGGTCACGGTTGCGCCAATCTCACCAGTGCCGGTGACCAGACTGCCCGCGCCGTTGATGGCGGCGGTCAGGCCGATGGGTGCGGTGATGTCGGGCGCGGCGACCTGGACGACGGGCGAGACGTTACCCGCCGCATCCGCCTGGCTCAGTGTGACGATCTGGCCGTTCGCCTGGGGCGGGTTCAGGGCCGTGGTGAAGTTGCCGTTCGCGTCGACGACGGCAGTACCCAGCACCACCCCGCCGGGACCCCGGATAGTGACGGTAGCACCTGCCTCGCCCGTGCCGGTCAGGCTGATGCCGTCGCCCGATACCGTGCCGACCGGCGCCAGCGGTGCGGTCAGGTCGGGCGCGATGACGGTGGCGGGCGTCGAGACATTGCCCGCCGCATCGGCCTGCGTGACCTGCAAGGTCTGCGCATTGAGCTGGGCGGGTGTCAGGATCGCGGCATAGGAGCCGTTCGAGGCGACGACCGCCGTGCCCAGGACCGTACCGCTCGCGTCGCGCACGGTCACGGTTGCGCCGATCTCGCCGGTGCCCGTGACCAGACTCCCCGCGCCGTTGATGGCGGCGGTCAGGCCGATGGGTGCGGTGATGTCCGGCGCGGCGACCTGGACGACGGGCGAGATATTGCCCGCCGCATCGGCCTGGCTCAGCGTGACGATCTGGCCGTTCGCCTGAGCGGGCGTCAGCGGGGCACTGAAGTTGCCGTTCGCATCGACGACCGCGGTGCCCAGCACCACCCCACCCGGACCCCGGATGGTGACGGTGGCCCCTGCCTCACCCGTGCCGGTCAGGCTGGTGCCGTCGCCCGACACCGTGCCGACCGGCGCCAGCGGTGCGGTCAGGTCGGGTGCGATGACGGGCGATGCGGGCGAGGGATTGCCCGCCGCGTCGCTCTGTACGACGGT
Source organism: Candidatus Sphingomonas excrementigallinarum (assembly GCA_019112965.1). Classification (GTDB taxonomy): domain Bacteria; phylum Pseudomonadota; class Alphaproteobacteria; order Sphingomonadales; family Sphingomonadaceae; genus Sphingomonas; species Sphingomonas excrementigallinarum. The sequence goes on along the minus strand of DXIH01000043.1, from coordinate 4,297 downwards.
CAGCGGCTGGCCGTTGACCTGCGGCGTGGTGAGCGTGACCGCATAGGCGCCGTTCGCAGCCACGATCGCGGTGCCGAGCGTTGCGCCGTTGGCGGCGAGGACCCGCACCGTCGCGCCGACCTCGCCGGTTCCGCTGACCAGCGTGCCGGTCGGATCGATCGCGGCAACGGGCGCATTGGGCGCGGTCAGATCGGGTGCGATCGCCGTCGCAGGGGGCGACACATCGCCGTCCGCATCGGTCTGGGTCACGCGCACCGTCTCGCCATTGCGCTGCGGCGTGGTCAGCGTGGCGGTGTAGGTGCCGTCCCCGGCGACCTGCGCATTGCCGATCACCGCGCCGGTGGCGTTGCGCACGATGATCGCGGCGCCGACCTGGCCCGTGCCCGATACGCTCGCGCCGTCGACGGACACGGTCGCGGTGGGGGCACCCGGCGTGTCGTTGGGGATCAGGTCGGGCGCGGTCGCGCTACCGGCCGTGGAGACGTTGCCCGCCGCATCCGCCTGGGTCAGCGTCAGGACCTGGCCGTTGGTCAGGGGCGGGTTAAGCGTCACGGTGAAGCTGCCGTCCAGATTTACCGGCACGGTGGCCAGGATCAGTCCGACCGGATCGGTGATCGTCACGGTCGCGCCGATCTCGCCGATGCCGTTCAGCACCGTCCCGTCCGCCGACACGGTCGCCACCGGGGCGTCAGGCGGCGTTCGGTCGAGCGCGGTCACGGTGGTCGCCAGCGAGTCGTTCCCCGCCGCATCCGCCTGGGTGACGCTCAGCACCTGGCTGTTGAGTTGCGGTGTCGACAGGACGACCGAATAGGCGCCTTGCGGCCCGACGATCGCGGTTCCGAGCACGCCGCCACCCGCGTCGCGCACCGTGACGGTCGCGCCGACCTCACCCTGGCCGGAGACCACCGTTCCCGTCGCGTCCAGAGTCGCGACCGGGGCGGCGGGGGCGGTGATATCGGGGGCGGGAATACTAGTGGGCGTCGAGACATTGCCCGCCGCATCGGTCAGGGTCGCGCTGACCGTGCCGCCATTGGCTTGGACCGGGGTCAGCGACACGCTGAACGTGCCGTTCTCACCGACCTGGCCGGTGCCGATCACCGTGCCGCTGGCGTTGCGCAGCGTGACGATCGCGCCGATCTCACCGCTGCCGGTCGCCGTCGCGCCGGTGCCGTCGATCGTGAAGAGCGGCGCATTGGGCGCGGTCACGTCGGGTGCGGTGGTGGGAACGGAGGGCGAGGTGTTTCCAGCGGCATCGGCCTGCGTCACCTGCAAAACCTGACCGTTCAGCTGTGGCGTCGTCAGGGTCAGGGCATAGGCGCCAGTAGTGCCTGCCGTCCCGGTGCCGATGATCGTGCCATCGGGCGCGCGCACGGTGATGGCCGCGCCCGCCTCGGCCTGGCCGCTCACGATGGTGCCGGTGCCGTCGATGCTGGCGGTCAATCCGGTCGGAGCGGTGGTGTCCAGCGCGGTCAGCGCGAGCGGCGGCGAGACATTGCCCGCCGCATCGGCCTGTACGACCGACAGGGTCTGGCCGTTGAGCTGTGCGCTCGACAGCGGGACCGAGAAGCTGCCGTCGGTGGCGACCTGGGCGGTGCCCAGCACCTGCCCGGCGGCATTGCGCACGATGACCGTCGCGCCCGCCTCACCCGTACCGTTCACCAGCGTGCCGTCCACCGACAATGTGCCCAAGGGCGCGAGCGGCGCGGTCAGGTCGGGGGCCGTGGTGGGAACGGAGGGCGAGGTGTTGCCCGCCGCATCGGCCTGCGTCACCTGCAAGACCTGGCCGTTCAGCTGTGGCGTCGTCAGGGTCAGGGCATAGGCGCCGGTGGTGCCTGCCGTGCCGGTGCCGATGATCGTGCCATCGGGTGCGCGCACGGTGATGGCCGCGCCCGCTTCGGCCTGGCCGCTGACGATGGTGCCGGTGCCGTCGATGCTGGCGGTCAGCCCGGTCGGGGCGGTGGTGTCGAGCGCAGTCAGCGCGAGCGGCGGCGAGACGTTGCCCGCCGCATCGGCCTGTACGACCGACAGGGTCTGGCCGTTGAGCTGCGCGCTCGCCAGCGGGACCGAGAAGCTGCCGTCAGCGGCGACCTGGGCGGTGCCCAGCACCGTGCCGTCGGCGGCGCGGACGGTCACGGTCGCGCCGGGCTCGCCGGTGCCGTTCACCAGAATGCCGTCCGCCGACAAGGTGCCGACCGGCGCCAGCGGCGCGGTCAGGTCGGGGGCGACGGGGGCAAGCGGGGTGGAGACGTTGCCCGCCGCATCGGCCTGCGTCACGGCCAGCGTCTGGCCGTTGATCTGCGCCGGGGTCAGCGAGGCGGTATAGCTGCCATTCGCGCCGACCACGGCGCTGCCGATGATCGTGCCGCCCGGATCGCGGACGGTGACGGTTGCGCCGACCTCACCCACGCCGGTGACGACCGCGCCGTCGCCGCTGATCGTGGCGGTCAGGCCGGTCGGCGCGGTGATGTCGGGGGCAGCCACGATGACGACGGGCGAGGCATTGCCCGCCGCGTCGGTCTGGATCAGCTGGAGGGTCTGGCCATTGGCCTGCACGGGGGTCAGCGTGACGGCAAAGCTGCCGTCCGGCGCCACCTGACCGCTACCCAGCAGCGTGCCATCGGCGGCGCGGATGGTGACGGTCGCGCCGGGCTCGCCGGTGCCCAACAGCGTGGCGCCCGCATCGACGACCGATCCGGCGGGGGCGAGCGGCGCCGTCGTGTCCGGCGCGATGACTCTGGCGGGGGCGGAGACATTGCCTGCCGCATCGGCCTGGGTCACCTGCAGCGTTTCGCCATTGGTCTGCGGGACGGTCAATGTCGCGTTGTAGATGCCGTTGGCCGCGACCGTGGCGGTGCCGATGACCGCGCCGTTCGCATCGCGGATGGTAACGGTCGCGCCCGCTTCCCCCGCGCCGGAGACGATCACGCCGTCACCGCTGATCGTGGCGGTCAGCCCGGTCGGTGCGGTGATGTCGGGCGCGGTCAATGCAGTCGACGGAGACATGTTGCCGCCGCGATCGGTCTGGTCGAGCGACAATGTCTCGCCATTGGCCTGGGGTGGCGAAAGCGGGGAGGTGAAGCTGCCATCCGCGCCCACCGTCACCGTCGCGATCACCGTGCCATCGGCGGCGCGCACCCGGACGGTGGCGAAGGGTTCGCCGTTGCCGGTCACGCTGGTGCCATCGGCCGCGATGGTCGCGGTCGGGGCTGCAGGTGCGGTCAGGTCGGGCGCGGCCACGCTGGCGGGTTGCGACGGATTGCCCGCCGGATCGGTCTGCACCGCCGACAGGGTCTGGCCGCTGGTCTGCGGCGGGGTGAGCGTCAGGCTGTAGCTGCTGTCCGCCGCTACGACCGCGCTGCCCAGCACGGTGCCGGTGCCGTCGACGACGCGCACCGTCGCGCCCGGCTCGCCATTGCCATAGACCGTGGCTCCATCCGCCGAAAGCGTGGCGAGCGGCGGGGCGGGCGGCGTGATGTCGGGCGCGATGACGCCGACGCTGGGGGAGATGTTGCCCGCCGCATCGGTCTGCGTGACGCTCAACGCTTCGCCATTGGCCTGCGGCGTGGTCAGCACCGCGGCGAAGCTGCCATCGGCACCGACGGTCGCGGTGGCGAGAATGCTGCCATCGGCCGCGCGTACGGCGACGGTGGCCCCCGGCTCGCCGGTGCCGCTGATGCTGGTGCCGTCCGGGCTGACTGTCGCAACGGGCGCGACGGGGGCGACGAGATCGGGCGTCGGTGCGGCGCTGGCGGGCGAGGCGTTGCCCGCCGCGTCGGTCTGGATGACCGACAGCGTCTGGCCGTTGGCGACCCCGGTAGGCAGGGCGATGCTGAAGCTGCCATCGCCGGCAACCGTCGCGATGCCGACCGGCTGGCCGCCCGCGTCCACGACCCGTACGACCGCGCCGGGCTCGCCCGTGCCGGTCAGCAGCGTGCCGTCCGCGCTGACGCTGACGACCGGAGCGGCGGGCGGCGTGATGTCGGGCGCGGCAAGCGTGGTCGCGGGCGAGGTGTTGCCCGCCGGATCGGCCTGGGTGACGCTCAAGGTGCCGCCATTGGCCTGTGGCGTGGTCAGCGGGAGGGCATAGTTGCCCTGCGCATCGACCGTCGCGGTGCCGAGCGGCTGGCCTGCGGCATCGTGGACGGTGACCGTGGCACCGGGCTCGCCGGTGCCGGAGACGACCGTGCCGTCTCCCGTAACGGTGGCGGTGGGTGCAGCGGGCGCGGTAACGTCCGGCGCACTGACTGTCGTGGCGGGCGAAATATTGCCTGCCGGGTCGCTTTGCGTGACGCTCAGG
>DXIH01000042.1 GCA_019112965.1 Candidatus Sphingomonas excrementigallinarum | reverse complement strand
GGGTCAAGCGGGCCATGCAGCTTGGGGCGTTACCCTCCCCCATCCCCTCCCGCCTGCGGGAGGGGAAAAGCTTGTGGCCGGCGATCAGCGTGCTTTTGAGACGGTTAACACGAGACTGTCAAAACATGGCGTCCACGGCACGCTTCCGTCGAATTTCAAACTGGCCCTTAAAAACCGAAGCGCACCCGCCCGACGATCCGATCCCCCGAATGCCGCGCATCGGCCAGCGCAAAGGCGGAGGCCGCCCGCTCCGACACGTCGGTCCCGACATAATCGAGCCCCAGCGTTACCGGCCCGGTGACATGCTCCACCCCGATCCGCCAGTCGCTGTAATCGCCGCCGGGACGCAGCCGCGCGGCGCGGAAGGGGTCGTCGGTCTTGCCGGTCGAATGGCCGACCCCGGCCAGCACTGTCCAGGGCGTGCCCGGTATGCCCGCTTGCGCGCCCGCATGGAGATAGAGATTGTCGCCGCCGATCGCGCTTTGCGACGGGGCATAGTCCGCACCGGCGTTCACCTGCACGGGACCCAGCGTATAGGCCGCCGAGCCGCCCAGTTCGACATAATCGGCGTCGAAGCCCGCGCCGCCGAACAGATGCCCGGTCACACGCCCGCGTAACGTTACGGGACCAACCAACGTGGAGGCGCCGACGCTCAGGTCGCCGACCACGCCAGCGCCGCCATGCCGATCCGATTCGCGAAGCGCGACGATCCGGCCGCTCGCCTCGAACGGTCCCTGGGTCGCAAAGATATCGGCGGAGGGCGAAACCCGCCCTCCGCTCCAGCTCAACCCCCGGCGATTCTCGTCGCTGTTCAGCTCGACGCCGATCGAAGGCCGCTCCTGCGCGAGGAGCGGCGACGCCATGGAACCACCCAGCAGGGCGGTCAGAACGATATTACGCAAGGTCATCCGGCGCGCGTCTCGGCATGGAGGCGATCCATCTCGGCGCGCAGCAGGCCATGATCCTCCTGGGCCACCGCCTGAAGGTGATCGCGCACCGCGTCCTGACGCTGGGCGACCTCCTGTGCGATGGCGGCGCGGTTGGTGCTGCACCAGCCGGGGCGGCTGCCCTCGATCACGCGGTCCTGCGCGGCGCTGCGCATCAGGGCCGTACCGCTGGCGCCGCGGGCCTCGCGGTGCACGGTGACATTGGCGCTCCACAGGCAGCGCAGCGTCGAGGGACGGCCGCCGGTCGTCACCGCGCCGATCTGCTTATGCGTCACGCCGACATCGGCGATGTAGCGAACCGCGACCGGCCCGGAATGATGGTCGAGCTGGACGCGGTGTTCGAGCGCCCCGTCGGAGGCGACGGCACCACCGAGCGCGAGCCCGGCGATCAAAAGCATGTTCATCATCTTCTCCTTCTGCGGGACCCCGGCTTATGTCGGCCGGTGGTCTATCGGCACCGTTCGGGGCCGATACGGGATCAATACATGACAAAGCTGTCATGTTCCAAATTTGTCCTGGCCGCAGCGACGAATACCTATCCATTCCTCCCTGTGAGGGGAGGTGGCAGGCCGAAGGCCTGACGGAGGGATGTCCCGCTCTCGATAGGGCGACACCCCTCCACCATGCTTTGCATGGGTCCCCCTCCCCTTACAGGGGAGGAATTGGGGGGCAGACCTGCCCGTCCTAATTATCCTTCATGCGGCAGGGGCGGATGTCCTTGGGATCGGGGCGCGAGCCGGTCGTGCGGAACGTCGCCAGATAACCGCCCGCCGAGGGCATGTTCTCGAACGAGACCTGGGTGAAGCCGACCGCCTCGAACTCGCATTTCAGCAGCGCGGGCGGGGTGCCGTGCGCCTTGGTGCGGCGATTGGCGTCGACCACCACGACCAGGCCGTCGGGCTTCAGCGCGGGGAACAGCCGCCAGAGGAATTCATAAGGCTGCTCGATCTCATGATACATATGGACCATGAGGACGCGGTCGAAGCTGTTCGGCGGCAGCTTGGGGTCGGCGGGTTCGCCAAGCCGGACGCTGACATTGTCCAGCCGCTCGCGCGAGACACGCTCGGCGAGCCGATCGCGCCAGGCCGCGACGATGTCCTCGGCCAGCACCCGGCCGGTCTTGCCGACCCGCTGCGCCAGGCGGACGGTGTAATAGCCCTCGCCCGCGCCGATATCGGCGACCGTCATGCCGGGACGGATCTTGGCCCGGTCCATGACCTGATCCGCCTCGCGCAGCCGATCGCGGGCATCCTCGCTCGACCAGCGCGACGACACGACGTCGGCGACCGGCCGATCCGCCGCCGGGAACGGGCCGACCTTGTCGTCATCCGAATCGTCATGCTGCTGGATCAGCGGCTTCGACCCGTCGCACGCCGCCACCGCGCCCCCCAGCGCGATAACGAGTGCCGCCGCCATCATGGGCCCCGCCCCCCGGACACGCATCTTAGTCGACATCCTCCACCGCGACCGCTTCGCCGGTCACGCGCTGCGACAGGGCCGCGGCCATGAAGGCGTCGAGATCGCCGTCCAGCACATCGCCCGGCGCGGTCGAGGTCACCCCCGTCCGAAGATCCTTCACCAGCTGATAGGGCTGGAGCACGTAAGAGCGGATCTGGTGGCCCCAACCGATATCGGTCTTGGTCGCATTCTCGGCATTCGCCACCGCCTCGCGCTCGGCCAGTTCGCGCTCGTAGAGGCGAGCACGAAGCTGGTTATACGCCTCGGCCTTGTTCTTGTGCTGCGAGCGCTGGTTCTGACACTGCACCACGATGCCGGTCGGCAAGTGTGTGATGCGCACCGCCGAGTCGGTCGTGTTGATGTGCTGACCACCGGCACCCGAGGCGCGGTAGGTGTCGATGCGCAGTTCGCTCTCGTTGATCTCGACCTCGATATTGTCGTCGATCACCGGATAGACCCACACGCTCGAAAAGCTGGTGTGGCGGCGCGCGGCCGAGTCGTACGGGCTGATCCGCACCAGCCGGTGCACGCCCGATTCGACCTTGGCATAGCCGTACGCATTCTCGCCCTTGACCAGCAGCGTGGCCGATTTGATCCCCGCCTGCTCGCCCGAATGATAGTCGATCAGCTCGACCTTCATGCCGTGCCGCTCGGCCCAGCGCGTGTACATGCGCTGGAGCATCCCGGCCCAGTCCTGGCTTTCGGTGCCGCCTGCGCCCGCGTTGATCTCGATATAGCTGTCATTGGCGTCGGCCTCACCGGCCAGCAGCGCCTTGACCTTGTCGCCCTCGGCCTTTTTGGCGAGCTCGCCCAGGCTGGCGACGGCTTCCTTCTCCAGCTCCTCGTCGCCCTCCATCTCGGCCAATTCGATCAGTTCGACCGTGCCCGACAGCTCGTTCTCGATGGCGCGGGTGGCGGTGATGGCCTCGTCCAGGCGGCGACGCTCGCGCATCACGGCCTGTGCCTGCTTGGGATCGTTCCACAGCGCCTGGTCCTCGACGCGCGCGTTCAGCTCGTCCAGGCGGCGCAGCGCGCGGTCCCAGTCGAGGAAGCGGCGCAGCAGCTCCAGGGCGTCCTTGATCGTGTCGACATGAGCCTGCGCTTCAGCGCGCATGAATATTCTCCGAATCGGTCGTACGTCCGCCAAACGGGCGGAAAACCCAATATGGGTAGCGGGCTAGTAGATTCCGCCTTCCCTTTGCAAGAAATCGCTGTCGCGCGGGGCTGCGGGCTTGGCCGGGCCGGTCGGCGTCACGGGGGCTTCGGCGGCGGCACGGCGGGCGCGGCGGCGCGGCTCGCTCTCCGGCTTGAACGCCTCCCAGATGACGGCGGGCTTGGGATCGTCGCCGGTCGGGAAGGTGCCATAGACCGGCCGTCCGCTCGCCCGGTCGATCCGGACCATGCGAATGCCGGGCGCGGCGCGGAAGGGCAGTTTCTCCAGCCCCTCATAGGCCTTTTCGGCGAACTGGTGGAAGATCGGCACCGCGATCGTCCCGCCCTGCGCATAGCCGCCCAGCGAGCGCGGCGTGTCATAGCCGATATAAAGGCCGCCGACGAATTGCGGCGTGCCGCCGACGAACCAGACATCGGTCGGGCCGTTATTGGTGCCGGTCTTGCCAAACATCGGCCGGTTCAGGTCGCGCAGGCCCGTGGCGGTGCCGCGCTGGACCACGCCCTCGGTGATATGGACCATCTGATACGCGGTCATCGCGTCGAGCACCTGGCGCTGGTGCGAGACCGGGCGCGGCATCGGCTTGCCGTCATAATCGGCGGCGTTGCAGCGGTCGCAGGCGTGCCAATTTTCCGGCCAGATGACCTTGCCATGCCGGTCCTGCACGAAGTCGATCAGCGAGGGGTCGCCGCCGCGTCCGTTATTGGCCAGGATGGCATAGGCGTTGACCATCTGCCCCACCGTCGTCTCGCCCGCACCCAGCGAATAGGCGAGATAGGGCGGAAAGTCGCCGATCCCCATCTGCTTTATCATCGCGACGACATTCTTCATGCCGACGGTCGATGCCGTCCGCACGGTCATCAGGTTGCGTGACTGTTCGATGCCCCAGCGCATCGTGTGGGGCCCGGCGCCCGCCGAATTGCCGAAGTTGCGGAAGCATTTGGTGCCGAGCCCCGCGCCCTGGTCGACGCAGAACGGCCCATCGACGATGATCGAGGCGGGCGTCATGCCATGCTCCAGCGCGGCGGAATAGACGATCGGCTTGATCGTCGAGCCCGGCTGGCGCTCCGCCTGGGTCGCGCGGTTGAAATCGCTGAGCCGCGCGTCGAAGCCGCCCTGCATCGCCAGCACGCGCCCCGTGGCGGGCTCCTCGACCACGAAACCGCCCGAGATGCGCGGGATCGAACGCAGCTGGAATTGCTCGCCTGCGGGCGACACGGCGATGATGTCGCCGACCTTCAGCGCGCTGAACGCGGTCGCGGCCGTGCCCCGGCGCGGCATCTGCGCCAGGCTGCGCGGCAAGATGCCGGTTCGACCATTGGCGAACCCGATCGTCGCCTCGCCCGCCTCCTTGGCGGTGACGATCCCGGCGCGCCAGTCGCGATAGTCGAGGCCGATATTCCTGTTCAGCAGCACCTGCTGCCAGTTGCCGTCGTCAATCTCTTCGTGCCGGATCGGCCCCGACCAGCCGCGACCGCCCTCGAACCGGACCAGCCCGTCGCGCAACGCTTCGGCCGCGAAGTCCTGCAGCCGGGTGTCGAGCGAGCTGCGCACCCACAGGCCGCCCTCATAGACGCTATTGGGTCCGTCCGCGGCCTTTTCGCCGTACCGTTTGATGAGCTGGCGACGCAGTTCCTCGACGAAATAGCCGCCGACCTGCGCATATTTGGGCGTACGGCGCAGCACGGTGCCCAGCGGCTCGGCCATCGCCGAATTATATTGCGCGCGGGTGATGAAGTTGTTCGACAGCATCTCGCGCAGCACATAGGCGCGGCGCTCCAGCGCGCGGTCGGGATGGCGGACGGGATCGTAATTCGCCGGTCCCTTGGGCAGCAGCGCCAGATAGGCCATCTGCCCGAGCGTCAGCTCGTTCAGTTCCTTGTCGAAATAGGCATGGGCCGCCGCCTCGACACCGTATGCGTTCCGCCCCAGCCCGATCTGGTTGAGATACAGCTCCAGGATCTGCGGCTTGGTCAGCGTATCCTCGATCTTGTAGGCGAGGATCGCCTCCTTGATCTTGCGGGTCGGCGAGTAGGTGTTGCCGATCAGCAGGTTCTTGGCGACCTGCTGGGTGATGGTCGAGCCGCCGCGCGCGCGCCGACCGCTGCCGAACTTCTTGGCATAGTCGATGACCGCGCCCGCCAGCCCCGGATAGTCGACGCCGCCATGCTCGAAGAAGCTCTTGTCCTCGGCCGCCAGGAACGCACGGACGAGCAGCGGCGGATATTCGTTGAACGACAATTCGACGCGGCGTTCGCGGGCGTAGGACTGGATCGGCGTGCCGTCGATACCACGAACATGGGTCGGCAGCGGCGGCTCATAGGCCTTGAGCGCATCGACCGAAGGCAGGTCGCGGATGAACAGGAACCAGAACACGCCGCCACCGATCGCCGCGAGCAGCGCAAGGACGGCGAACAGCCGCACCCACCAGCGACGCCAGAGCGGGCGGCGCGGCGGTTCGGCGGGTTCGGAGGGGGAAAAGGTTTCGACGGCCATGGCTTTGCGGGGCTTCGTGTAGCAGGTTCGCCCACGCTTGCCACCCGCCTGGATAGTCGTTGCGCGTCAGGGGTGCGGCGGTTCGTCGCGCGCATCCTCGTCGG
>DXIH01000041.1 GCA_019112965.1 Candidatus Sphingomonas excrementigallinarum | reverse complement strand
GGCACCGTCGGACGGCACCGCTTCGGCCTGGTTGCAAGAACTTAGCGAAGCTGTTCCGCCCATGTAATACACACTTGGCAGGCCGCGATGATCGGGTCTATGTTGCCGCGCTAAACCGTCACATTTACCGTTAAAAACAGGCTCCTCCCGGCCTGTCGGCACGAGAGAAATCATGAGCCTTGTCGTTCGCACCCTGTCGGAGCAGATCTTCACGATCATTCGCGAGCGGATCATCAGCGGCGATCTGCCCGAAGAGCAGCCGATCCGGCAGGACGCGCTGGCCAATGAACTGGGCGTCAGCAAGATCCCCTTGCGCGAGGCGCTCGCCCGGCTGGAGCAGGAAGGACTGCTGACCAGCCAGGCCAATCGCGGCTTTTTCGTCCGCTCGCTAGGTGCGGGAGAGGCCGAGGAGATTTACGAACTCCGCCTGGCCCTGGAGCCCGATGCCGCAGCCCGTGCCTCGCGGGTCGCCACGCCCGACGATCAGGCCGCCGCGCGCGAGGCATTGAGCGCGCTGGATGTCGCCGCGCGGGATGCACTGCACGAGGTCGCCCATCGCAATCGCGCCTTCCACCTGGCGCTGGTCCGTCCGCTCGGGGCGGCTCTGACCTTCCAGCTGATCGAGCGGCTACAGGTTCTGGCCGAACGCTATGTCGTCCAGCATCTGAAGCCCGCCGGTCGCGAGGACCGTGCGCATGAGGAGCACCACGCCCTGCTCCAGGCCTGGCTCGCGCGGGACGAGGCGCAGGTGGCAGGCTTTCTGCGCGAGCATATCGGCGCGACGCTGATCGATCTTCGCGCGCAACTCAGTCGCTGATCCCACTCAGCTCGACGGGCGAGAATGGGGCGTGGTGATGATCCGGGCACCTCGACGATAGGTCAGATAGCGCCACAGCCATTGCAGGCTGACCCGGATACGCTGCGCGAAATTGACCAGCAGCACGACGTGGACGATCGCCCATAGCATCCAGGCCGGATAGCCCTTCATCCGGAAACGCCCGAAATCGAAGATGGCAGCGTGACGCCCGATGATCGCGGCATTGCCGCGATTATGAAAGCGAAACGGCTTGGGAGCCGCACCGCCGGTCAGCTGCGCCCATAATGCCTTGCCCAGATAATCGCCCTGTTGCTGAGCGACCTGCGCCAAACCGGGCAGAGGCTTGCCCTCTTCGTCCAGGCAGGCCGCGACGTCACCCAGCGCATAGACATTTTCCAGCCCTTCCACACTGAGGTCGGATCGTACGGCCACCCGGCCACCCTGCCCCGGCGGCACGCCAAGCAGCTTGGCCGCCCCGGTCGGCTCGATACCCGCGCCCCAGAGCACGGTACGTGCCGGGATGAACCGCCCTCCGGCGGTCAATCCGTGCTTGGTAATCGACTCGACCGGCATATCGGTCATCACTTGGACGCCCAGTCGCTTGAGCGCGCGTTCGGCATAGGTGGCGAGCGAATCGGGAAAGGCCGACAGGATACGGGGCCCGCCCTCGACCAGGATGATCTTTGCGGTTTCCGGCCTGATCCTGCGAAAATCGGATGTCAACGCATGGCGTGCGAGTTCGGCGACCGACCCCGCCAGTTCGACGCCGGTCGGGCCGCCGCCGACGATGATGAAGGTCATCAACGCCTCGCGATCCGCGGCCCCGTCGCGCTCCGCTTCCTCGAACGCCCCCAGCACGCGCGATCGGATGACCCGCGCCTCCTCAATCGACTTGCAGGCAGGGGCATGGCGGCGCCATTCGTCATGCCCGAAATAGCTGCTGGTCGAGCCCGTCGCGACAACCAGCCGATCATAGCGAAGCGTTTCGCCCGTGGCCAAGGCGAGTTCCCGCGATTCGGGATCGACCCGCGCCACCTCGCCCAGCACGACCCGGATATTGGGGTAGCGGCCCAGCACATGACGGATCGGCTCCGCGACATCGGCGGGGGACAGGGCAGCGGTCGCCACCTGATAGAGGAGCGGCACGAACAGGTGGTAATTGTTGCGATCGATCACCGTGACCCGCACCGGGGCGCGCGCCAGCCCCTGCGCGGTCGCCAGCCCGCCAAAGCCAGCGCCGACGATCACGACATGCGGCCAGTTGGGGTCGATAACTGCGCCCGCGATATCCTGCGCCTCAACCATCAGAAGGTCACGGCGATCTTGCCGAAATGCCCGCCCCTTTCCTGAAGGCGAAAGGCGTCGGCCAGTTGATCCAGCGCAAAGCAGCGGTCGATCACGGGACGGAAAGCCGCCTCATCCAGCGCGCGGACGAATTCCATCTGCATCCGGCGGCTACCGACGATCAGGCCCTGCAACCGAGCCTGTTTGCTCATGAGGGTCGCCGTGGGAACGTCGCCCGCAAAGCCGGTCAGCACCCCGATCAGGTGGATATGCCCGCCGATGCGAACCGCGTTGATCGACTGGGCCAGCGTTCCCGGCCCACCGACCTCCACCACATGGTCGACGCCTTCACCGGCCCAGTCATGGACCAGCTTTCCCCATTCCGAATGGGTGCGATAGTTCATCGTATGCGCGGCCCCCAGCGATCGCGCCCGTTCCAGCTTTTCGTCGGAGGAAGAGGTGACGATGACCTGCGCGCCCATCATGCGAGCGATCTGAAGCGCCCAGATCGACACGCCACCCGTGCCGAGGACGAGCACCCGGTCCCCGGCCTTCAACCCGCCATCGACGACCAGGCTTCGCCAGGCTGTCAGCCCGGCGGTGGTGATCGTTGCCGCTTCCGCGTGGTCATAGCCCTTGGGACCCCGGGTGAAGGCGGTGGCGGGCGCCATCACCAGTTCGCAGGCATAGCCATCGATCCCATCCCCAGGAACACGCAGGAAATCGCCGATGCGCGGCGGACCTTCCTGCCAGTCGGGAAAGAAGCAGGAGACGACCGCATCGCCCGCGACGAAGTCGCTCACGCCTTCGCCCACTGCCTCGACGATGCCTGCACCGTCCGCCATGGGGATGCGACCATCCTCGGTCGGCATCCTGCCCGATACCACGCCATAGTCGTGATAGTTGAGCGAGGTGGCATGAAGCCGAACCCGGATCATGCCCGGTCCCGGCGCACCGGGATCGGGTCGTTCGACCATCCGCAAACGGTCCAGCCCGCCGGGTGCATCGAGGATCATCGCCTTCATGCCGTCGCCTTCATCGCTGTCTGCCAATGAAAAACCAACGCTGCTGCGGCGCCATGCGATCCCTCAGCCGGTCGCCAGCAACCACCCGTCGGGCAGGAAATCGAGCGACATATAGTAGTAAAAGGCACAGCTGCCGTCTCCGCCGCGATAGCTGCCGCCCTTGACGATGCCGTACGCGGTGCCGCCCAGAAAGACCGGCCCGCCGCTGTCGCCGCTGCGACAGGTCGGCCCGCGCACCGCGACCCAGGTCGGGGTACAGGCGCCGCCGCACAAATCCCCGGCAGGCGCGAAATTGGGTATCCAGACCTCGGCGCAGCTATAGCCCGTGCGTTCGCCCCGATGACAGACGATGTCGCCCGCGCGAGTCTGATCGCGGGATCGCGCACCCGTGACGGTTCGGCTGATCGTCTTGGCGGTATCGCTCCAGAAGGCAGGCGGCAGCGTCACCGGGCTGCCGTTCACCTGCACATCCTGATAGCCCCATCCCCATTGCCCGAGGAACGGCAACGGATGCTCGCGGCGCTCGGGATCGGTCCAGACCAGGTTATCCGGGCAATGGGCGGCGGTCACGACGGCGCTGGCATCGCTTCGCCGGACGACGAAGCCGCTGGTGCAGGCATAGCGACGGCCGTTGGCGGGATCGATGCCGGTCAGCCGCGCGCCGCCCTGGAGGTCCGCCAGATCGATGTCGGGCGCGTCCAGCGTCGCGATCCGCACCGGCACACCCGCGATCCGGGCGATCCGATCGCGCAGGGCATCGCCCGGCTCCGCTGCGGCATCGGCTTGGGCCACCATGACGACGAGCGCCCCGATCCGGGGATCGACGCCCATACCCGGCGGCTGGGTCAGGCTCGCGCGGATTTCGGTCTGGTGAAGCGCGAGCGCGGTGACGAGTTGGTCGTGCGTAGCATAGGCCCCGGTACGGAAGCGAACCAGCACCGGACTTCCGGCGAGCTGTACCACCCGGTCGACGACAGGTTCGTCGCCAGTCAACAAGACATCGATATGGAAGGGAGCATGCCCCACCGACACGCCCGCAAGGCGACCGGAAAATTCGACCTTGAGCGCATCGGTCAGTGGCACCGACGCGTCCTGCAACGCCAGTTCGCGCCCCGCTGCCACCGGGGTCTGGCCGGAGATCGCCGCATATTGCGCGGCATCCAGTGCCAACGCCGCGCCACCATACAGCGGTGGCCTGTCCTGCGCCGATGCAGCGCCAGGCATCAGTATCAGCGCGGTCATCACCAGTGCCAGGAAAGCCCATCTATCCCGTCGACAAGATTTGCGGTGGTTATATCCCATCGATTTGGTATGTATTACTCATGTGGAGCCGATAAGCGGCGATACACGGGAAAAACCACCAAGGGGACCGAATTGATGTTGCGACGCCATGCCCTTCCGCTACTTCTAATTGCATTCGCCCTCCCGCTGGCCGCCTGTTCCAAGTCGGAGCCTGCAAACAGCGCGGCCATCGACAATGGCGGTGTGGCGAATGACGAAATTCTCGCCAATGACGAAGGGCCCGCTGACGGCAACGTGGCGCTCGGCAATGACGTGCTGCTCGACAATGAGACCTCGTCGGCGGGTACGAACGCCAGCTAGATTTTTTCTCCGGTGGCGCTGGGCCTTCGGGCCCGGTCACCGCTCATGCCTCGCCTAAGGAAGCTCCCTGGGGCGATCAACTGGCCCGGCGGCACACCACCGCCGGGCCTTTTTGCGTCACCGCTCGGGGATACCTAGGGTACGCAGGACACGCAGGTCCTGCTCGACGACCCCGGCCGAAAAACGCTCGATCAGCCGTTGTGCCTGGCGCCACATCCCCGTCGGCTGTGGCGCAGCGCGCGGTGGAGACAATAGGCGCCCGCCGCACATCGTCGCCAAAGCAGGCCCGTGCACGGCACCATCGACGACCAGCGACGGAAAGGGCAAGAGCGCCTCGGGCGAAGCGAAAAGCTCGCCGCTCTGTCGGTGCAGTGCGTCGACCGACGATGGCTGGAAGAACAGGGCGCCCGCCACTTTGGACACATAATCGCTGGGCGACAGCCGGGCCCACCAGATGCTGGCGAGGCAGGCCGCGCCCTCCGCGACGAGCAGCACCGCCTTGTCGGCATGAGCCACCGCATGGTCCAGCCGGGTCGCCCATATATCTCTCGCCTCACGCGAGGCCGCGTCAAAGGGGACCTGGATATCGCCCTGTCGGGGCCAGGCGAACAGATTTTCCCATGGCGTAGCCCGTTCGCCGCCCGGCCTGCCCGCCATCGGCAGGGTGATGATCGAGAAGGGATCGTTCAGACGCAGTCCGGCCGCCATGGATCTTCTCCGTCACTATCGACGTCCAAGGTACGTCAGTTTGGGAGAAGGGCAATAGGGCACGGACGCGCCCTCGCCTCACTCCGCCGCGACGGGGCGGGCGGATCGGCGCGAATCGCCGAGTGCGGTGGAGATGCTGTCGACCATCAGCTCATACTGGTCGGGGGAATAACCCGCAGCCAGGAATGCCCGGACCTCGTGCGACGGCACGCTATAGCCATGGTGCCAGCTCAGCACCGCCATGCGACGCAGCGACTCCAGCGAAGGATCGGCCAGGCGCGGGTTGCGCGCGTCGCCGAATATGCTGCCGATCGCACGGGTCAGCTTGGTCGGCTCGCGCAGGCTGGACAGGCGATCCCGCCGGGCCAATGCCACCACCTGCCACTCCAGCGCGGACAGGCGCGCGTCGGGACGGATGGCGGCCGCACCCTGTTGTGCGACGGCGGCACCGACCGCAATCCGTGCGGCACCGATTTCCTGAAATGCGACATAGGCCATGCTGCGAACCCCTTTTCCGACGCGCGACATCCCGCCCCGGTCAGCACATGCCCGCCCGAGGAAGCGGCACCCGGCCGCCCATCCTGTTGTCTCGCTATTTGCGTGTCGAAGGTGACGATCACCTTCCATACCGTCCGGTATATTAATAGTCGGTTCAGTCGTCAACGACTTTCATACCGGCCGGTATGAAAAAATATAGCCTATTGCGATGGCCATAGCGCCAAGGCTGCATCGATCATCGACTGCAGCTGTTCCGAAGTAACACCCGAGCCCGCCTGGACCCCCATGCCCTGCAACAGCGCGAAGATGAGATTGGCCAGACCCGCCGGATCGACACCGGGCGGCAGATCCCCCTCATCCACGGCACGCTGGAACCGTGCGACGATCGCCGCCTGTGACGAGCTTCGCCGCGCGACCACCGCCGCCTTGATCGACTCGGCTTCCGCGCCGCACGCCACCGAGTGGATCACGCCAAGACATCCCTTGGGTTCCCACTGGCACGTCATGGCCTTCAGGGCCCCGCGAAGCAGATGCTCGGCCACGCCGCGTGCCGTCGGTTGGTCAAGCGCATCACGGATATAGGCGAGCTTCTCTGCCTCGTAGAGGTCGAGAGCCTTGTGGAACAGCGCTTCCTTGTTGCCGAACGCCGCATAGAGGCTGGGCTTGGTGATGCCCATCGCCTCGGTCAGGTCGGCCATCGACGCGCCTTCATAGCCCTTGCTCCAGAATACGCGGAGCGCGGAGGCAAGCGCCTGATCGGTGCAAAATTCGCGCGGGCGGCCCTTGCACGCGGGCGGAGCATTTTCCATAACGGTCGGTATATAATTTTGCGGGCCGTTTGAAAAGCCCCCCCGCGACCTGCTCCACACGCCATCGTGATTCGCATGAAACGTCTCGCAACGCCCCCGTGCCATTCCTGTTGCCGGGGGAACAGCACTTGCCATGCTTGATATCGTCGGTTGCATCCTCGGCCAGCACGACCCTTGGCTCACGCTTTCGGCGCTCGGCGTTTGCGTGCTGGGACTGGTGGCGCTGTTCCTGTTGGATGACAGGTCCCAGGAATGCGTCGAGGCCCGACGGCGCAACTGGATCGTATCGGCGGCCCTGACGGGTGCCGTCAGCATCTGGTGCACCCATTTCCTGGCCATGCTGGCCTATCGCGGCCCGTTGCCGCTGGGGTTCGACCTTCCCTTGACCATGGTCTCGGTCGCCGCACCCTGTATGGCCATCTGGGTAGCCCTCCACCATATCCGGCGGCGGCGTGGTTTGCTCGGCTGTCTGGCCGCCGGTGGCGTGACCACGTTCGGCGTAAGCGCCATGCATCTGATCGGCATGAGCGCACTGATCGTTCCCGCGCAGATCCGAACCTGCCCGAGATCGTCGCACGGGCGCTGACCGAGAGCGGCTTCCCCGCACATCGGCTCGAGCTGGAGATTACGGAGAATGTCCCTCTACACGATCGCGAGTCGACGCTCAGGACGCTTCACTAGTTGAAGGCGATGGGTATCCGCTTCGTCATGGACGATTTCGGCACAGGCTATAGCTCGCTCGGCAACCTGCAATGCTTCCCGTTCGACAAGATCAAGATCGACAAGAGTTTCATATCGGGCGTGACCGACGATGCCACCGCGCGATCGATCGTCCGGGCCATTGTCGGACTGGGGCAGAGCCTGAACCTGCCCGTCGTCGCCGAGGGTGTCGAGACGCCCGAACAGCATCGCATGGTGCTGGAGGAAGGATGCCCCCAGGCCCAGGGTTATCTGTTCGGTCGCCCCGCCCCACCGCTGGCCGGGGTTCAGCCCGCGGCCAACGCGCTCCGGCGACGGCCATAGGCGAAGTAGAAGGCCAGGCCTGCCAGGTTCCAGATGATGAAGCGCACGATCGTCGCGCTCGGCAGGCTGAACAACAGATAGACACAGCCTAGGATGGCGAGCGTACCCACCAGATAGGGTTGCGGACAACGGAACAGGCGCTTCGCCTCGGGCGCCCGGCGACGCAGTACCATCAGGCAGGCGCCGACCGCGATGAAGGCGAGCAGCGTGCCCGCATTCGCCAATTCGGCAATCTCGTCGAGGCGGAAGATACCCGCGACGATCGCGATCGACACGCCGGTGACCAGCGTGATGCGGGTCGGCGCGCCGCTCCGCTTGCTGACCACGGCCAGCGCCTGCGGCAAGAGGCCGTCGCGTGCCATGGTGAAGAAGATGCGGCTCTGGCCGTACATCATCACCAGAATGACCGACGGCAGCGCGATGACCGCCGCCAGTGCGATCAGATGCGCGGCGGTCGGCTGGCCAAGCGAGCGCAGGACGAGCGCTAGCGGCTCGGGGGAATTGGCGAGCTGTTGAAAGGGCAGCGCGCCGACCGCCGTCACTGCCACGGCCATATAGATCAGCGTGCAGACCAGCATCGATCCGACGATGCCGATGGTCAGGTCGCGGCCGGGATTCTTGGCCTCCTCGGCAGAGGTCGCCACCGCATCGAACCCGTAAAAGGCGAAGAACACGATCGCCGCCGCCGCCATGACGCCGCGCTTGGCCCCATCCACCTCGGTCGCCCCAAAGCCATAGGGCATGAAGGGATGCAGGTTCGCGTTGTTAAAGGCGGGTAATGCGAAGGCGACGAACACGCCCAGCGCCACCAGCTTCACGACCACGAGGATGATGTTCAGCGTTGCGCTCTCCCGCGTGCCCGCGACCAGCATCCCCATTACCGACAGCGCAACCAGCACAGCCGGCAGGTTGATGATGCCGCCGCCATGCGGGCCGGACAGAAGCTCGGGCGGCAGATGCACGCCCGCCGCCTGGATCCACCCGACCAGATAGCCCGACCAGCCGACCGCCACGGTCGAGCAAGCCAGCGAATATTCGAGGATCAGGCTCCACCCGACGATCCAGGCAAGCGTTTCGCCCAGTGCGGTGTAGCTGAAGGTATAGGCGCTGCCCGCCGCCGGGATCAGCGTGGCCAATTCGGCATAGGCAAGCGCGGCACAGGCACAGACCGCACCGGCGATCGCGAATGCCAGAATGACGGCGGGCCCGGCGCGCTCCGCGCCCACGCCGGTCAGCGTGTAGATGCCGGTGCCGACGATCGCGCCGACCCCCAGTGCGATCAGGTGCGGCCAGCTGAGCGTCTTGGCCAGCGCCTGCCCCTCCGCATGCTGGGTCACGCTGCCCAGCGACTTTCTTGGTCCGAACATCCTCGAAAAATCCCCCGCCTTATTGGCTTTTCATTGTCACTCGACGGGTGCGAACCCGCCTTTCAGGTCCATCAGGGTGGACCGGATATGCGTATCAAGCAATGCCTTAACCCGGTCGGCGTCGCGCGCGAGGAAGGCGTCGAGCTGGTCCCGATGCTCCAGATGCGCCCGCGCATCGCGCCCGGCGGGCTGCAGATGCGCGACGACATAGCGTTCGGCGAGCAGTGCGAGCTGACGGATCAGCTGGATCGTCAACGCCTGTCGGGTCGGGCGGACCATCGCCATGTGGAATTGCCGATTGCAGATCGCCACACGCGCCAGATCGCTGGCCGCCGCCTGGTCGAGCGCCTCGAACGCCGCAATCAGGGCCGCGCGATCCGCGTCATCGGCGATGACGGCGGCCCGCGCCGCCGCCGCCGGCTCCAGCTTCAGGCGCAGGCCGTAAATATCCTCGGCCTGCGCGGCGGACAGCGCGCCGATCATATAGCCGCGGTTGGCGACACCGTGGAGCAGCCCCTCCTGCTCCAGCCGCGCCATCGCTTCGCGCAGCGGTATCTTGCTGACGCCCAGTTCGGCGGCCAGCGCATCCTGGCGGATCGGTCGATCCGCGGGGATCGCCCCCGCGATGATCCGTTCGCGCACGATCGCGAAGATGCGATCCGCCAGCGTCTGAACGACGATGACGCCCTCGCCCCGATGACGCCCCTCGCTGAGGACCTGGTCGAATTGCGAGAGCGTCGTCGCCATCAGGCGGCCTTGGCCAGGCCCAGCGTCGGGCGGGTCGCGGCGGCCTTTTCGACCATCGCGATCACCTCGGCACGGCGTTCGCCTTCCAGCACGTAGCGCGGCGGCAGCACGCGTTCCGAACCACGGCCCATGACCTGCTCGGCCAGCTTGATCGACTGGACGAGGTCATGCTCGGCGTCGAGATGGAGGAGCGGCATGAACCAGCGATAGATTTCCATCGCCTTGGCGTGATCGCCACGGTCGAATGCCGCAACCAGCTCGACCGACTCCTTGGGGAAAGCGTTGGTCAGGCCCGAGACCCAGCCCTGGGCGCCCAGATACAGACCTTCGAGTGCCACGTCGTCGAGCCCCGCGAACAGGGTATAGCGATCGCCGAACGCATTGCGGAAATCGGTGAAGCGGCGCGTGTCGGGGGCCGATTCCTTGACCGCCACGATGTTCTTCACATCGACCAGCGCTTCCAGCACCGTCTGGTCGATGACCGTGCGATACGCAGGCGGGTTGTTGTAGAGCATGATCGGCAGGCCGGTCTGGTCCGCCACGCCCTTGAAGTGGTTCACCAGCTCATGCGCCTTGGGCACATAGACCATCGGCGGCAGCAGCATCAGACCATCGGCTCCGGCCTTTTCGGCGGCCTGCGCATAGCGCACTGCACGGCGGGTGTCATATTCCGACACGCCGGTGATGACCGGCACGCGGCCCGCCACCGCCTCGACGATCGCGGTCAGGACCGTGACTTTCTCGTCATAGTCGAGCGAGTTGTTCTCGCCGACCGTGCCCAACGCGATGACGCCGGTCACGCCGTCATTGACCAGATCGTCGACGACACGCTGCGTATCGGCGAGGTCGATCGAAAGATCTTCCCGGACCTGGGTCGTCACTGCGGGAAATACGCCGCGCCAGCCGATGCTCACAATCTGTCTTCCTGCTACTGTTTTAGATATCGTATACTGTTGTTAGCGGTTAAATAGGGTGTGGTCAATGTCATTCCTCATCCGGATAGGGTCCTTTTCCACCCTCTGCGATGAAGCGATCGGTGCGCTGTTCGATGACGGGCAGTGGAACATATCCCAGCTGGAGCATCGCATCATGCCAGGCGCGGATGTTGAATTTCGGCCCGAGCGCCTTTTCGGCCTTGGCGCGCGCACGCTGGAAGGCAAGCTGCCCCATATAGTAGGATAAGGCTTGCCCCGGCCATGCAATATAGCGGTCTACTTCCGTCTCGATCTCGTGATCGGACAAGGCCGTGTTGTCGTGGAGATAGACCTGCGCCTTTTCACGGCTCCACCCCATGGCATGGATTCCGGTATCGACGACCAGACGCGCCGCGCGCCACGCCTGATAGGACAGCATACCGAACCGATCATAGGGGTCCTTGTAAAACCCCATTTCCTCGCCCAACGCCTCGCAATAGAGCGCCCAACCCTCGCCATAGGCCGACAGATAGCTATCGCGACGAAAGGCTGGCAGCGTCTTGTTCTCGGCTGCCAACGGCATCTGAAAGGCGTGCCCCGGTGCGCTTTCATGCAGAGTCAGTGCAGGCATCGCATAGAGCGGTCGTGACGGCAGGTCATAGGTGTTGACCAGATAGATACCTGGTCCGCCACGCCCGGAGGTATAGAAGGGCGCCTGGTCAGCCGGCACCGGCTTGATCCCGAAGCGGCTGCGCGGCAGGTGGCCGAACCAGTCCGAGGCGACGCCGTCGAACGTCTTGGCAATCCACGCCGCCTTGTCGAGCAGCTCCTGCGGCGTCTTGGCGTAGAAGCGCGGATCGGTGCGCAGGAAGGTCAGGAAGGCAGGAAAATCGCCCTTGAACTTCACCTCCTTCATCACCCGATCCATTCGCGCGCGGATGCGCTGCATCTCCGACAGGCCGATCGCATGAACCTGCTCGGGCGTCATGTCGGCGGTCACATATTCCCGGATCTTGGCGCGATAGAAGGCCTTGCCGTCGGGCAGGTCATAGGCGGCCGTGCTGGCCTGCGCATGGGGGATATAGTCGTTGCGCAGGAAGCTCAGCAGCCGCTGGTGCGCGGGCACCACGTCGTCGCGGATCGCCGCCTTGGCCTCGGCCTGCAGCTTCGCAGCGGTCACGGGCGCCATGGCGGCGGGCATGGTCTTGAACGGCTCATAAAAGGGCTGGGCGTCACTGGTCCCCGCATCCACCACCTGCGCCACGCCGATGTCACGCCCCTTCAACGTAACGCGCGGCACGGTGAACCCACGTGCCAGACCGGCGCGCATATTCGCGATCTGCTGGTCGTAATAGCGCGGCATCTGGCGCAGCATCGCTATGTAGTCGCGATACTGGCTTTCCTTGGTGAAGCTGCCCCGCGCCCAACCCGCCAGATTGCCCCAGAAGCTGGTGTCGGAATTGAGCGGCTTTTCATATTCCCGGAACCGCTGCGCGGCGATCAGCGCATCAATCTGGCCGCGATAGACCATATAGTCCGTCCGCGTAGCGGGCGAGAGCGTCGCGGGATCGATCGCATCCAATGCCCGGGCGGTCGCTTGCCAGCGCGCCAGTCGCGCGGCCTGCGCGGCCGCCCCCACATCGGGCAGTTGCCGCGAGCCCGCACTGCCGCTGTCCTCATCGGCGGCGCTTTGGCTGATCCGCCACTGATACTCGGCGTCCGACAGCACGCGGAACCGGGCGTCCGGCGTCGTGGCTTGGCGGGTGACCTGAGGGCGGCCCTTGGCCTCAGCCATGCCAAGCGGAATCGCCATGACGGCAGCCCCGGCCAGTAGCCATCCAATCCGGTTCGTCATGCTCATACCCCCGTGCTCAACCCTTCAGCGCGATGACGTCGCGGTAGAGATCGGCCGAAATCTCGACCCCCTCGACCAGTGACACCGTCCGCGCGGCGTAGCGCCGGGCGGAGGGCAACCGCGCCCCCTGCCCCGTGATGGCCGCGAACATCGCCTCGGCCCGCTCCTGATGCTCGGGCAGAAGATCGCCCAGGAACCCCTTGGGATCGATCGCGATAATCAGCTCGCCACCCAGCGGAGACCCGCCGCGCCCGGCGTCCCAGTCGATCGACTCGCGGCTGGTCATGTCGCCGATCAGCGGCCCGGCGAGCAGCTCGACCATCGCGGCCAGCGCCGATCCCTTATGGCCGCCGAACGTCCGCATCGCGCCCAACAGGATCGCCGCCGGATTGGTGGTCGGCTTGCCCTCGACATCGACACCCCAGTCGTCCGGCACGCTCTTGCCCGCCCGGCGATGGAGTTCGATCTCCCCGCGCGCGACCATCGAGGTGGCGAAGTCGAAGACGAAGGGCGGCCCATCGACACGCGGCCAGCCAAAGGCGATGGGATTGGTGCCGAACACCGGCTCCGCTCCGCCCGACGGCGCGACCCAGGCGTGGCTGGGGGTGAAGGCCAGCGCCACCAGCCCGGCCTCTGCCAGTTCCTCCACCTCGGGCCAGAGCGCCGCAAAGTGAACGACATTATTGAGCGCCAGCGCGGCGATGCCGTTCGCCCTGGCCTTCTCGATCAGCATCGGTTTGCCGGTCTGGAACGCCAGCTGCGCAAAGCCGCCGCCGCCGTCCACCCGGACCAGCGCACGCGCCGGTTCGGAAAGCACCGGCTCGGCGTCGGGTACGACGACGCCCTTCTCGATACTGGAGACCGCGACCAGCAGACGGTAGATGCCGTGCGAGGTACATCCGTCGCGCTCGCCCGCCACCATCGTCTCGGCAACCGCCTCGGCATGAGCGGGGGCGAGCCCCGCCCCCAGCAGCTTGGTACGCGCCAGCGTCCGCAGCTCGTCCAGCGTCATCCGCACCCCGGTCACGCCGTCGTCCCGGGCTTGGCCGCGAACACCCGCATACCGAAGATCGGCCCCGCCGTACTGCGGTCATGCGGCACGATCCGCACGCGCACACTCTTCTTGCCCGCCGTCAGCG
Organism: Candidatus Sphingomonas excrementigallinarum; assembly: GCA_019112965.1. Classification (GTDB taxonomy): domain Bacteria; phylum Pseudomonadota; class Alphaproteobacteria; order Sphingomonadales; family Sphingomonadaceae; genus Sphingomonas; species Sphingomonas excrementigallinarum. The sequence continues at coordinate 33,505 of DXIH01000041.1, read as the reverse complement.
CCGTTGACAGCGGGTATTCGACATCGAAGAAGGCGCCCGGCTTGTCATTCTCCAGATGCTGGGTCGCGACCTTCACATTGTCGACCAGAATGTCGAAGTCGCGAGCACGCTCCTCGCCCCAATAGGTGCCCTGCAGGATCATCGAACCGGGGCGCACCGCCATGGTGAACTCGAAATAGCCACCCGAGCGCGCGTCGCGACCCTGCCGCCCGCGATAGGAGACGGGGTAGGAAATATCGGAAGTCAGGCCATGGTCACGCTCGGGCTGCATCTCGCCCAGGTGCATGATATCGACCGACCGGGCGGCGATGTCGCGCGCCCTGGCCTGATCGGCCAGGAACGCCGCCTCCTGTGCCTTCCATCCCGCATCGGTGAAACGCTTGAAATAGACGGCGCTGCGCCGGTCATACTGGCTGAAAAAGGGCACGAAGCCCAGGTTCGCCGGGCGGAAAACGCCCGCCGTGGTGTAGCGCGCGCGCGCCGGATCGGCGGCGGCGAAGCCCGCCAGCGGGTTGGCGCCCACCAGCACCGGGTCGGGCGAATCCCGCTTGTCGTCGCGACCGCCCAGATCGGCGGCCATCACCATCGGCCCGCGCATGACCGCCACGACCGTGTCGTCGCCCGGCGTCGTTTCGATCCGCAGGTCGAGCGGCAGGCGGATCGTCACCGTGTCCCCTGCCCTCCACCGGCGATCGACGACCGCATAGCCCCGCTCAAAACGCGGCGTCACCGCCTGGCCATTGACCTCGACCTGTGCCTGGCCGTTCGCCCAGCCGGGCACGCGCAGCGCCAGCGGAAAGCGCCCCGCGCGATCGAGGCGCGTGAAGCTCAGCGTCGCCTGCCCGTCCATCGGATAGGCGGTGTCGAGCGTCACGATCGCGCCGCGCTTCTCCCACCGGGCCTCGGCCGGGATGTAGAGATTGACGAAGAAGGTGTCGCCCCCCTGCCAGAAGATGGACTCGCCATGCTTGGCATGCGCCTCCATCCCCGAGCCGACACAGCACCAGAAGGCGTCGTCCTTATCGCTCGAAAACTCGCGCACCACGCCGCTCATCAATGGCGTCATATAGGTGAAGCCGCCATTTTGCGGATGTTGCGCGGCCATCGCATGGTTCAGGTGGGCACGCTCATAATAGTCGAAATAGCGCCCGTCCGGTTGCCACCCGTAAAGATGCCGGGTCAGCTTCATCATATTGTAGGTGTTGCAATGCTCGCACGTCTGGTCGGTGATGTGTCGCGCGATCGTGTCGGGCTCGGAGAAATATTCCCGGTCGGCGTTCCCGCCGATAACGTAGCTGTGATGCCCGGTGACGGTTTCCCAGAAGAAGCTCGCGCCCCTGGCAAATTCGGGCTTGCCGGTGATTTCATGGATGCGCGCCAGCCCGATCAGCTTGGGCACTTGGGTATTGGCGTGGAAATTGGCCAGCTTGTCCTCGCCCGCCACTAAGGGATCGAGCACTTTGCGGTCATAGATCCGCTCGGCCAGCGCCAGCCACTGGCGGTCGTTCGTCCGCTGGTACAGTTCGGCAAAGCTCTCGTTCAGCCCGCCATATTCGCAGCCAAGCACCGTCTGCATCTGTGCATCGTCGAGCGCGGCGAAGACGCGGGCGAAATAGCCGCCCAGCTTGACCGCGACGTCCAGCGCCTGGGCATTGCCCCAGCCGCCATGGATGTCGAGCAATCCGGCGAACAGCTTGTGGACCGTGTAGAGCGGCGACCAGGACCCGTTGAGGTCGAACCCGCCGGACTTGATCTTGCCCGCCATGATCTCGGGGAAGATCTCCTCGCCGTCGACCACCGTGCCATCGGCCCGCTTGCGGCCCAGCGCGCCGACATAGCCGGTGCCGCGCTTGGCCTGCGCCTCGGCCAGTTCGGCCACGATATAGTCGGCGCGTCGGCGCATCTCGGGATCGCCGGTCTGTTGCCAGGTCAGCACCAGCGCCGACATATAGTGACCCAGGGTATGGCCCGCGATCGTGTCGCTTTCCCAGCCACCATAGATGGGCGCCCTGGGCTCCAGCCCGGCATATTTCCGGAAATTGTGCAGCAGCCGATCGGGACTGAGGCGATAGAGATAGCGTCGGTTCGTCTCGACCGCCGTCGCATATACCGAAGGGTGCAGCCGCACCGCGGAGAGCGGCAGCGGCTCGGCCTTGGCCGGAAGCATCGACGGCGCGGCCCCCGCCGCCCGCGTCGCCATTGCCATCAAGGCGACACCGGCCGCTCCCTGCATCCATTCCCGCCTGCTCGACCGCAGCATCTTGCTCTCCCGCTAATACTGTATACCAATATAGGCCGAACGGGAGGGGGTCAATTGCGATGGTCCGCCGAAGAGCTTCCCGAGGTCAGGAATTCTATCGTCATGCGCCAACGCCTTACCCGCCTTTTGCCCGTCACGCTGGCTCTTCTCTCGATCGCGGCCAGTGCGCACGGCGCGGATGGCCCGACCGCGCGGAAGACCACCAACCCCTCGCAAAAAAGCGCGTCATCGACGCGCTTTCGGGTAGGCGCGTTCCGACTGACCCTCGATCCCGCCAGTCAGACTGCTCGCGGCCTTTCCCCGGTCGCCACGCCGAATTTCGACTTCCTGCCGATCGGTCGCGCCAAGGAACGTGCGGGCAATGGTTACAACCATCTGGGCGACATCCATTTGCGGCTGCGCCAGGTTGGTGGCGCATGGCAGGACTATTCGTCCTCGCATGAGCGACAGCCGGTGCGCCCCCTCCCCGTGCGGGGCTCCGTCCTTGCGGCGGCGGACATCAGTGCTTCGCTGGGCACGGGCCTGCCGCTTCGCATCGTCCGCGAATGGATGAACGAGAAGGGCACCCCCGCCCTGCGCTTCACGCTGACCAACACCTCCAACACGCCGATCGAGGTCGGTGGCCTGGGCCTGCCGATGGTGTTCGACAACATCATCACCGACCGCACGCTGGAGCAGGCGCATGCGCAGGCGAGCTTCGCCGATCCCTATATCGGCCGCGATGCGGGCTATGTGCAGGTCACCCGGCTGAACGGTGCGGGTCCCGCGCTTCTTGTCCTGCCCGAAGGTAAGACGCCGCTGGAGGCCTATGTCCCGATCCCCACGGTCAGCGAAACGAGCGGCAAGGCGGTGATCGCCGAGGCGAGCCCGCGCGAGCAGACCTCTGAGGGCTTTTACGACTGGACCGTCGCCAGCGCCGCCTATGCCCAGACGGACTGGAAGAAGGCGGGGGCCCAATGGAACGAGCCGACCAGCTTTACGCTCGCGCCCGGCCAGAGCCGCACGATCGGCCTGCGCCTCGTCACCGCGCCAACGATCCGCGCGATCGAGCCAACGCTGAGCGAGCAGGGGCGACCCGTCGTGGTCGGCGTGCCCGGCTATGTCGTGCCGACCGATCTCGACGCGACGCTGTTCGTCCGCTCGCCATCCGCGATCACCGGCATCGCCAGCCATCCCGCCGGGGCGCTCGACGTCACCCGAGCGCCGGGTAAACCGGGCTGGACCCGCCTGTCGGTGCGCGGGCGGCAATGGGGCCGGGCGCGCCTGACCCTCACCTATGCCGATGGTCAGGTCCAGACGGTCCAGTATTTCGTCACCAAGCCGCTGGAGCAGACCATGGCCGATCTCGGCCGCTTCTCGACGACGAAACAGTGGTTCGAGGGCAAGGGCGATCCGTTCGGCCGCACGCCCGCCATCCTCACCTATGACCGCGAGGCGAACCGGATCGTCACCGCCGATCCCCGCGTCTGGGTTTCCGGCATGAGCGACGAGGGCGGCGCAGGCAGCTGGGTCGCGGCGGTGATGAAGCAGCTCGACAACCCCGATGCGACCGAGATCGCGCGCATCGAGGAACTGGTCGACAAGACGGTCGTCGGGCGGCTTCAGGTCGCCGACGGGCCTCATGCGGGCGGCGTGAAGAAGAGCCTGTTCTATTACGACCCAGTCGCCTTCCCCCACCTCTACAAACCCGCCAAGGACTGGCAGAGCTGGACCTCGTGGAAGAAGAACCAGGCCGACGATCTGGGCCGTGCGTACAATTATCCGCATGTCGCAGCCGGGCATTGGGTGCTCTACCGGATCGCCCGCAACCATCCCGGCCTGACGAAGGTGCATGGCTGGGACTGGTATCTCGATCATGCGTACCAGACGATCGTCGCAATGATGCGCGACGCGCCGCATTATGCGCAGTTCGGATTGATGGAGGGCGATGTCTTCGTCGACATCCTGACCGACCTGAAGCGCGAGGGCTGGACCACCAAGGCCGCGGAGGTCGAGCGGCTGATGAAGGGTCGCGCCGACCATTGGCGCACCCTGCAATATCCATTCGGCAGCGAAATGGCGTGGGACTCGACCGGCCAGGCCGAGGTCTATGCCTGGATGCGCTATTTCGGCTACGGCCCCCAGGCCGATGTCACGCGCGAGGTCATATTGGGCTATGACCCGTCGATCCCGCACTGGGGCTATAACGGCAATGCCCGGCGCTATTGGGACTTCCTGTACGGCGGCAAATATCCCCGGCTGGAACGGCAGATTCATCACTATGGATCGACACTAAACGCTGTCCCGCTGTTCGATTCCTTCCGCCGCAATCCCTCCGACATGCACCTGCTGCGAGTCGCCTATGGCGGGCTGTTGGGGGGCATCACCAACATCGACCAGAATGGCGCGTCCTCCGCCGCCTTCCATAGCTGGCCCGACCGGATGGAGTGGGATCCGTATAGCGGCGATTACGGCATGGGCTTTTTCGGTCATGCCTATGCCGCCGCGACCTATGTGGTGAACGATCCGACGCTGGGCTGGCTGTCCTATGGCGGCAATCTGTCGCAGAGCGGCGGGCGGGTTCATGTCGAACCGCATGACGGGGCGCGCGCACGCGTCTTCGTTGCGCCCGTCGGCCTGTGGCTGACGATGGAGGCGGGCAAGATCAAGGGGGTCGATTACGATCCCGCGAACGGCGCGGTGCGCCTGACCCTGGATCCGGCGACCGCCGACACCCCCGCTGCGCGGCTGTTCGTCGAGACGACGATAGCGGGCGGCCGTGCCTATCGCCCCGAACGGGGCACGTTCGAGCGGGGCGGCTACACCGTACCGCTGTCGGGCGCGACCTCCGAACTCGTGCTGTCCGCCAAATAGGCGACAAGCTGGCGCACGAGAGGCCCATCGGCGGGCGGCATGGGCCACGCGCCCATCCGCTTGGGCGGACACCAAATCAACCCGTCGGCCTCCAACGCGACCGGCGTGCCCGACCAGGACCGGACGACGTAGAGCAACAGAAGCAAGTGGCGACCGGGCAACGGCTCGGTCGCGAACCCCGCCGGTTCCAGCGCATCGGGCGCCACCGTGATGGCAAGTTCCTCATGCAACTCGCGAATAAGTGCTGCCTCGGGGGTCTCCCCGGTTTCCAGCTTGCCGCCCGGAAACTCCCACAACCCCGCCAGCGCCTTGCCCGCCGGGCGCTGCTGCAGCAGCACCCGCCCCTCTCCGTCGATCAGAGCGGCCGCGACGACGGGGAACAGGGGAAGCGAGGGCGACATATCCATGCTTTCTTAACCTTAATCGACCATATCAGGAGGCCATGAAAGCGCAGATGATCCTGAACGACCTGCTACGCTTGCTTGCCGACAGGCGCGGCGCATCGGCAGTGGAATATGGATTGATCGTCGCTATCGTCATAATGGCCATATTGGCCAGTCATTCCCAAATGGGCCTGAACCTGCAAAAACTGACCTAGCTGGCTACCGATCGACTGATTTCGGTAAACCGTTAGAATTACGGCTCCGCCACCGCGCTTTAAGCCTTCTTCAACCACTACACGGCTAAACAGCCGCAAGCTGTACCGGCACTCCGGGGCAGCCGGGTGATTGAATGAAACAAGACGCAACGGAGACCGGAATGACCACCATCCGCAAGATTCTCAAGACCACCAAGGGCGCGACCGCCATCGAATATGGCCTGATCGCCGCCCTGATCGCCGTCGCAGCCATCGGCGCGATGAAGACCCTCGGCACCAACCTGAACACCACCTTCACCAGCGTCAGCACGAAGATGGGTACGGCGAAGTAAGAAGTCTCGGCGTTGGCCGCTGCGCCATCGAATAACGCCGACAATGATACTTCGACCTACGGGCCGGTCCTTGAATGGCCGGCCCGTAACACCGTGAGCCAAAGCAATCTAAGTTTTAAAGCCGCCCCATCGCCAGGAATTTGGCGGCGCGGCCGCGCTTCAATTCGTCCCGGCCAACGCCGCTCAACTCGCCGAGCGCCTTCGCGACCGCGTCGCCCAGATTGGCGATCGCGCCCGTGGGATCGCGATGAGCGCCACCGACCGGCTCGGGCACGATCGTGTCGATCACCCCGAAGCTCTTCAGGTCCTGCGCCGTAACGCGCATCGCCTCGGCTGCCTCGGCCGCCTTATCGGCGGTACGCCACAGGATCGAGGCGCAGCCTTCGGGACTGATGACCGAATAGACCGCATGCTCGAACATCAGCACCCGGTTGCCCGCCGCCAGCGCCACCGCACCGCCCGAGCCGCCCTCGCCGACGATCGCAGAGACGACGGGCACGCCCGCCGCCAGACAGGCTTCGGTCGACCGCGCGATGGCCTCTGCCTGGCCACGTTCTTCGGCCTGGATGCCAGGGAACGCGCCCGAGGTATCGACCAGCGTCACGATCGGAAGGCCGAAGCGATCGGCCAGCTCGATCAGGCGGATCGCCTTGCGATAGCCTTCGGGTTTACCCATGCCGAAATTGTGGCGAAGGCGGCTGGCGGTATCCTCGCCCTTTTCGTGGCCCAGCACCATGACGCGCTGGCCGCGAAACTGCGCGAAGCCGCCCATGATCGCTTGGTCATCGCCGAATGCGCGGTCACCCGCCAGCGGCAGGAATTCGTCGAAAAGCCCGGCGATATAATGCTTGAAGTGCGGCCGCTGCGGATGGCGAGCGACCTGCGTCTTCTGCCACGGGGTCAGCTTGGCGAAGGTATCGCGCAGCAGCTTGTCGGACTTGGCCTGGAGCTTGGCGATCTCCGCGCCGATATCGACCGTCCCTTCGGCGGTCGTGTCGCGCAGCTCGTCGATCCGGCTCTGAAGCTCGGCGATCGGTTTCTCGAAATCGAGGAAGGTCGTTGACATAGGCCTAGCGCCTAAGGGCGCTTGTCCCGAAAATCAACGAGCGGGTGCTTGGCATTGACGAGTTCGACCAGCTGGGAGGCCTCGACATGGGTATAAATTTCGGTCGTGGCGATATCGGCATGGCCGAGCATCGCCTGCACGGCGCGCAGATCGGCGCCGCCGCCGAGCAGATGCGTGGCAAAGGCATGGCGCAACACATGCGGGCTGACCCGGTCGGGCGGAATGCCCGCCTCCGCCGCCAGCGCCTTGATAAGCTGATAGAGGCGGATGCGAGTCAGATGCCGCTTGCCGCCGGGGAACAGCCAAAGCTTGTCGGCCGGGACGTGCACCCGCCACGCCGCCACCGCCGCCCGCGCCCGATCGGAGATCGGCACCATCCGCTCGACGCCGCCCTTGCCTTTCAGGATCAGGAAGGGCCGATCGGGATGGACGGCGTTGCGGGGCAGCGCGACCAGTTCACTGGCCCGCAGGCCCGAGCCATAGAGCAGCTCGACCAGCGCCGCGAGCCGCAGGTCGTTCGCACTGGGATGCGCGGCGCCCGTCCGATCGGCAATGGCGGCAAACAGCCGATCGATATCGGCATGGCTGAGGATCTTGGGCAATGCCCGCCGCTGGCCGGGACGCGGCAGGACGGACGCCGGATCATCCCGGCGCAACCCTTCCTCCAGTAGAAAGGCATAGAAACGTCGCAACGCCGCCGCCTTGCGGGCGACCGTGGCATTGGCGAGCGACGTCCAGCCCTCCGCCAGTCCGCGCAGCGCCGCCTCATCGGCATCGGCCAGCCCATCCATCACCTCGGCAGCGAGGCGCAGGTCCGATCGGTAGGCTGCCAGCGTGTTCCCCGCCGCGCCAGCCTCCGCCGCCATCATCTCCAGAAAGCGGTCGACCAGCGCGGCGTCGCGCATGTTCATGTCCGGGCGATCGCCTCCGCCGCGATCATCCGCGCATCGGTATCCAGCCCGACCGAGCGAAGCGCCTCGACGATGCGATAGAGCGCCTGGGGGGGCACCCCGCGCCAGTCGCCGGTCTGCATCCCGACCGCACACAGCAGGACGACCATGCCGGTCTGTTCGTCCGCCACGGCCTGATCCAGCGCTTCGGTCCAGGGATTGCGCTGGCCGACCCGCACGTCGAGGGCCTCGGCACCCTTTTCGATATCCGCGCGGGAAAGCCGCCCCAGCCCCGCCAGTCCGGCGAAGAACATGCGCTGCTTCAAGGCGTCGGCGCTATAGCCCGTCACCTGGTCGTAACCCAGCTGGCCCTGCTGGTCGGGGTCGCTCAGCACGATCATCGCCCAGGCATCACTGTCCCGCTTCACCGCCTCACGCCAGCGCGCCGCACTGCGATCCAGCCCGGCGGACAGCATCGACGCGACCAGCCCGTCAGCCTCGCGACCGTCGCTCATCACCGGCAACCGCGCCGCTGCACGAGCGGTAAGGATCAGTCGCCCATAAGGGGTACGCGCCTCGTCGCCCCAAAGCGAACGGATCGCCGACAGCCGCTGGCCCTCGTCCGCCGCGGCATAGGCGTTACGCAGGTCGTTGCCGATCGCGGATTGCGCGCGGCTGGCCTGTTCGTCGTCGGCTAGGGCCGAATAGAAATCGACCAGCGCGGCGTTGGACAGCACGCCCAAGCTCGCGGCCTGATCGATCACCCCGGCCCGCTCGGCCGCGGGTACGGATGCCGAGGTCGCCAGCCAACCACGCACCTGCGGCCCGACATAGGAGAGATAGTCCGGCGGCACCGTCACACCCGTCGCGGTGGCGAGACCGAAACGCCAGACGGTCAGCCGGTCGGCCCCACTCCAATCGACGCTCACCGCCTTGCGCGCCGAGCCTGCCCCCATCAGCTTTTCGGCGAGCTTCAGGTCGAAATCCTCGGCGCCCCCCTGGCGACGGATCTGGCGGACGGTCGCCGTGGCCCGCGCGCCATCGCCGGTCAGCGCCGCGCACCAGCCCTGCGCCAGACGATAGCCGTTCAGCCCCGTCACCGCGCTGCCGCGATCGGCCAGCGGGCAAAGCCCCGCCGGATCGCTGGACGCGAGCAGCGCGTTCATCGCGACCTGATAGAGCTTGGGCGTGTAATTGCGCGGATCGACCGACTGGACGACGGCGCGCGCCACCTCCGCCTCGCCCATGCGCAGCAACAGCCAGGCGCGCTCGGCGGCGAAATCCGCGCCGTTCACCCCGCGCGGCGTCACCATGTGCGTGGCAAGCGCGCGGCGCAGCAGGATCGAGGTCCAGCGCGACGGCAGCGGTGCCGACAATCGCCGCATCAGTATCTCGGCGACACGGCCATCGGCACCGGCGAAGATGGTCTGGTCCAGCGCCCCTTCGCGGGGGCCGGAGGGACCGACCACCGCCAGCGAGCGCCGCGCCGAGGCGGGCAGCTCATATTCGGCCAGCGTGGCGGCATCCATGGTAGGTGTCGGCGACGGGGTGGGCGCCGGGACCGGCGTGCTCAGCGATTCGATAAGCGCGCCCACCGGATCGGCACGCACCGGGGTCGACGCGGGCGTCGGCGTCGCGGCGGGCACAGCGCCAGGAGCGACACCGGGCGCGGCACGCGGCGTCGAACGGGGGCTCGGCCGGGCGCTGGGTTGCGCGGCGGGCTGGCCGAAGCCGGGGGGCAGCAGTGATTCGGGACGGTCCTGGGCCGCCGCAATGGCAGCGGCCCCGACCATCAGCAGGGCGACGGCCCTGGGCAGGTGGCGAAAGACGCCTCCCCGCTTATTGCAGGTTGCCAAGCGAGACCGCCTTTTCGACCTGGGTGGTCGGCCGTTCGGTCGCCCGGCCCGAGAGCAGGAACAGCCCTCCGACGACGATGACGAGGAGGACGATGAGCGAAACGACCGTACGGGACATGAAACGCAAAACCTTATAATGGACCCGTGAAAGCCCGGCCGGTGTTGCCGGGCGCCCGCCCGCTGTATAGCGCAGAGCGCAATGTTGCAAAGCCACAACCCTGTAGATGCAAGCTGGAACGGGTCGCCCATCGTGCTCGTCGGTCTGATGGGCGTGGGCAAGTCGACCGTGGGCCGCCGTCTGGCGAATCGGTTGCGCGTGCCCTTCGTCGATGCCGACACCGCGATCGAGCAGGCCGCCGGTATGAGCATCCCCGAAATCTTCGAACATTATGGTGAACCCTATTTCCGCGACGGCGAGCGGCGCGTGATCGCGCGGCTGGTCGATGGCCGTCCCAAGGTGATCGCGACCGGCGGCGGCGCGTTCATCAATGACGAGACGCGCGCGCTGATCCTGGAACAGGCGACCGCCATCTGGCTGAACGCCAGTCCCGAGGTGCTGGCCGAGCGGGTCAAGCGGCGGGACACCCGGCCGCTGCTGCGTGGCAAGGATCCGCTGAAGGTGCTGCGCGAGCTGTCGGCGGTGCGCAATCCGATCTACGCGCTCGCGCCGATCCATGTTTCCAGCAAGCGGGGGCCGCACGAGGCCACCGTCAACGCCATCCTGAAAGCCATCGGACGATGAAGACCGTCACCGTGTCGCTCGGCGACCGCAGCTATCCCATCCATATCGAGGCGGGGCTGCTGCCCCGCGCTGCCGAATATCTCGCCCCCCTGTCGCGCGGGCGGCGTATGGCGATCGTCACGGACGAGAATGTCCGGCCGCATCTGGCGGTGCTGCGGGCGTCGCTGGAGGCCGCCGGGGTCGCCAGCGAGGCGATCATCCTGCCGCCGGGTGAGAAGACCAAGAGCTGGGCGATGCTAAGCCAAGTCTGCGACCGACTGCTCGAACTCGGTGTCGAGCGGGCGGATCACGTCATCGCGCTGGGCGGCGGGGTGATCGGCGATCTGGTTGGCTTCGCCTGCTCGATCGTCAAGCGCGGCTGCCGCTTCGTGCAGATTCCGACGACCCTGTTGTCGCAGGTCGATTCGTCGGTCGGCGGCAAGACCGCGATCAACACCTCGGCAGGCAAGAACCTGATCGGCGCGTTCCATCAACCCGCCATGGTGCTGATCGATCCGGATGTGCTCGACACTTTGCCTGCGCGCCAGGTGCGGGCGGGCTATGCCGAGGTGGTCAAATACGGCCTGATCGACGACTTCTCCTTTTTCGAATGGTGCGAGGCGAATGCGCCGGCCCTGCTGGCGGGCGATGCGGACGCGCGGGTTTATGCCATCGCGCATTCGGTGGCGGCCAAGGCGCGGATCGTGGCGGCGGACGAGCATGAGACGAACGGCATCCGGGCGTTGCTCAATCTGGGCCACACCTTCGGCCATGCACTGGAGGCGGAAGCTGGCTTCTCCGACCGGCTGCTCCATGGTGAGGGCGTCGCTGCGGGCTGTGCGCTCGCCTTCCGCTATTCGGTGCGCAAGGGATTTTGCGAGCGACAGGATGCCGAACGGGTCGCCGCGCATCTCCGGGCGATCGGCCTGCCCGATGGCCTCGCCGCCGCCGGGATCGATGCAGCCTCCGCGACGTTAGTCGAGCACATGAAGCACGACAAGAAAATGGCGGCGGGCACCCTGCCCTTCCTGCTCGCGCGCGGGATCGGGCAGACCTATCTCGACAAGACGGTCGACCTGGCGGACGTCGCCGCCTTCCTCGACGCCGAGCCACGCTGATGCCCAACGGCGTCCGCAAGGAGAACCTGCCGAGCAAGACCTGCCCGGCCTGCGGACGCCCGTTCAGCTGGCGCAAGAAATGGGCGCGGGATTGGGATCAGGTGGTTTACTGTTCGGACGCTTGCCGGAAAAAGCGTTGAACGAATCCCGTGGCCTTCGACTTCGCTCAGGCTGAACGGCGGCGGGATTTATTTAAACAGCCGTTCACGCCGAGCGAAGTCGAAGCGTACGCCATACGCTATCCCCGCATCTTCTTCGCCGCAGCCAAGGCCCGCTCCCGGCCCTCGCGGTGGCCGATGATCTTGGCCGGATAGTCCTTCGGCCGACACCCTGCCTCTTCCGGATCATGGATCGCGGCGTCGGAGACGTCCTTCAACTCCGGCACCCACTGGCGGATATAGTCCCCGGCATCGAATTTCTCGGACTGGCTGAGCGGCGCCATGATCCGGCCGAACATATTCGAATCGATGCCCGTCCCCGCGACCCATTGCCAGTTGACCGCGTTGTTTCCGTAATCGGCGTCGATCAAGCAGTCCCAGAACCAGCGCTCCCCCTCACGCCAGTCGATCAGGAGATGCTTGATGAGGAAGGAGGCGGCGATCATCCGCACCCGGTTGTGCATCCATCCCGTGGCCCAGAGCTGACGCATTCCGGCGTCGACGATCGGATAGCCGGTGCGGCCCGTCTGCCACGCCTTCATATCCTTCCTGGCCGCTGCTCCGCCGCGCCATGGCATCGAGTCGAACGTATTGCGCCCGTTGCGATCCGCATAATCGGGCATCGCCATCACCACGCCATCGGTAAAGTCCCGCCACGCCAGTTCCTTGCGAAACGTCTCGGTATCGCCGCGCCGGTTCAACGAGTGCCACACGGCGCGCACCGACACCTCCCCGAAATGGAGATGCGGCGACAGGCGCGAACTACCCTCCTCGGACGGCATGTTGCGCGCGGTGTCGTAGGCAACTGCCTTGGCGCCGAAATCCGCCATCCGTTCACGCGCCCCCGCCTCGCCGGGCGTCCAGTCCTGGTCGAAGCCCGTCGACCAGTCGGGCTTGGTCGGCAGCAGCGACCAGTCAGCCAGCTTCTCGCTCTTCGGCCAATGCGCGGGTGCATCGAGCGTCTCAGGCGGATCGAGCGGGTGCTCGGGGGGCAGATGGCCCTGCAGGCCCTTCCAGAAGGCGGAGTAGATGCGGAACGGCTTGCCGCTGCCCGTCGTCACCAGTTCCGGCCGCGCCAGATGATTGCCGTCATGCAGGGTCAGGCAATCATCGAGCGCCTCCTCTGCCTCGCGCCACCAGGGTTCGTAATGGCGGATGGCGTGAATTTCGGTTGCCCCCGTCTCCTTCATCAGCGCGCGCAGGGTATCGACTGCCTTTCCCCGCCGCAGGATCAGGCGACCGCCTAGGTCCTTCAGATCTTTCGTCAGCGAGGTCAGGCTGTGATGCAGCCACCAGCGTTGCGCCGCCCCCATGCGCCAGTCGCCCGGCGTCTCGTCATCGAGGATATAGACCGGAATGACCGGCCCCGACTGCGCCGCCGCGAGGAGAGCCGGTTGATCGTGAAGGCGGAGATCCTGGCGAAACCACAGGATCGTGGGGGATGCTGTCATTCTGCCGCTACGCTTCGGCCCCCGCGGGGTTCCGATGGGACAGCTTTTCACCCAGAGTCAGGATCGCCGTCACATGGCGCTCGGCGATCGCCATCACGTCATCGCCATAGCCGCCACCGACCGTGCTCGCGAGCGGCAGGCTCCGCGTCAGCGCCAGGTCAGCGATCAGCGTCTCACGCGCGACCAGCCCCGCCTGGGTCAGCGCCAGCCTTCCCAGCCGATCCTCGACGAATGGGTCGACGCCCGCCTGATACAGAATGAGGTCCGGGCGATGCTCGTCCAGGAACGGCACCAGCGTCGCCTCCAACTCGGCCAGATAGCCCGTATCGTCGACCCCGTCGGGCAAGCCGACGTCCAGCGTCGACCGGGCTTTCCGCGCCGGGAAATTTTTCTCGGCATGAATCGAATAGGTGACGATATCAGGCCGCCCGGCGGTCAGTGCGGCGGTGCCGTCGCCCTGATGCACGTCGCAATCGACGATCGCCACACGCCCGACGACGCCCTGCTCGACCAGCCGAACCGCCGCCACCGCCAGATCGTTGAAGACGCAATAGCCTGCGCCCGTGGTCGCCAAGGCATGATGGCTGCCCCCGGCGGTGTTGGCGGCAAAGCCGTGGCGGAGCGCCAGCAGCGCGGCGGTCCATGTCCCGCCCGGCACCGCCCGCGCACGGTGCGCGACCTGCTCAGTGATCGGAAAGCCGATCCGCCGCGTCTTGTCGGGCGGCACCCGTGCCTCCAGCACTTCGGCGACATAATCCGGGTCGTGCACCGCCTCCAGCCAGAGCGGCGGGATCAGGTTCGGCTCGGTCCAGGCCACCGCATCGCCCTTTGTCCGCAGCAGATCGCGGATCGCCCCATTCTTGCCCCAGCGATAGGTGGAACGCGCCGGTGCCTCGGTGACATAGGCGGGATGATGGACGACATGGATCATCGCCCCTAGGTAGGAAGCCATGACCCGCGATAGGAGGGCCACGGCCCCGCTGCCCCAATTGCGCGACGATGTCGCGCGCTTCCTCGGCTATTATAATCGCCTTCCCGGCCCGCCTCAGGAGGAATTGGGGCCTCAGGCCGCCCGCCAGATGATGCGCGCCGCCCGCGACCTGACCGATCCGCCGATCGGCCCACTCCGAACGGACGACAGCTTCACGATAGCGGGCCCGGCAGCGCCGATCCCCGCACGGCGGTTCGATCCCCGGGAGCAGCGCGAGCCCGGGCCGGTTGTGCTGTTCTTTCATGGCGGCGGGTTCGTGATCGGGGATATCGACACCCATGCGCCGCTCGCTGCCGAAATGGCGCGCGCACTCGACCTGCCGGTCGTATCCGTCGGCTATCGCCTCGCCCCCGAACATCCCTGGCCCGCCGCGCCGGAGGATTGCGAAGCGGCGGCACGCTGGCTGGCCGGGCAACCGGGCACCACCGGACTGATCGTCGCTGGCGACAGCGCGGGCGGGACACTTGCCACCGTCACCGCCATGGCGCTTCGCGACCGGCTCGCCGCCGTGCCGGTGATCGCGCAAGGATTGCTCTATCCCGCCGCCGACATGGCGCGCGCGCATCCATCGCTCCGGGACTTTGCCCAAGGCTATTTCCTGACCCGCGCGATGCTCGACTGGTTCGTTGCCTGCTACGCCGCCGATCTGCACGATGTGCGCGCGGCACCCATGCGCGGCGAATTGGCCGGAATGCCGCCCGCCGTCATCATGACCGCCGAATGCGACCCGATCCGCGACCAAGGGCGTGCCTATGCCGCCGCGCTGGCCAAGGCGGGCGTCGCCGTGACCTTCCGCGAAGCGCGCGGCACGATCCACGGCTTTGCGACGCTGCGCAAAGCGATCCCGTCCGGCGTGGCCGATCTTTCCGCTTTCCTGCTTGCGTTGAAGGCCATGATCGTGGAGGCGCAGGGCATCAGCCCGATGGGACAATGATGATGACCGACCTTCCCTATCGCCCCTGCGCGGGCGTCATCCTGATGAACCGCGACGGCCGGGTCTTTGTCGGCCAGCGCATCGATTCGACGCTGGAGGCGTGGCAACTGCCCCAGGGCGGTATCGATCCCGGCGAGGACGCCGATGCGGCGGGCCTCCGCGAGCTGTTCGAGGAAACCGGCGTCACCGCCGACAAGGTCGAGTTGATCGCCCGTGCACCGTGCGAACTCACCTACGATCTGCCCGAGGACATGATCGGCAAGGTGTGGAAGGGCAAGTGGCGCGGCCAGCGACAGATCTGGTTCCTCTACCGCTTTTTTGGCGAGGACGGCGACATCCGCATCGACACCGAGCATCCCGAATTCCGCGCCTGGCGCTGGGCCGAGCCGGAGACGCTGCCCGCGATGATCGTACCGTTCAAAAAGGCGTTGTACGAGGAACTGCTGGTCGTCTTCGCGGAGCATTTCGCCGCACCGCATGGCGACCGTGCCATTTCCGCTGACGGGGCGAAGGGATAAGGCACGGGGCCATGAAGACGCGGCTAATCCTGATCCCGATGGCGTTGGGCCTGCTTGCCAATGCCGAGCCGAACGATCCCGACCCCGCACTGATCCCGCCCCAGATCCGCGCGATGCTGGAGGCCGCGATCGCCAGCGGGAATGAAAACGATATCACCACGGTCGTCCGCTACGCCCGCAATGCGGTGCCCGAGGCCGCCGACGCGATCGACGCGATGGCCGATGTCTGGCGCGACGAAAAGACCGCCAGCCGTAGCCGGACGCTACGCGAGGCCACCTTCTTCGACCTGTGGCATGGCCGGATCGAACTGGGTGGCTTTGCGACCACCGGCAACAGCCAGAATATTGGCCTGACGGGGATCGTCGACCTCACGCGCGAGGGGCTGCGCTGGCGGCACAAGGTGCACCTGCAGGGCGATTATCAGGAAAGCGCAAATGTCGTCAGCCGCGAACATTATGTCGCGTCCTACGAGCCCAATTTCAAACTGAACGCGAACAATTACGTCTACGGCGCGGCCCAGTATGAGAGCGATCGGTTCCTGGGCTATTTCAACCGCTTCTCCGCATCGAGCGGTGCTGGTTACAGCGCCATCCGCAAGCCACGCATGACACTGGACGTCGAACTGGGCCCGGCGTTCCGGCATACCGAGTTCACCGACGGCCGGATCGAAAGCGCATTGGCGGCACGCGGCAATCTGAACTTCGTATGGAAGCTGACCCCGGCCATGACGTTTAACCAGAACGCCTCGGCCTATGTCCAGAAATTCAACAGCACGGTCAGCACCAATTCGGCGCTGAATGCCAAGCTGTTCGGCCCGCTCTCTGCCGCCTTGTCCTACAATGTCCAATATGAGAGCGAGCCGCCGATCGGCCGCCGGACGACCGATACGATTACCCGCGCCTCGGTGGTGTACAGCTTCTAATTTCGGCGACGGGGTTCACCTTTACCGCTTCCTTGGCCTAGGTTGTCGGCCATGGAGAGACTGAACACGATCGAGCGAGACGCCGTAGAGTCCGCCGCCGCCTACCCCATGCTGCCGCTGGTCGAGGACTGGGCGGCGATCAACAGCGGAACGCGCAACATCGCCGGACTGGCGACGATGGCCGACCGGCTGGCCGAACATTTCGGGACGCTGCCGGGTGACCTGACCATGGTCGAGCCCGAATCGGTCGAACGGATCGGCAGCGATGGGCAGCCCGCCCCGCTGCCCCATGGCCGCCACCTGCTGTTGTCCGTCCGTCCGGACGCGCCCCGGCGGATGCTGTTCACCGGCCACATGGATACCGTCTATCCCATCGATCATCCCTTCCAAGCGGTGACGCGGGTCGACGACAACCGGCTCGGCGGGCCGGGCGTTGCCGACATGAAGGGCGGGCTGGCGGTGCTGCTCGCCGCCTTGAAGGCGGTCGAGGCCAGCCCTGCGGCCGGACGGTTCGGCTATGACGTCCTCATCAACTCGGACGAGGAAACGGGTTCCGCCTCGTCCGCCGCTCTGATCGCGAAATGCGCCAGCGGCAAGGTCGCGGCGCTGACCTATGAACCCGCATTGCCCGACGGTACGCTGGCAGGCGCACGAGGCGGCACGGGCAATTTCACCATCGTCGTGCGCGGGCGCAGCGCCCATGCGGGCCGCAACCCGGAGGAAGGACGCAATGCCATCGTCGCCGCCGCCCGGATCACGCTCGAGCTGTCGCAGCTGGCCGCCGATGACATCACCGTCAATCCGGCACGCATCGATGGCGGCGGACCCAACAACGTCGTCCCCGACCTAGCGATGCTGCACGTCAACTTCCGCCCCCGCGCGCTCGCCGCCATCGACCGCACCGGCGCGGCGATGAAGGCCATCGCCGAGCGGATCGCCGCCGACCATGACGTAGGCGTCGAGGTCCATGGCAGCTTCAATCGCCCGCCCAAACCGATCGACGATGGCGCGGCCGCGCTGTTCGAGACGGTGCGGTGCGCGGGTGCCGATCTGGGCCTCACCATCGGCTGGCGCGCGACCGGCGGCGTGTGCGACGGCAACAACATCGCGGCGGCGGGGGTGCCCGTCGTCGACACCATGGGCGTGCGAGGCGGCGCGATCCACTCGGCCGAGGAATATATGCTGATCGACAGTCTGGCCGAGCGCGCGGGCTTGTCGGCATTGACCATCCTGCGCATCATAGGCGCCGCATGAGCAGCTTTCGCATCCGCCCCGCCGTCGATAGTGACCTGCGCCACCTCTATGAAATGGCCAAGCTGACCGGCGGCGGCTTCACCAACCTGCCCCCCGACCGCAAGGCGCTGACCGCCAAGCTCGCGCGCAGCCATGCGGCATTTGCGGGCGAAGGCGACGGCAAGGTCAGGGACGAACTGTTCGTCCTGATGCTCGAGAACGGGGCGACCGGCGAGGTGCGTGGCACCTGTCAGATCTTCACCCATGTCGGGCAGAAGCATCCCTTCTACAGCTATCGCATCGGCACGCTGACCCAGCATAGTCGCGAGCTGGACCGGACCTTCCGCGCCGAGATGCTGTCGCTGGCGACCGACCTGGAGGGCGCGAGCGAGGTCGGTGGGCTGTTCCTGCATCCCGGCGAGCGCGCGGGCGGCCTTGGCCTGTTGCTCGCCCGCAGCCGCTATCTGTTCATGCGCGCCAACCGCCCGCGCTTCGCCGACCGCGTGCTGGCCGAACTGCGTGGTGTCATCGACGAAGCGGGGGGATCACCTTTCTGGGATGGCCTTGCGGGCCGCTTCTTCGGGATGACGTTCCAGGAAGCCGACGAGTTCAATGCGATCCACGGCCATCAGTTCATCGCCGACCTGATGCCCAAGCATCCCATCTACACCGCCATGCTGACCGAAGGCGCGCGGGCGGCGATCGGCCTGCCTCACCCCTCCGGCCGGGCGGCGATGCGCATGCTGGAGAATGAGGGCTTCGCCTTCGAGCATTATATCGACATCTTCGACGGTGGCCCGACCATGACGGCGCGAACCGACCAAGTCCGCACCATCCGCGACGCGCGCGAGAGCCGGGTCGTGGGTATCGAGGCGCAGCCGGGACGCGAGGCCTTGGTCGCGGTGGGGAAGCTGACCGACTTCCGCTGTGCGCTGGGCGAAATACGGGAGGGCGATGACGGGATCATCGTTTCCGAGGAAACGGCACGGACGCTCGACCTGATGATCGACGACACCGTCCTGCACATCGATCGGTGAGTATCATGCTAAGAGAAATCAACTTCGACGGCATCATCGGGCCGAGCCACAATTATGCCGGGCTCAGCCACGGCAACCTTGCCGCCACGCGCAATGCGGGAAAGACGTCGCACCCCCGCGCCGCCGCGCTTCAGGGGATCGCGAAGATGCGCGCGAACCTCGACCTGGGGCTGGTGCAGGGCATATTGCTGCCGCATCCCCGACCGGATCACCCCTGGCTGAAGCAATTGGCGACCGACTATCAGAGCGCCTCGCCGGTTCTGAAGGCGCGAAGCCTGTCGGCCTCGGCCATGTGGGCGGCAAACGCCGCAACCGTTTCGCCCGCGCCCGATGCACGCGACGGACGCTGCCACCTGACCGTCGCCAATCTGTTGACCATGCCCCATCGCAGCCATGAGTGGCCCGCAACGCTGGCGCAGCTGCGGACGATTTTCGCCGATCCCGCTTTCGTCGTGCACCCGCCGGTGCCCGCCCCGTTCGGCGACGAAGGCGCGGCCAATCACATGCGGCTGTGCAACGGCCACGACCATCCCGGCGTCGAGGTCTTCGTCTATGGCGAGGGCGGCGGCCCCTTCCCGGCGCGTCAGCATCGCGAAGCCTGCGAGGCGGTGGCCCGCAGCCACCGCCTGTCACCCGACCGCGTGCTCTTCGCCCGCCAGTCCGACGAAGCGATCGCCGCCGGTGCATTCCACAACGATGTCGTCGCCGTCGCGAACGAGCGTGTGCTGTTCGCGCATGAGCAGGCCTTTGCAGACCGCGACAGCTTCTATGCCGATCTGCGCAGCGTCATGCCCGGTGTCGAGATCGTCGAGGTGCCCGCCGACCGGGTCAGCCTGGAGGATGCGATCTCCTCCTATCTGTTCAACGCCCAGCTGGTGACACCGGCCGACGGCCAGCCGACGCTGATCCTGCCGCAGGAGGCGCGCGACAATGCGGCCGTCTGGTCCTGGCTTCAGGAGCATGTCGCAGGCAACGGGCCGATCCGGCGGCTGGAGGTCGTGAACGTCCGCGAATCGATGGCCAATGGCGGCGGCCCCGCCTGCCTGCGCCTGCGTGTCGTCGCCGATCCCGCGACCGTCGACCAGCGCTTTCTGGTCGACCATGCCCGGCTCGACCGCATCGCCGCCGTGATCGAGGCGCATTGGCCCGAGGCAATCGATCCGACCGAGATCGGCGATCCTGCCCTGGTCGCAAAGATCGAGGCCGCGCGCACTGCCCTGCTGAGCGAGCTGGACTGTCTCAATTTGGCAAGCGGTTGACCCTTGGCGGCGGGGCCATCCGGTGGTGTAACGCCCCCATGTGGTCCCGCCTGGTCGCCCTGTTCACGATCAAGTCGAAGTTCGAGGCATTTCTGGTCATCTATGGCCTGGGCCTGGGCGCGGTCGAGCGCGGCATGCATTATCTGACCGCTTATCCGGGACTTCCGGGCAAGATCCTGTTCGCGGCCTGCCCCATCGCGGTATTCATGGCGGGCGCGCGCATCCTGGACTCGCTGGAGCGGGACTATCGCGATTGACAGGATAAGTTGGTCGCACGGTTCGCTGGCGACATTATCTGACAATCCGATGACTGGCCTTACCCACCTGCAACGCCTCGAAGCCGAGAGCATCCATATCCTGCGCGAAGTCGTCGCCGAGACCGAGCGTCCGGTGATGCTCTATTCGGTCGGCAAGGATTCGGCCGTGATGCTGCATCTGGCGAAGAAGGCATTCTTCCCGGCGCGCCCGCCCTTCCCGCTGCTGCATGTCGATACGACCTGGAAATTCCAGGCGATGTACGAGTTGCGCAACCGCGCGGCCGAAGCGGCGGGGATGGAGCTGATCGTCCACCGCAATCCGGAGGCCGAGGCGCTGGGCATCAACCCGTTCGACCATGGCAGCCGCCATACCGACATGTGGAAGACCGAGGGGCTGAAGCAGGCGCTGACGGCCGGCGGCTATGACGCCGCATTCGGTGGCGCCCGGCGCGACGAGGAGAAGAGCCGCGCGAAGGAACGGGTCTTTTCCTTCCGTTCGGCCGCGCATGGCTGGGATCCCAAGGCGCAGCGGCCCGAGCTGTGGAACCTCTACAACAGTCGCATCCACAAGGGGGAGAGCATCCGCGTCTTCCCGCTGTCCAACTGGACCGAACTGGATATCTGGCAGTATATTTTGCAGGAGGGCATCGAGATCGTGCCGCTCTATTTCGCCGCCCCCCGCCCGACGGTGGAGCGCGACGGGATGCTGCTGATGGTCGATGACGACCGTTTCCGCCTGCAGCCCGGCGAGGTGCCGGTCGAACGCTCGATCCGGTTCCGCACGCTCGGCTGCTACCCGCTGACCGGCGCGGTCGAGAGCGAGGCGGCCACCCTGTCCGAAGTCATCCAGGAAATGCTGCTGACCACCACGTCCGAGCGGCAGGGGCGCGCGATCGATCACGATCAGGCGGCCAGCATGGAGAAGAAGAAGCGCGAGGGGTATTTCTGAGATGACCGCCTATCAACCCGATGCGCTGATCGCCGCCGATATCGACGCCTATCTCGCCACCCATGCCGCCAAGTCCATGCTGCGCTTCATCACCTGCGGCTCGGTCGATGACGGCAAGTCGACGCTGATCGGGCGGCTGCTCTACGACTCGAAGACGATCTTCGAGGACCAGCTGAGCCAGCTGGAGGCAGACAGTCGCCGCGTCGGCACGCAGGGGCAGAATATCGACTTCGCGCTGCTGGTCGATGGCCTTGCCGCCGAACGCGAGCAGGGCATCACGATCGACGTCGCCTATCGCTTCTTCGCAACCGAGAAGCGCAAGTTCATCGTCGCCGATACGCCGGGCCACGAACAGTACACCCGTAACATGGTGACGGGCGCCTCGACCGCCGACCTGGCGGTGATCCTAATCGACGCGCGAAAAGGCGTGCTGACCCAGACGCGGCGGCACAGCTATCTGGCGCATCTGGTCGGGATCAAGGAGATCGTGCTGGCGGTCAACAAGATGGATCTGGTCGGCCATGACCAGTCGGTCTTCGACGAGATCGTCGCCGACTATGCGGCCTTTGCGAAGACCATCGGGATCGATCGGTTCACACCCATTCCGCTGTCGGGTCTGACCGGCGCGAACATCACCACCCGCTCGCCCGACATGCCTTGGTATGAGGGCCCGGCGCTCCTGCCTCATCTGGAGACGGTCGCGATCGACGGCGACCGGGCGGCGGCGGCGTCGTTCCGCATGCCGGTGCAGTGGGTCAACCGGCCCGACCTCGACTTCCGAGGCTTTGCCGGACTGATCGCCAGCGGCCGCGTCTCGGTTGGTGACCGGGTGCGGATCGCACCATCGGGCAAGACGACCAGCATCGCGCGGATCGTCACCTATGACGGCGACCGGGACCAGGCGATCGCTGGCGAGGCGGTGACGCTGGTGCTGGCCGAAGAGGTCGACTGCTCGCGCGGCGACGTGATCGCCGCCGCCGAGGACCCGCCCGAGATCGCCGACCAGTTCGTCGCCAAGATCGTCTGGATGGCCGATGCGCCGCTGGTGCCGGGACGAAGCTATTCGCTGAAGCTGGGCACGCAACTGGTCGGCGCGACCGTGCAGCCGCCCCGCCATGTCATCGACGTCAACAGCCAGGAGGAACGCCCGGCCGACACGCTGGCGCTCAACG
The DNA here is from genome assembly GCA_019112965.1 of Candidatus Sphingomonas excrementigallinarum. Classification (GTDB taxonomy): domain Bacteria; phylum Pseudomonadota; class Alphaproteobacteria; order Sphingomonadales; family Sphingomonadaceae; genus Sphingomonas; species Sphingomonas excrementigallinarum. Next base: position 10,929 of record DXIH01000041.1, on the reverse strand, counting down.
ATATCGGACTGGCCGAGGTCTATGCCGACCGCCCGATCGTGTTCGAGGCTTACGACAAGGGCATCGCCCTGGGCGGCTTCATCCTGATCGACCGCGCGACGAATGCGACGGTCGCGGCGGGCATGATCGACCATGCGCTGCGCCGCGCCCAGAACGTCCATTGGCAGTCCGCCGTGGTGACGCGCGAAGCCCATGCCCGGCAAAAGGGCCAGTCCCCCAAGGTCCTGTGGTTCACCGGTCTGTCGGGTTCGGGCAAGTCGACCATCGCCAACATGGTCGAGCAGAAGCTGCACGCCATGGGCCGCCACAGCTTCCTGCTGGACGGCGACAATATCCGCCACGGCCTTAACCGCGATCTCGACTTCTCGGAGGCGGGCCGCGTCGAGAATATCCGCCGCGTGGGCGAGGTCGCCAAGCTGATGGCCGATGCCGGGCTGATCGTGCTGACCGCCTTTATCTCGCCTTTCAAGGCCGAGCGCGACATGGTCCGCGCGCTGCTTCCGCAAGGCGAGTTTGTCGAGATCTTCATCGACACGCCTCTGGATGTCGCCGAGGACCGAGATGTAAAGGGCCTCTACGCCAAGGCACGCGCAGGCGAGATCGCCGAGTTCACCGGCATCTCCAGCCCCTATGAGGCACCCGAGCGCCCCGAGATCCGTATCGACACGACGAAGGAGACGGCGGAACAGGCCGCTTCCCGGATCGTCGAGCATGTGCTGGGTGTGTGGAGTTACGACCTGTGACCGACGCCGAACTGGCCCGCTCGGTCGCGGTCGAGGCGGGCGAACTGCTCAAGTCCCTCCGCGTCTCGAGCGGGCTGGAGGGCAAGGCCCTGGGTGCATTGGGCGACCGGGACGCGAATACGCTGATCCTCGAGCGACTGCGCGCCGCGCGGCCCGACGACTTCATCCTGTCGGAGGAGTCGGTCGACGATCGCGCTCGTTGTGCGGCCAGCCGCGTCTGGATCGTCGATCCTTTGGACGGCACTCGCGAATATGCCAGCGGGTCGACCGAGTGGGCAGTGCATATCGGCCTGGCCGTTGACGGCCGCCCCGCGCTGGGCGCGGTGTCGGTGCCCGATCGAAATCAGGTCTTCGCGACCGACGACTTGCCTCCCGCACATCCCCCCTGCCCGGCGGGATTGCGCGTCGTCGTCAGCCGCAGCCGCGCGCCTGATATCGCACATTGCGTCGGCGACCGGCTGAGCGCGATCATGATCCCCATGGGTTCGGCCGGCGCCAAGGCGATGGCGGTGGTTGAGGGCCGCGCGGACGTCTATCTGCATGACGGCGGGCAATATGAGTGGGACAATTGCGCCCCCGCCGCCGTCGCGCTCGCGGCCGGGCTCCATGCCTCACGCATCGACGGCAGTCCGCTAGTCTATAATTGCCGCAACCCGCTACTGCCCGACCTCCTGATCTGCCGAAAGGAAGTGGCGGCGATCGTGTTGGAGGCGATCGCGCGGGGGTGAAGCGGATCGATACAGGTTGCATAAATGTGACCTTGTAACGTCTCATGGCTTGGTTCATGGGTCGATGATGCCGCACCCATTTCCCGTCGCTCTTGTCGTGCGGACGCTTTCATGACCCTCATTCCCCTCGCCTTCGGCTTTGCCGCCATGCTCGCCACGCTGGCGGGCGGGTTGCTGGCGCTGCGGCTGCGTCATCGCATCGGTCTGGTGCTGGGCGTGACCGCCGGAATCGTGGTCGGCGTGGCTTTGTTCGATCTGGTGCCCGAGGCATTGGATCTGGCGGGGGATCGCTGGACGATCCGCGCGATGATGGCCTTCAGTGCCATGGGACTGGGCGGCTATATGCTGCTCGACCGGGTGCTTGCCCGGATACCACGCGCGGCGGCCGCTTCCTGGCGTGGCGATCTGGGGCCCGCCATGCTCTGCCTGCACAGCCTGATGGACGGGCTGGGCATCGGTATCGCCTTTCAGATCGATACGGCGGCGGGGTGGATGATCGCGCTGGCCGTGCTGACCCATGATGTCGCGGATGGGGTCAATACGGTCAGCCTCAGCCTGGCGGCGCGGACGGAAGCGGCGGCGCGGCGCTGGCTAGTGCTGAACGGCATCGCGCCGATGCTGGGCGTGCTGATCGGCCTCGGCCTGTCGATCCCGGCGAGCATGCTGGCGCCGCTGATGGCGCTGTTCGCCGGAATCTTCCTCTATATCGGCGCCTGCGAACTGGTGCCGCGCAGCCAGTCGCTCGACCCGCGCCTTCGGACCAGTCTGGCGACGCTGGCGGGCATCGCACTGATGCTGGGCGTCACACATATCGCCCACTGACCGCCCAATGGGGCATCGCCGTCGGGAAGGGCGCCGACGACGATGCCCGTGACCTCAAACGGGCTGGGCGGCTTCCGCCGCCGCATTCGCTCCGCCTTCGGCCATGCCGGTGAGCTTTTCGTTGGTCGCCTTTTCCTCGGCCAACGTCTCGTCGAGGATCGCCGCGCAGTCGCTGCGCCCGAGCTGCCGCGCCCAGGCGACGAGCGTGCCGTAGCGGGCGATCTCATAATGTTCGACAGCCTGCGCCGCCGCGATCAGGGCTGCGTCCAGCACGCGCTTGTCGGCCACTTCACCCGCAACTTCGTTCGCTTCCTTGATGATGCCGTCGATCGCCGGGCAGGTGACCGCCTTAGGTGTCTGCCCGTGCATCTCGAACACCTGTTCCAGCCGCCGGATCTGTCCCTCGGTTTCGCGAAGATGCTGCTCGAACCCGGCCTTCAGCTGCGGGTCGGTCGCCTTCTCGATCATCTTGGGCAGCGCCTTGGTGATCTGGTGTTCGGCATAGTAGATGTCCTGAAGCTGATGGACGAACAGGTCGTTCAGCGTCGCGATGTCCTTGGTAAACAGGCCCATGATCCGTCTCCTCGTTTGGGGTTTCAGCGGTCGGCCGAGCCGGGCTCGGCGATCTTGCGGTGTGCTTCGGCCAGCACCGACTGGGGCACGATGCCGGAGCCCGCGACCTGCAGCTTGTTCTTCAGGCCGGTGGTGATGTGGCCCTCGCCCGCCTTCATCGCGTCCCAGCCCTTTTGGGCGACCTCGGCGGGATCGTCTTTCTCGCTTTGCCCGACATCGGTGTCGAGCATGTCGGCACGGGCGAAAAACTCGGTCTCGGTCGGGCCCGGCATCAGGGTGGTCAGGGTCACGCCCTTCTCGTCCTTCAGCTCGTTGCGCAGCGCCTCGGTGAAATTGTCGATGAAGGCTTTGGTCGCGTTATAGATCGCGTTGAACGGGCCGGGGATAAAGCCGACGATCGACCCCGTCACCAGCACCTTGCCTTCACCGCGCTGGACCATCGCCGTCAGCACCCGCTGGAGCAGATAGACGGTGCCGGTGACGTTGGTGTCGACCGAGCGCCGCCAGTCGTCGACCGACTGGTCGAGGAACGCCCCGCCCTTGCTGTTGCCCGCATTGGCACACAATACATTGATGGTTCGACCATCGGCGGCGGCGAGCAGCGTATCGACACCTTCCAACGTCGACAGGTCGGCCTCGACCGCCCGCACCTGGGCGCCCTCGGCGGACAGTTTGCTGGCGGCGGTGTGGATGGCGGGTTCGTCGGCGACGATCAGCAGATCATAGCCGTCGCGCGCCGCGCAAGCCGCCAGATGATAGCCGATGCCGGTCGAGGCACCCGTCACGATTGCGAATTTATTGGCCATGGCGTGGCTCCTTATTGACCGGGCTTCAGCACGATCTTGGTCACGTCGTTCTGCTGGCCGTGGAACATGCGATAGCCCTCGGGCGCCTGTTCCAGCGGCAGTCGATGCGAGATCAGGAAGGTCGTATCGATCTTCCCCTCCATGATCGCGTCGAGCAGGCCAGGCAGATAATGCTGGACATGGGTCTGCCCGGTTTTAAGCGTCAGCCCCTTCTGCATCACCGCGCCCAGCGGGAACTTGTCGACGAAGCCGCCATAGACGGCGGGCATCGACACGCGGCCGCCCTTGCGACAGGCGATGATGGCCTGTCGGATGGCATGGATGCGATCGGTCCCGAGGAAGGTCGACGCCTTGATCTGGTCGATCGCGTTGTCGACGAACAGCCCGTGCGCTTCCAGCCCGACCGAGTCGATCACCGCATCGGGACCGATCCCGCCGGTCATCTGCATCAACGCGTCATAGGTCGCGGTCTGCTCGTAATTGATCGTCTCTGCGCCGAACTTGCGCGCCAGTTCCAGCCGGTGCGGGAAATGATCGATCGCGATCACCCGCTCGGCCCCCATCAGAAACGCCGATTGGACCGCGAACAGCCCGACCGGGCCGCAGCCCCAGACGGCGACCGTGTCGCCCGGCTCGATCTCGGCATTCTCCGCCGCCATCCAGCCGGTGGGCAGGATGTCGGACAGGAAAAGTACCTTCTCGTCCTCAACCCCGTCTGGGATGACGATCGGCCCGGTATCGCTGAACGGAACGCGCACATATTCCGCCTGCCCACCCGCATAGCCGCCGGTCATGTGGCTATAGCCGAACAGCGCCGCCATCGGGTGGCCGTACAGTTCGCGCGCGATATCCTGATTGTCGGCCGGGTTGCCATTCTCGCACCCCGAATATTGATGCTTGCCGCAATGATAGCAGGAACCACAGGCGATGGTGAACGGCACCACGACCTTCTGCCCCTTCTTCAGCGTGGAGCCCGATCCGGTCTCGACCACCTCGCCCATGAACTCATGACCGAGTATGTCGCCAGACTGCATCGTCGGGATATAGCCGTCATAGAGATGAAGATCGGAGCCGCAGATGGCGGTCGCCGTCACCTTGATGATCGCGTCGCGGGGATTGACGATTTCCGGGTCGTCGACAGTGTCGATGCGGACGTCATGCTTGCCATGCCAGGTCAGCGCTTTCATGCGTCCTGCTCCTCACGCTGTTTGGGGTTCATCGCATTGGTGGCGACCTCGCCGGTCTCCATCAGCTGCTTGAAGCGGGCGAGGTCACGGCGGACCTGGATATTGGGTTCGCGCTGGAACAGCTTGGCGACCAGTTTGCCGATCATGCCTGCGGGCGGATCGTAGAGGATGGTCGCGGTCACCACGGTCCCGCGCGCGCCTGCGTCCTGGAACGTCACATAGCCCGAATTGGCGATGTCCGCCCCTTCCGCCGAGGCCCAGGCGATCAGCGCACCCTCACGCTCTTCGGTGACGATCGCATCCCATTCGACATGCGCGCCGCCGGGGGCCTTGACCACCCAGTGCGATCGCTTGTCGTCGAGCATATCGACCCGCTCGACATTCTCCATCACCCTCGCCAGGTTGGAGAAGTCACGCCACCAAGCATAGAGTTCAGCGGACGGGCGATTGATCGTCACCGCCCATCCGGCAAAGCTGTCGCCGCGCGCCTCCACCGCCTCGGCAGTGGCGATCCTGACGGCCGCCTCGCTATCCTTGGACGTCGACACAGGCGCGTCGTCATGGGGTCTGTCGGCCATGTCCGGCATAAGCCATTCTCCTCATTCCCTGCCCGGACAGCGTTTGGATGAGGCGCGATGTTCCTCATTTTTCATGTTTTTACAGCATCTTGATACACATCAACCAACTTTTTCGGTCAATTGCCGGTCACCCGGATCTGCGCACGGCCGACCTTGCGGGCCAGCGACTTGGGATCGGGAATCGTCATCGAACGCGACGACCAGATGAGGTCACCGGCACGCCTTGCCGCCTGGAGCATGCGGTTCACATGCACCGCCGTCAGTCCCAGCGCGTCGGCCAGCGTCTCCTGGGTGATCGGCAGGTCGAAACTGCGGCCATGGGTCAGGTCGCTCATCGCGAGCCGCTCGTACAGTTCGAGTATCAGATCCGCGATCCGCTCCATCGCGTTCATCCGGCCCAGCCGCGCGATCTGGGCGAGCAGATAGGCCTCGTCCATCGCCTGGGCGACGGCATAGGCTTCGTCGAGCGCGGGCAGCGTGCCAAGCTCCGGCGGTACGCACGTCGTCACGTCGGTCAGGGTGATGATGCTCGTCGGCGCGATTGGCCGCCGGTGATGGTAGAGTCCGACGAAATCACCCGGCAGCAGGAAATTCAGGAATTGGCGTCGCCCGTCGAGAAGGAGACGGACCCGCGCCGCCCAACCCGACAGGATCAGCTGCGGGCCGCCAATGTCGCGTCCCTCGACCATCAGGTCGCGACGCGGCCGGAATTGCTGCGGGCGCGCAATCGCTTCCTTTACGGCCTGTACCGATGCGCCATCCAACGCGGTCAGGCGTGACATACGGATCAAAGCTGGCGAAACCGACGCCAGGTCGCGATTGAGCGTCATAGTCACGGCTTGCCTTCCGCCGACAGCCGTGCGGATCGATGATCGATAAGGCCGTCATCGTGCGACGGGCTGCACGGCAGGGATCGGGATAAGTTCATCGCAAATATCCTCAGTTTGCCACGCACCGGCTTTGGCCACGCGACAAGGTCGATGACGCGACGAACGCCACCGGGGTCATGCAGAGAAAGGTCGATCCGCCATCACGGTCATGGCGGACGGATCGGGCAATGCCGAAACGGTTCCGTACCGAAGGTCTACGAACAACCGTCCGGAGCGCTCCATAATGCACATCAATATCGGGCGATTTTCGTGCGTTGGACCGAAAAATAAGCCGGGGCGTGGCGAATAGGCGTTACGTCACCATCGATTTGCCCGGTCGTTCAGGCTTGTTCGGCATGGATCGCCGCATCACGGAACAGCCCATGCGAACAAAGGGCATCCGTCATTCCCTTTTCAGTGCGAAACCCTATGGTGCGCGCCTTTCTGTCCAAGAGGCCCTGCCATGCGTTTCGCCACCCTCACCCGTCAGCCCGACGACCCCTTGCTGCGGATCATCGGCCAACACGCCGCCGACCCGCGCCCCCAAAAGATCGACCTGGGCGTCGGCGTGTTTCGCGACGAAGACGGACGGACCCCCGTCATGACCGCGGTCAAGGCGGCCGAGACACGATTGCTGGCCGAACAGTCGAGCAAATCCTATCTCGGGCCGGAGGGTGATATCGGCTTCGTCCGGGCGCTGGCCATGTTGGTGCTGGGGGATGCCGTCACCGCCGACCGGGTCGTCGGCCTCCAGACGCCGGGGGGGACCGGCGCGCTGCGCCTGTCCGCCGAGCTGCTGGCGCGGGCGGGTGTCCCGCGTATCTGGATCGGCAGCCCGAGCTGGGCGAACCACGCCCCACTGTTCCGTCAGGCTGGCGTCGAACCGGCGATGATCCCCTGTTACGATCTGGACAGCCAGAGCTTCGACCTCGACGGCTTCCTGGCCGGGTTGGACCAATCGGCGGTGGGTGATGCCGTGCTCCTGCACGGATGCTGCCACAACCCGATCGGGATTGATCCCGACACGGCGGGCTGGAAGGCCATTGCGTCGCGCGTCGCCGAGGGAGGTCTGTTGCCGGTCGTCGACCTCGCCTATCAGGGACTTGGCGATGGCTTCGATATCGATGCCGAGGGTGCCCGCACGATCCTGGCGGCGGTACCCGAGGCTCTGCTCGCCTATTCCTGCGACAAGAATTTTGGGCTGTATCGCGAGCGCACGGGCGCGCTGTTCGCCCTTGCGCCGGATCGGGAAAGCGGTGCGACGGTGTTCTCCAACCTCCTCGCCCTGGCGCGCGCCAACTGGTCGATGCCGCCGGATCATGGTGCGGCGATCGTCCGTATCATCCTGGAGGATGAAGGCCTGACCGCCGAGTGGCGCGACGAGTTGGAGACGATGCGCCAGCGGCTGGAAAGCCTGCGCGCCGCCCTGGCCGCGGGGGGCCGGATCGGGACCATCGATCTGGGTGCGGTGGCGCATGGCAAGGGCATGTTCGCCACGCTGCCGCTTTCGCCCAGCCAAGTGGAATGGCTGCGCGATCGTCATGCGATCTACATGGCCGGGTCGGGACGCATCAACATCGCCGGGTACAATCTGGCGGCGATCGCGACGTTCCATGAGGCGTTGCGGGATATGGTGGCGCACGGAGTTATCTAAGCAACCTTAACCCCGTTCGGCCTGAGCGAAGTCGAAGGCCAAGGGAATCCAGTCGCCAATGTGCGAAGCTGTTCCCGTTGCCTTCGACTACGCTCAGGCTGAACGGAGCGTTGGTACCCGAGCAACAAGAAGGGGCGCCTCCGACCAAACGGATGCGCCCCCTTTCGTCACGCGAAACAGGCCGGGAAAACCTCGGCCTGCCCCGTCTTACTTACCCGAGTGGACGATGCGGTTGACGAGGTTCTCGATCCGCTCCTGACGACCCGAACGGGGCTTCGGGTCGATCGCCTTTTGTTCGGCGAGGTCGGCGATCCCCGCGAGGTCGAGGCCACCGATCTGCTGGCCGAAATCACCGTCCCAACCGGCATAGCGCTCGGACTTGATCGCATCCAGGCGGCCGTCCTCGATCAGCGCGGCGGCGTTGAGCAGCCCCTTGGCGACGACGTCGATCCCCCCGACATGACCGTGGAACAGGTCGACCGCGTCCATCGACTGGCGACGCACCTTGGCGTCGAAGTTGAAGCCGCCGGTGGTGAAGCCGCCCGCCCGGATGATCTCCAGCACCGCCAGCGTCAGTTCCTCGACCGAGTTCGGGAATTGATCGGTGTCCCAGCCATTCTGGTGATCGCCGCGATTGGCGTCGATCGACCCGAAGATGCCGAGTGCGCCCGCCGTCGCGATCTCATGCTCGAAGGTGTGGCCCGCCAGCGTGGCGTGGTTCGCCTCGATATTAACCTTCACTTCGTTCTCGAGGCCGTACGCCTTGAGGAAGCCGTACACGGTCGCCGTGTCAAAGTCGTACTGGTGCTTGGTCGGCTCGTGCGGCTTCGGCTCGATCAGGATGGTGCCGGTGAAGCCGATCTTGTGCTTGTGCTCGACGACCAGGGTCAGGAAGCGGCCGAGATTGTCCAGCTCGCGCTTCATGTTGGTGTTGAGCAGCGTCTCGTAACCCTCGCGGCCACCCCACAGCACATAGTTCGCGCCGCCCAGGCGATGCGTCGCTTCCAGCGCGTCGCGGACCTGCATTGCGCCAAAGGCATAGACTTCCGGGTCGGGGTTCGTCGCGCCACCGGCGGCAAAGCGCGGGTGGCTGAACAGGTTGGCGGTACCCCAGAGCAGCTTGCGGCCCGAGGACGCCTGCAGCTTTTCGAGGTGATCGACCGCTTCGGCGAAGTAACGGCGATGCTCGGCGACACCCTGCGCATCGGCCATCACGTCGACATCGTGGAAGCAGTAATAGGGCACGTCGAGCTTCGAGAAGAAGTCGAACGCCACTTCCCGCTTTTGCGCGGCGGCAGCGCTGTCGTTTGCGCCCGCGTGCCACGGGCGGTTGAAGGTGCCGCCGCCGAACACGTCCGAACCCGGCCAACAGAAGGTGTGCCAGAAGCATGCGGCGAAGCGGAGATGCTCCTCCATCGTCTTGCCCAGCACGACGCGGTTCTTGTCATAGAAGCGATAGGCGAGTTCGTTGTCGCTGTCCGGACCCTCGTAACGGATCGTCGGGATGTCGGCGAAAAAGTCGGTAGCCATTTAACGGTTCCTCGGAGTGATGCGGGAATAGCTGTCGCGGAAGCGCGCAATCTTGGGGACGAAACGCTCGGCAAGCGCGGCGTCGGGGGCGATGGTATGGCTGACGGGCGGCGGCGCGCAGACCTGCTCCGGCGAGCCGCCATCGACCGCCAGCTGGGCCAGACGGGCCGCACCCAGCGCCGGGCCGACCTCGCCACCCTTGAGATAGACAAGCTCGACGTTCAGCGCGGCGGCCAGCGTCTGTCCCCAATAGGAGGAACGCGCACCGCCGCCGATGACCGACAGCTGCGACAGCTCGGTCCCGGCATCGCGCAGAACCGACAGGCCGTCGGCCAGCGCGAAGGCCACGCCCTCCAGCACCGCCTGCGCCAGACGCTCGGGCGTGGTGTCATGATCGAGGCCCAGGAACGCCCCGCGCACCTCGGCATCGTTGTGCGGCGTGCGCTCACCCGACAGATAGGGCAGGAAGATTTCCGGGCCACTCGCCGGGCCGACGCTTTCGGCGCGAGCGAACAGCTCGGCGGCACCGGGCGTACCCGTCAACCGCGCGACCCAGTCGATGCAGGCGGCCGCCGACAGATGCACCGACATCTGGTGCCACATATTCGGCAGACAGTGGCAGAAGGCATGAACCGCGCCCGCCGGATTGGGGCGGAACTCCTTGGTCGCGGCGAAGATCACGCCCGACGTGCCCAGCGACAATAGCGCGTCGCCGTCCTTGACCACGCCCACGCCCGCGGCTCCGGCCGCATTGTCGCCACCGCCACCCGCGACCGGCACTTCGTCGATACCCCAGGCCTCTGCGACGTCGGCGCGCAAACGGCCGGTCTGTGCCGTGCCCTCGACCGCCTGCGGCATCTGATCGCGGGTCAGGCCGGTGGCGGCGAGGATGTCGTCGCTCCATTCGCGGCGCTCAACGTCCAGCCACAGCGTACCGGCGGCGTCCGACACGTCCGACGCCTTCTCGCCGGTCATGCGCAGCCGGACATAATCCTTGGGCAGCAACACCGTACGGATTTTCGAGAACGTTTCCGGCTCATAATGCTGCATCCAGAGCAGCTTGGGCGCGGTGAAGCCCGGCATCGCCAGGTTGCCCGCGATCCGGTGGAGATCGGGGGCCTTGGCCTCCAGTTCCGCGCACTCGGCATGGCTGCGCCCGTCATTCCACAAGATGCCGGGACGCAGGACCTGATCGTCCGCACCCAGCAGCGTGGCGCCGTGCATCTGCCCGGCGAGACCAATACCGCGCACCGCCCGGCGCACCGCCGGATCGATCGCACGGACGGCCGAAGTCGTCGCCTGCCACCAGGCCTCCGGGTCCTGTTCGGACCAGAGCGGTTGGGGACGCTGCACGGTCAGCGCCGCCGTCCCCTGCCCCACCACCGCGCCATGTTCGTCCAGCACGACGGCCTTCACGCCCGACGTGCCGATATCGATGC
>DXIH01000040.1 GCA_019112965.1 Candidatus Sphingomonas excrementigallinarum | reverse complement strand
GTGAGGAATGCCCCTTCGTCGTGATCGACGCGGGCATGAATGACCTGACCCGGCCAGCGCTCTACGACGCCTGGCATGAGTTCGCGGCGGTAGCCCCGAACGGCGCGACGATGCGCGCGCATGTCGTCGGTCCCGTGTGCGAGAGCAGCGATCGGTTCGCCAAGGGCCGGTTGGTCGACCGGGTGAAGGAGGGCGACCTGGCGGTCCTGCGCGACGTCGGGGCCTATGGTGCGTCCATGGCGTCCTGCTACAACAGCCGGGCACTGGCGGCCGAGGTCATGGTCGAGGGCGATCGCTTCGCGGTCATCGCGCCACGCATCGATGCGGCGGCGATCCGGCCGCAGGGCGTGCCCGACTGGATGGGCGCCCCTCCGCTTCATCATGCGGCATGAGGCGGCAGGCGGGGGCGTGACAAACCCCCGCTTGGTCCGCTCAAACGCGCACTTTTCGCAAAGTTGGTGGACGCGTCCGCGCAATGACGCTACCGGCTCACGCTTCCGAGTGGAGGGTTGAATGGGTTATCGCGTGGTGGTCGCCGGGGCGACGGGCAATGTCGGCCGGGAAATGATCAACATCCTGGCGGAACGGGAATTTCCGATCGACGAGCTGGCGGTCGTCGCCTCGTCGCGCAGCCAGGGCGACCAGATCGAATATGGTGAGACGGGCAAGATGCTCACCATCAAAAATATCGAGCATTTCGATCCCACCGGCTGGGACATGGCGCTGTTCGCGATCGGATCGGACGCGACCAAAATCTATGCCCCCAAATTCGCCGCCGCCGGTTGCGTCGTGATCGACAATTCGTCGCTCTATCGCATGGACCCGGACGTGCCGCTGATCGTGCCGGAGGTGAACCCCGATGCGATCGACGGTTACAAAGCGAAGAACATCATCGCCAACCCGAATTGCTCGACCGCGCAGATGGTCGTGGCGCTGAAGCCGCTGCACGACAAGGCGACGATCAAGCGCGTCGTCGTCGCGACCTATCAGTCGGTGTCGGGCGCGGGCAAGGCGGGCATGGACGAGCTGTTCGAGCAGAGCCGCAACATCTTCGTCGGCGACCCCGCCGAGCCCAAGAAGTTCACCAAGCAGATCGCCTTCAACGTGATCCCGCACATCGACAGCTTCCTCGACGACGGCTCGACCAAGGAAGAGTGGAAGATGGTCGCCGAGACCAAGAAGATCCTCGATCCCAAGGTCAAGGTGACGGCGACCTGCGTGCGCGTGCCCGTGTTCGTCGGCCATTCCGAGGCGCTGAACATCGAGTTCGAGAACGAGATCTCGGCCGAGGAAGCGCAGGACATCCTGCGCGAGGCGCCCGGCGTCATGCTGATCGACAAGCGCGAGGATGGCGGATACGTAACCCCAGTCGAATGCGTCGGCGACTATGCGACCTTCATCAGCCGCGTGCGCGAGGACTCAACGGTCGATAACGGCCTGTCGCTGTGGTGCGTGTCGGATAACCTGCGCAAGGGTGCGGCGCTGAACGCGGTGCAGATTGCCGAACTGCTCGGCCGTCGTCACCTGAAGAAGGGCGACTGAATCCATTTATTCCTCCCCTGCAAGGGGAGGTGGCAGGCCGTCAGGCCTGACGGAGGGGTGTCACGCTCTCGATAGGGCGACACCCCTCCACCAGCTTCGCTGGTCCCCCTCCCCTTGCAGGGGAGGAAAAGAGAGTTAACGCCCCATATACAGGCCCGGTCGGTGCCAGGCGAAGAGGATCAGGCTGATCGCCGCCGCGCTGATAGCTGACCACATCATCTGTACGCCCGAGACGACCGGGATCGCCAGGCTGAGGATGAAGACGTCCAGCGCGACCTGGGTCAGCCCCATATTCCATCCGCGCTTGCGATACAGCCAGATGGTGATGACCCCGGTGCCGCCGACCCCCGCCTGGTGCCGGGCCAGCGACAGGATGCCCATGCCGATCACCGTGCCGCCGACCAGCGCGGCAAAGGCCGGATGCACGCCATCGACGTGCACCGACACCCGCGTGATCGCCGAGGCGACGCCGATACCGATATTGACCAGCACCGTCTTTACCGCGAACCGCGCGCCCATCACCTTGTGCGCGAACAGGAAGAAGGGGATGTTGACCAGCGTGAACAGCACACCGGCGGGCAGCGGGATCAGATAGGACAGCAGCAGCGCGACGCCCGCAATCCCGCCAGTCACCAGCCCCGCCGCCTTCAGGAACATCAGTCCGACGATCAGCAGGGTCACGCCGATGAAGATCGCATAGGCATCCTCGAGCAGGCTGTGCGGACGCCCGATCGGGCTGGGCGGCAGGGTTTCGGCGGGGGAGGCGGTCGCTGCGGTCATCGAGGGTCCGGATCAAGGGTCCGGCATCCGCTCCCGATTGGCCTGCTTCTTGGCGGCAGAGAACCGCCCCATATCGCAATCGTGGGAAAACGCCAATCGCCAGGCTTAGCCCAGGATCATCCAGCCCAGTGCGATCATCACCACCAACGCATAGACACCGCCCTTGGTGCGCAGCAGATAGCTTGCCCCCAGCACCCCCGTCGCAGCCAGCGCGCAGGCGGCTACCCGGTCGGCGGCGATCCATTCGAGGATGACGAACGCCCCCACCATGTTCGCCGCCGAATTTATCGCAATCCACAGATAGGAGGGGAAGGCGCCGATCGATCCGATGAGCGGGATCTTGATCGTCGCGAAGCCGCGCATCGTGCCGGGGAACAGATCGGCCGCCAGGTGGAAGCCCACGCCGAACCCCAGTCCCGCCGCGACCGGCCAGGTGCGCAGGTCGAGCGTCGCGACGTAGAAGGGCAGGACGCTGTGGACCAGCGCGCTGCGATGCTGAAGCTGGAGCGGCGTGTCGAGATCGGGCAGCCGAGTCCCCGCCGCCGTCGCGGCCGCGACCGTTGCGATGAGCATCCACGGACCACCCCCACCGGCGAACGCCAAGATCACCGCCAGGAGAAGGAATAGGGACGCTGCCATGGGCGGCGGCTAACCGCTTGTACCCCTTTTGTCCATGTGTGCGACTCGCTCGTATTCACAAAAAAGCACGGATTCCCGTCATTTTGTCACGAGCTGGTGAGAATGGGACTCAAGGTGCCTCTTTCGCCCGTACGAACGAGGTCAAGGTACAATTTTTTGAGGGTGGTCGGCGGGCGCGGCTCCGGCATAGTCGCCCCATGACCAAGCAGGCCAAAGCGGGTATCGACGCGCTGACCGATCGGGAAAAGCAGACGCTGCGCCTGATCGTGCGGGGGCACGACGCCAAGTCGATCGCGCGTCAACTCGACCTGTCGGTCCATACCATCAACGAACGCCTGCGCGACGCGCGCCGCAAGCTCGCGGTGTCGAGCAGCCGCGAAGCGGCGCGGATGCTGCTGGAGGTGGAGGATGCGCCATCGCACCCCGAATATGTGGGGGACATGAGGATCGGGGAGGACCGGCCCGATGCGGTGGCCGATGAAAGTCCGGCGCCGGTCGTCGGCGTGGAGGCCGGTATCCGCCGCCCCCGGATCATCATCGGAGCGATTCTCATGACCCTTGTCCTCGGCCTGCTCGCCCTTGGCGGCCTGACCCACATGACCTCCGCACCGCCGCCAACGGCGTCGACCGGGGTGAACGATCCCGCAGCAGTCGAAGCGGCGCAGCGTTTCGTGCAACTGATCGACCAGAGCCGCTGGGCCGACAGCTACCGCCTGACCACGACCAGCTTCCGCAAGCTCAATACCGAACAGGTCTGGGCCGTGACCTCGGAACAGGTGCGGGCGCCGCTCGGCAAGACGGTGTCGCGGACCTTGCTCAGCGAGGACGACATCCCCGCGCCGCCCGCCGGTTATCGGACGGTGCGGTTCAATACGCGGTTCGGGACCTCGGCGCCCGTTGTCGAAACGGTGACGCTGGAGCGCGAGGATGGCGAGTGGCGGGTTGCCGGGATTTATGTGGGTTAGGAGGCCACCCTCACCCTTTCGGCGCTTCGCGCCTCCCTCCCTCTCCCGGCGGGAGAGGGAAGGGCCCCGCCCGCGTTAGCGGGTGGGAAGGGTGAGGGCCGCTTGGCCGGATGAGAGTTCCACATCCCGGGCGATCCGTATTAGGAGATGCTGCTACAGCTTGCCTTCTGGAGACCGAACCCTTGGCCGACACCGCCCCCGAAACCCGCTTCTTCGACAGCTTCGACGGCACCCCGATCGCGTGGCGTGAAATGGGGGAGGGGCGTGCCCTGGTGCTGATCCATGGCTATTTCTCCGACGCCTATACCAACTGGATCCGCTACGGCCACGCCGCCGCCATCGCGGCCAAGGGCAACCGGGTCATCATGCCCGACCTGCGCGCGCATGGGGAAAGCGGCAAGCCGCATGACCCCGCCGCCTATCCGAAGGACGCGCTGACCCGTGACGGCCATGCGCTGGTCGAGCATCTGGGGCTCACCGACTATGATCTGGGCGGCTATTCGCTGGGCGCGCGGACGGTCAGCCGGATGCTGGCGACCGGGGCGGAGCCGGGCAAGGCGATCTTTGCGGGCATGGGACTGGAGGGGCTGCTCCATACCGACCGGCGGGTCGCGCATTTCACCAATATCCTGACCCGGCTGGGCGAGCATCAGCGCGGTACCGCGGAATGGATGGCGGAGGCTTTCCTGAAGACCACCGGCGGCGATCCAGTGGCGCTGCTCCACATCCTCCAGACCTTTGCCGACACGCCGCTCTCGGCGATCGAGGGCTTCGACCTGCCGACGCTGGTCGTGGCGGGCGTCGACGACTTCGACAATGGCGCGGCCGTCGAGCTGGCCGAGGCGCTGCCGCGCGGGCGCTATGTCGAGATTCCGGGCAACCACATGGCCTCGGTGACCAAGCCCGAGCTGGGCGCGGCAATCGCGCAATTCCTCACCGCTTGACGGCGGCGGGCAAAGCCGCGCAACTGCGCGCCATCCGTCCCGTTTCGAGGACGATTCAGAACGTTAAGGGGGATAGCATGATCCGTTCCGCCGTTTCCGGCACCGTACTCGCCTTCCTATTGGCGGGTGCCGCTCAGGCCCAGACTGCCGCGCCCGCATTACAGCCGCCCGCGACCGTCGCCGGGGCGGATGCCTTCGTCGCCGAGGCGGAGAAGACGCTCGCCGAAAAGTCGGTCGGGGCGCAGCAGGTCGCCTGGGTCAACGCGACCTATATCACCGACGACACCGATGCGCTGGCCGCCGCGTCGGGCGCGGAGATGACCGACCTCGCCGTCCGCTATGGCCTGGGGGCGGCGCGTTACCAGGCGCTGCCGGGCCTGTCCTATGATACCAAGCGCAAGCTCGACCTGTTGCGCGGCGGCATCACGCTGCCCGCACCGACAACCCCGGGCGCCTCGGCGCAGCTGTCGATGCTGACCACGCGCATGTCGTCGTCCTATGGCAAGGGCAAGGGCATGCTGAACGGCCAGCCGATCAACGGATCGGATATCGAGGCCGCGATGGGTAGCGAGCGCGATCCCGCCAAGCTCAAGGAGATGTGGGTCAGCTGGCACGACAATGTCGGCGCGCCGATGCGGGCCGATTATGCCCAGATGACCGCGCTGGCGAACCAGGGCGCCAAGGAACTGGGTTATGTCGATGCCGGGTCGCTGTGGCGCTCGGGCTATGACATGTCGCCCGAGCAGTTCGCGCAGGTCACGGACAAGATCTGGGGCGAGCTGGAGCCGCTCTACAAGGCGCTTCACACCTATGTCCGCTGGAAGCTGAACGAGAAATATGGCGATGCGGTGCAGGCCAAGACCGGCCCGATCCGCGCCGACCTGCTGGGCAATATGTGGGCGCAGGAATGGGGCAATATCTATGACCTCGTCGCGCCCAAGGGCGCGGGCGATGTCGGATACGACACCGGCGACCTGCTGAAGGCCAAGGGCTATGACCCGATCAAGATGGTGAAGGCGGGCGAGGGCTTCTACTCCTCGCTGGGCTTCGCGCCCCTGCCGCAGACCTTCTGGCAGCGCTCGCAGATCGTGAAGCCCGCCGACCGCGAGGTGATCTGCCACGCCTCGGCCTGGGATATCGACAATATGGACGATATCCGCATCAAGATGTGCACGAAGGTCAATGCCGACGACTTCGTGACCATCCATCACGAGCTGGGGCATAACTATTACCAGCGCGCGTACAAGAACCAGCCCTTCCTCTACAAGAACGGCGCGAATGACGGCTTCCACGAAGCGATCGGCGACACCGTCGCGCTGTCGATCACGCCCGATTATCTGGTGAAGATCGGCCTGCTCGATCCGGCCAAGGTGCCCAGCGCCGACAAGGATATCGGCCTGCTCCTCCGTCAGGCGATGGACAAGGTGGCGTTCCTGCCCTTTGGCCTGCTGATCGACAAATGGCGCTGGGGCGTGTTCTCGGGGCAGATTCCGGCCAGCCAGTATCAGGCGGGCTGGGACGCGCTGCGCCTGAAATATCAGGGCGTCGTGCCCCCGGTCGCGCGGGACGAGACGAAGTTCGATCCGGGCGCGAAATACCACATTCCGGCGGGCGTGCCCTATGCCCGCTATTTCTTGGCACGGGTGCTGCAGTTCCAGTTCTACAACGCGGCGTGCGACCAGGCCGGGTGGAAGGGGCCGCTCCACCGCTGCTCCTTCTATGGCAACAAGGAGGTCGGCAAGAAGCTGAACGCGATGCTGGCGATGGGCCAGTCCAAGCCGTGGCCGGACGCGCTGCAGGTCTTCACCGGCAGCCGCGAGATGTCGGGCAAGGCGCTGGTGGAGTATTTCGCGCCGCTGAAAACCTGGCTGGACCAGCAGAACAAGGGCAAGCCGCAGGGCTGGTGAAGTTGGAGCGTGTGGGGAGGGAGCTGCCCCTCCACCACTCGCTTTCGCGAGCGGTTCCCCTCCCCATCAGAGATGGGGAGGATGTGATCGAGGCATTCCTCCCCAAGCTTGCTTGGGGAGGGGGACCGCCGCGTAGCAGTGGTGGAGGGGCTTGTCGCCAGCGGCCATGACTTAGACCGTGATGACATGAGATGAACTCACCCCTCCCC
>DXIH01000039.1 GCA_019112965.1 Candidatus Sphingomonas excrementigallinarum | reverse complement strand
GCCATAGGTGTTGGCGCCGATCAGGCCGGTATTGGCGCCCATATAGGGCAGGGTGCGGTTCAGGACGAGTTCGCTGGCCGAGGCGGTGCCGCCGGTGCCGATAAAGGCGAGGCGGGTGGGCACGATCGATTGGGCTTGTGGCGCGAAATAGGTCGTCTCGTTGTTCGACGACTTGCTGGCGCGGAAGGCGACATAACCCATCACGTCGGACGTCTGGCGGTTGCCGCCCAGCAGATTGTTGAACAGATCGGCGATGCTGAGGCTGCCGCCGCCATTATAGCGAAAATCGACGACGACCTGCGTGATGCCCTGCTGCTTGAAGGTCGCGAAGGCGGCGCGCAGCTGCGGGTCGGCGGTACTGATGAAGGTGCGCAGGTTGATATAGCCATAGCGCTGGCCGTTATCGGTGATGATCTGCGTGCCGTAATTGGGCGATACCGGCTGGAGGGTATAGGCCCCCTTGGTCAATGAAACGGTACGCACATTGCCCGCAGGGTCGGCCACCTGGAAATAGCGCACCGTGCCCGCCGTATCGGGGCCGAGCGCATTGGTGAGCCCGTTATTGGGATCGGCCCGAACGATGTCGCTGATCGACTGGATATTGGCGGTGGTGGTGCCGATGCCGCGAATCTCCGAGCCGCGGTCGATCCCGGCCGCCAGGGCCGCGCCGCTTTCGAAGGATTCGGCAATCATCAGCTTCGACTGTGACGCATCGGTCGTCAGGCGAAATCCGAAGCCCGCCGAATCGCCCGAGCTGTAATAGGCGTCCTCTTCCTTGATCGAGGTCAGATAGGTGAAGAAGCGGTCCTTGCGCTGCGCTCGCGCGGTCGCGGTCAGCGCATCGATATAGTCGCTGACCGTCGTATAGCCCGACGGGTCGAGCGAGGCGGGAAGGGTTTCAGGGAACAGATACCATTCGTTCATCTGGGCCGAGACCCAGTTCTGGCGATTGCGCAGCGAACAGGCGCTCTCGACCGTGCCGGTTGCTCCGCCGCCGCTGCCCCCCGTGTTCGATCCGGTCGTGCTGCTGCTGCCGCCGTCACCGCCGCCGCAACCGGCCAGTGTCGCGCCCAGCGCCAATACCGCGCCCAAACGTCCGAATCGGCTCATCAAAACCCCCCACTGCAAAAGCTATCACCGGGATAGCCCATCGCCTCAACTGTGTCAGGCGCGATCTGTAGGATTGATGAACGGCCCATGTCTTGGCGGTCAGCCTTTTGTTCTTGCTCGTTCAAGTTGTTCTTCAATTTGGTCACGTCGCCGATAATGTCACGACATGCACGATTTTTTGTGCCGACGGGAGTAAGAGGTCTCATGCTGAACGTGCTGACCCTGTCGAGCCTGTTTCCCGACGCCACACGGCCGAACTTCGGCATCTTCGTCGAACGCCAGACGGCTGCGCTGGCGTCGCGGCCCGGTGTCGAGGTCCGGGTGGTCGCACCGATCGGCCTGCCGGTCTGGCCGCTGGCACGCTCGGCACGGTTCCGGGCGCAAGCGGCCTTGCCGTTGCGCGAGACATGGGCGGGCCTGGACGTCCGCCGCCCGCGTTTCGTGACGATCCCCGGCACTGGCGGGCGGTTTCATGCGCCCGCGCTGGTCCGTGCGCTGACCCCGGTGCTCGACCGCTTGCGGGACGAGGCGCCGTTCGACGTGATCGACGCGTCCTTCTTCTTCCCCGACGGCCCGGCGGCGGTCGCGCTGGGGCGGCGTTACGGCGTGCCCGTGTCGATCAAGGCGCGGGGGGCGGACATTCATCACTGGGGCCGCGCCCCCGCCACCCGGCATCAGGTCGCGCGCGCGGCGATGCAGGCGAACGGGCTGCTCGCGGTCAGCGATGCGATGGCCGATGACGTGGCCGCATTGGGCGTCTCGAGGCACCGTATCCGCGTTCACCATACCGGCGTGGACCAGAGCCGGTTCCAGCCTGTCGATCGGGCAGCCGCCAAGCGGGCACTCGGTGTTACGGGGCCGCTGATCCTGTCGCTCGGTGCGCTGATTCCGCGCAAAGGGCACGGCGTCGTGATCGATGCGGTCGCGCGGCTGCCCGGTGTCACGCTGATGATCGCAGGTGAGGGGGCGGAGCGTGCGGCACTGATCGCGCGGGCGGAGCGGGCGGGCATTGCCGGGCGGGTACGGCTGCTCGGTGGTGTGCCTCATGCCGAATTGCCTCCCTTGCTGGGGGCGGCGGATGTGATGGCGTTGGCATCCGCCTCCGAAGGGCTGGCCAATGCCTGGGTCGAGTCGCTCGCCTGCGGGACGCCGATCGTCATCACCCCGGCGGGCGGGGCGGGCGATGTCGTGACGAGCCGCGTGGCCGGGCGGATCGTAGAGGCCGATCCGGGCGAGTTCGCCGCTGCGATCCGCGACGTGCTGGATCAGGCCGCCGATCCCTGGGCGGTGCGGGCGGTGGTGCGGGACTTTACCTGGGCGGCCAATGCGGCGGCGCTGCATTCGCACCTGGCCGAACTCGTGGCGCGGCGGCGGTAGGAAAGTCCTCCCCGGTACGGGGAGGGGGACCATGCGCAGCATGGTGGAGGGGGCGTGCCGCAAGCGATGCATTGCGAGGAAGCCCCCTCCGACAGGCCTTCGGCCTGCCACCTCCCCGTGCCGGGGAGGATTCGTCAGATCAGGCGTCGAGCGGGTAGAGGGCCGCACAGATCTTGCGGCCTTCACTGCGCAACACGCCCCAGGAGCGGGCGGCGGCGCGGCTGTCCATGACTTCGACGCCCAGCCCGCGCGCCTCGAGCGCCGCCACGAAGGCGGCGGGCGCGCGGCGCAGGTTCGCACCCGTGCCGAGCAGCAGGAATTCCGGCGCCTCGTCGATCAGTGCCGCGACCGATTCCGGGCTCAGTACCTCGAACGGCGGCGGGCTCCACGGCTCGTGCCAATCGGGTGACAGGAGCAGCGCGGGATAGGCGATCTCGCCGACCCGAAAGCCCGTGGCGGCAAAGCCACGAACGATCGGGCCGGGCGCGGTGGGATCGCGCGTGATACGGATCGAGTCGCTCACGCTGTGGCTCAGCCCTCGCGCGGGGTGATGCGCTCGGCGTCGGCCACCTTGCGCTTGTCGGTGGTGCCCGGCTTCTCGCGGTTCGGCTCGGCGCGCAGGCCCAGCGTGATGAGCAGCGAGGACGAGACGTAGATCGACGAATAGGTGCCGACCACGATGCCCAGGATCATCGCGGCGGTAAAGCCGCGCAGCACATGGCCGCCCAGCAGCAGCAGCGCGATCAGCGCCAGCAGGATCGTGACCGAGGTCATGACCGTGCGCGGCAGCGTCTCGTTCACCGACAGGTTGATGATCTCGCGCATGTCCATCTTGCGATAGCGGCGCATATTCTCGCGGATGCGGTCGTCGATCACGATCTTGTCGTTGATCGAATAGCCGATGATGGTCAGGAACGCCGCGATGATCGTCAGGTCGACTTCGAACCGCGTGATCGCGAAGAAGCCGAGCGTCACCAGAAGATCGTGGACGATCGCGACGATGGTCGACACGCCGAACTGCCATTCGAAGCGGAAGATCGCGAACAGGCCGATACCCAGCACCGCCAGCACGACCGCCAGCACGCCGTGCTTGATAAGCTCGCCCGAGACCTTGCCCGACACGGTGTCGTAACGGCTGAAGGTCGCGCCGGGGAATTGCTGGCCCAGAGCGGTTTCGACCTTGCGGACGACGGCGTTGGTCGCGCCGTCGTCATTGGATTTGGGCGCGGGCAGGCGGATGCTGATGGTCCGGCCATCGCCGACCGTCTGAATATTGGCTTCGCCGACGCCCAGCCCGTCGATCACCGAGCGGACCCGATCGGCCGAAGGCGGGGTGGGGAATTTCTCCTCGATCATCAGGCCGCCGACGAAGTCGACGCCCAGATTGAGGCCCTTGGCGAACGTGACGCCGACCGCCAGCAGGGTGAGCGCGAGCGTCAGCCCGAACGCCCAGCCGCGCAGGCGGACAAAGTCGATGTTCGTATTGTCGGGGACGAGTTTCAGGAGGCGCATGATCTGTTCTCCTGCCTCAAATATTGATGGTCTTGGGCTTCTCGCGGCGCAACCAGAGCGCCACGAGCATCCGCGTGAAGGTAACGGCGGTGAACACGCTGGTCACGATGCCGATCAGCAGCACGACCGCGAAGCCCTTGACCGGGCCGGAGCCGAGCACGAGCATGATGACGCCCGAGATCGCGTGGGTCACGTTCGCCTCGAAGATGGTGCGGCTGGCTTCCTTATACCCCAGCTCGACCGACTGGACGATATTGCGGCCGCGCCGTCGTTCCTCGCGGATACGCTCGTTGATGAGCACGTTCGCGTCGACGGCGGTGCCGATGGTCAGTACGAAGCCCGCGATGCCCGGCAGGGTCAGCGTCGCATTCAGCATCGCCATCACGGCCAGGATGACCAGGATGTTGATGATGACGGCGATGTTCGCATAGATGCCGAACCGGCCATAGGTGAGGGTCATGAAGATGACCACGGCCAGCGCCGCGATCGCCGAGGCGAGGATGCCCGCATGGATCGAATCCGCGCCCAGATCGGGGCCGACGGTACGCTCCTCGATGACCTTCAGGTCGATCGGCAGCTTGCCCGACCGCAGCGAAATCGCCAGCTGGTTGGCCGTGTCGACGGTGAAGTTACCGCTGATCGACGCGCGACCGCCGAGGATCGGTTCGTTGATGTTGGGGGCCGACAGCACCTGACCATCGAGGATGATCGCAAAGGGCTTGCCGGTATTCTCCTGCGTGATCCGCGCGAACTTGCGACCGCCCTGCGCGTCGAAGGTGATCGCCACCTGCGGCGCGTTGGTCTGCTGGTCGAAGGTCTGCTGCGCGTCGATCAGCTGATCGCCCGAGATGATGACCGGCCGCTTGACCGCGATCACCGGCGCACCCAGCGGATTGCCCGGATAGGGCAGAATCTGGCTGCCCGCGGGCGCATTGCCCTTGGCCACGTCCACCGGGTTGGCGGTCGTGTCGACCAGCTTGAATTCCAGCTTGGCGGTCTTGCCGATCAGGTTCTTCAGCTGCTGCGGATCCTGAAGGCCGGGCACCTGCACCACGATGCGGTTGCTGCCCTGCTGAAGGATCGTCGGTTCCTTGGTGCCCAGCGCGTCGATACGGCGACGCACGACTTCGGTCGCGGTCTTCATCGCGGTATCGACCGCCTGGTTCAGCCCCGCCTGGGTCGGCTTCAGAACGAAGCGCGAGGTGTCGACGACCTGGATGTCCCATTCGCGCTGGCCGGTCATGCCCGCGCCACCGCCGGTGATCGCCAGCAACCGCTCGCGCGCCGCATCCACCTGGCTCGGGTCGCGCAGCATGAAGCTGAGCTGGCCGTTCCGCACCGAGATATCGCCGATGTCGATCCGCGGATTGCCACGGCGCATTTCGGCCGCGACCTGATCGCGCATCGTCTCCAGCCGCGTATTGGCGAGGTCGGACGTGTCCGCCTCCAGCAGCAGATAGCTGCCGCCGGCCAGATCGAGGCCGAGGTTTACGCGCGGATGGGGAATGGGGCCCCATTTGCTGGTGGTGCTTTCAGGCAGAAAGCTCGGGATTGCGAGCAGGCACAGCGCGGCCAGCAGTGCGACGATGGAAGCGACCTTCCAGCGGGGGAAATCCAGCATGGTCTCAGTCGTTCGCGGGTTTGGCGGTGGGGTCGAGCACATCGGTCAGCGTCGCCTTGACCACGCGGACGCGGACGTTCGGCGCGATCTCGACCTCGACCAGCTGATCCTCGACGCGGGTCACCTTGCCGACGATGCCGCCCGCCGTGGTGACCTGATCGCCCTTCTTGACCGCCTCGATCGACGCCTGCAGCGTCTTCATGCGGCGCTGTTGCGGGCGGATCATCAGGAAATAGAAGACGACGAAGACGAGGAGCAGCGGCGCGAGGCTGAGGAACGAGGCGGCTCCGCTCGATGCGGCGACGCCAGATGCTGCCTGGGCGGTGAAGGGAATGAACATTCGGACCCGTCTATGCTGAATGGGCACGGGTACGAGTCGACCGATGACGATCGACAAGCCCCCATGTCGGATAGCCTGCCCGCTACCATCGCAGACGGACAGGCGCAATGGAGAGGCGGATGTGGTGTTGCGACTATTGCAACATCAAGGCTTGCATCCCCGATAAAACCCGCCTAGAGGCCGCCGCTCGGTCGGGGCGTAGCGCAGCCTGGTAGCGCATCACACTGGGGGTGTGGGGGTCGCAGGTTCGAATCCTGTCGCCCCGACCAATCTTCTACCGACATCGGTGGGCGACGAAGAAGCGGGCGAAAGCCCGCTTTTTTCGTTTCAGGCGTTTTTCACTTTCACTGTGGAGTGAAGCGCGGGAGGTTTGGCTTCATGGCGGGCCAAAGCGATCCAAGCTGAATGGTGGCTATGGGTGGGAAACGGTCATTCCCCTAGACGTGCTTTCGAGCAGGGAATACCACCCCGTCATGGAGAGCTACGGGACAGGCGTTCGCAGGCGAATGCGAGAGATGCTGGTTATTATCGCTCAAACCCTGCCGCTCTTTGTCGTCATCACGTATCTCTCGACACCGGAGAAGGCTCTGGTGACGACTATGGCGTTCTTCTCAATTTGGACGGCAGTGTCTATGCGCTGGGATGGACGCCACAAGTCCGGCTTCTGGTGGATCGTAGGCTTAGTGATTGCGGCAAATGCAGCCGCAATTTGGTCCATCCCAATGAATTCGAGGTTTTCTTCGGGGTACGCAGTTGCGTATCCCGTTGGCATGGCAGAGGGCTTCGGTGTCTATTGGTTGCTTGGGTGGTGGATAGGTCGAGGGGCCGACGTCCAATAGTGGGCGAAAGCCGCCGCCTCTACCGAACCGTCATCCCCGCCGCCGCGATCTGTGACAGCAAATTCGCCCGCACCGCATCCGACACCGGCGGCAATGGCCGCGCCGCCTTGCCATGGCGCAGGCGTTCGCGGTCCTTTTCGTCCGGCTCGACGACCCGCACCCGCACTGCCGCCTTGCCGACCGCGCGCAGGCCGAGTTGTTCGGCCGCGCCGCGTGACAGGTCAATGATCCGCGACGATCCGGCGAACGGCCCGCGATCGTTGACCCGCACGATGATCCGCCGTCCGGTATCCAGCGCCGTCACCTCGACATAGCTGGGCAGGGGCAGGGTGGTGTGTGCCGCCGTCGCCCAGCCGGGGCGGAAGCGTTCGCCGTTCGCGGTGCGCTTGCCCGATTCGCTGCCATACCAGCTGGCATAGCCGAGCATGTCGTAGGTCGCGTCTTCGGCCGGAACATAGGTGACGCCGCGCACCGTATAGGGTTTGCCGATCCGCACCGGCGTGTCGCTGACCGGTCGGTAATGGCCGCCGGCGCAGGCCGCGACCAGGCAGGCCGCCGCCGGTGTCCAGCGCCGCCCCCAGAGAGGCCATCGTCTCACATCCACCATGATGCGGGGCTTAAGCCGCGCGCCGGGCGCGATAAAGCGGTTTGCGCCTCCATCCACCGCAGACTATCCCCGTGCCGACCGGCCGGGGCTTTCAGCTCCATCGCCGGCCAATCGCATCGGTGCCCCTCGGGGCTTGAAACGGGAATATGGTGCAAAGCCATAGCTGTCCCTGCAACTGTAAGCGGTGAGCGCGTGATGCCGGTTCCTGCGAGAGGGGACAGCCACTGGAGTTATCCGGGAAGGCCGCATGACGGAACGCTTCGACCCGCGAGCCAGGAGACCTGCCGATGCGAGTCGCTCTTGCTGCGATCCAGGGGATGGTCATGGCTGGGATATATTGTATCATTTGAGCGACGCCATCCGGCCGACCCGAATCGCAAGACCCTGCTAGGCGTGCGCCCGTCTGGCAGAAGCGGGGCGGCCTTTCGTCGCCATGGCGCTTGGGGGAGGTTGATCCACCCATGTCCGAAGTTTCCGCCCGCCCTTCTTTAAAGCGTCGCGTCACGCTGCTGATGGGGGCACTGGTCATCGTCAATATCGCCGTCTGGGGCTGGGCGTTCAGCGTCTTTGCGGGCGACAGCCTGATGCTCGGCACGGCGCTCCTCGCCTATAGCCTGGGGCTGCGCCATGCGGTCGATGCCGATCACATCGCCGCCATCGACAACGTCACCCGCAAGCTGATGCAGGACGGCCAGCGGCCCATCGCGGTCGGTCTGTGGTTCGCGATCGGCCATTCCGCCATCGTGCTGATCGCGGCGACCACCGTGGCGCTGGCGGCGAGTACCCTGTCCGACTTCGAGGCGTTCGGGCAGAGCGGGGGGACGATCGCCACCATCGTCTCGGCCAGCTTCCTGTTCGCGATCGCGATCATGAACCTGATCATCCTGCGCGACGTCTGGACGCGGTTCCGCCGCGTCGCGCGCGGCGAGCCGATGGCGGAGGCCGATGCCGATATGCTGTTTTCGGGGCAGGGGCCTTTGTCGCGCCTGTTTCGGCCGCTGTTCCGGCTGATCCGGCGGAGCTGGCACATGGCGCCTTTGGGCTTCCTGTTCGGGCTGGGCTTCGACACCGCGACCGAGGTGGCGATATTGGGGCTGTCGGGATCGCATGCGGCGGACGGGGTGTCGCTGGCGACGATCCTGGTCTTCCCCGTCCTGTTCGCGGTCGGCATGGCGTTGATCGACACGGCCGACGGGTTGGTGATGCTGGGCGCCTATGAGTGGGCGTTCGTCCATCCGCTGCGCAAGCTCTACTATAATATGACGATTACGCTCGTCTCCGCGCTGGTCGCGCTGGTGATCGGGGGCATCCAGGCGACCGCCTTGCTGGCCGAGCGGTTCGGCTGGACGTCGGGGCCGTTCCGCTATGCGGGGGCGCTGGCCGAGCATTTCAACATATTGGGCTTTGCGATCGTCGGGCTGTTCGTGGTCTGCTGGGGGGCAAGTTTCCTCCTCTATCGCTGGCGCGGGTTCGCCGCGATGGAGGCGCGAATTGCCAAGCCTGGCGCGGCGGGATAAATGCCGCTGATCGGGCTCCTGACCCGCGAGAACATTGAACCGATCCGTCATTGCGAGCGGCGCGAAGCAATCCAGAGCCGGACCAGGACGCCCTGGATTGCTTCGCTCCGCTCGCAATGACAGCCTTGATCGCTTCGATGGGATCAACGACCCAGGAACTCGACGATCGCGCCGGTGCCCTTCGGGGCTTTAACGGGAATGGGGTGCAAATCCCCGGCTGTCCCTGCAACTGTAAGCGGTGAGCGAGCGATGCTGGTGCCCCTTTGAGGCACGGCCACTGGAGTGATCCGGGAAGGCGCATCCCCTCGCTTCGACCCGCGAGCCAGGAGACCTGCCGGCGTCATGGTCGCTCTTGCCTGGACCCAGGGGGTGGTCGGGGCACGGTCCTCCGTCGGGGAGCGACGAAGCCATGCGGCCGGGGCCGCATCGGTCGCCGGTATAGCGGGGCGGACGCATGTCGCGCGCCCGTTCGTCACCGCTTCGGCGACAGGTCCCGTGTCCGCGCTCGCTCGTCCGGCGCGTCGGAGAATTACCATGCGTGACCTGTCCAAGGTCCCCGTCACCATCGTCACCGGCTTTCTGGGGGCGGGCAAGACCACGCTCATCAGCCATCTGATCCGCAACGCGGGCGGCCGTCGCCTGGCGGTGGTCGTCAACGAGTTCGGCACGCTGGGCGTCGACGGCGACATCCTGCAAAGCTGCGCCATCCCCGATTGCCCGGCGGAGAATATCGTCGAGCTGGCCAATGGCTGCATCTGCTGCACCGTCGCCGACGACTTCATCCCGACGGTCGAAAAGCTGCTGGCAATGGAGCCGCGCCCCGACCACATCCTGATCGAGACCTCGGGCCTGGCGCTGCCCAAGCCGCTGCTGAAGGCATTCGACTGGCCCGCCATCCGCTCGCGTATCACCGTCGACGGCGTGGTCGCACTCGCCGATGCCGAGGCCGTCGCGGCGGGCCGCTTCGCCCCCGATCTTGATGCGGTCGAGGCCCAGCGCGCCGCCGACCCCAGCCTGGACCATGAAACCCCGCTGTCCGAAGTGTTCGAGGACCAGCTCGCCTGTGCCGACATCGTCCTGCTGACCAAGGCGGACCTGGCCGGGCCTGAGGGCGTCGCCAAGGCGCGCGCGATCATCGCCGCCGAGGCCCCGCGCCCGCTGCCCATGGTCGAGGCGGTCGACGGCATCGTCTCCGCCGAGATCGTGCTGGGGCTGGAGGCGGCGGCCGAGGACGACATCGCCGCGCGCCCCTCGCACCATGATGGTGCGGACGATCACGAGCATGACGATTTCGACAGCATCTCTGTGATGCTCGGCGAGGTGGAAAGCCCCGAGGCGATCGCGGCGCGCATCGTCGCGCTGGCCGAGCAGCAGGATATCCTGCGCGTGAAGGGCTATGCCGCGGTCGCGGGCAAGCCGATGCGGCTGCTGGTCCAGGCGGTCGGCCGCCGCGTGCGCACCAGCTATGACCGGCCCTGGGGCGCAGGCGAGCCGCGTGGCACGCAGCTGGTCGTCATCGCCGAGCATAACCGGATCGACCGTTCGGCGATCGAGGCCGTGCTGAAGGGCTAAGGCCGGTGCATCTCGTCTTTCACGAGAGCCATGGGCTGGAGGAACAGGCGGTTCCACAGGATCTGGGGCAGCGCCCCGGTGACGTGGTCGTCCTGTCCTTCTCCGACAGCGACCTCAGCGCCTTTGCGGCGGGGTGGCGGGCGGGGGGATTTCCCTGGTCGCTGCGGCTCGCCAATCTGGCGGCCTTGGTCCATCCGCTGTCGGTCGACACCTATGTCGAGCAGACCTTGGTGCACGCGAAGGCGATCCTGATCCGGCTGATCGGCGGGGCGGCGTACTGGGATTACGGCCTGCGCGAGGTCGAGCGGCTGGCCCGCGAGCGAGGCATCGCGCTGGCGGTGCTGGCGGCCGACGGGCGCGAGGATCGGCGGTTGGCGACGGCTTCCACCGTGGGGGAAGCGGTGGTGCGGCGGTTGACGGCGCTGTGCGACGCGGGTGGGGCGGATGCGGCGGCGATGGCTCTAAGCACATTGGCGACGGAATCGCCTGTGGCTCTTGCCCCTCCCCAACCCCTCCCCCTGCCGGGAGAGGGGCTTTTCGCCGCAACACCTGCCCAGAGCACGCCCCTCCCGCAGGCGGGAGGGGATGGGGGAGGGCCGTCTCCGCAAGTGGCATCCGTTGGAGGTTGGAACCCGAAAGGCCCATCCTGCCCTGCCGCCGCCTTGCTAACCACAACCCGCCCCCGCGTCCTGATCGTCTTCTACCGCGCCTATCTCGCCGCCGCCGATCTGGAGCCGATCGCCGCCCTCCACGCCGCGCTGGAGGAACGCGGCTTCGACCCCATCGCCCTGTTCGTCCCCTCGCTGAAAGCCGAGGGCGCAGGCCCCTGGATCGCGCGTTGGGTCGACGCGCTCACCCCCGCGGCGATCGTCAACGCCACCGCCTTTTCGGCACGTGGCGAGGACGACACGACGCCGCTCGACGGGGCGGGCGTGCCGGTGTTCCAGATCGCGCTCGCCACCAGCGACCGCGCGGGCTGGGAAGGCTCGGCGCGGGGGCTGTCGCCCGCCGACCTCGCCATGCATGTCGTGCTGCCCGAGATCGACGGACGGCTGTTCGCGGGCGTGGTCAGCTTCAAGCAGCCGGGCGAGCGCGACCCCGATTTCGACATCGCCCTGCGCCTCCATCGCGCCGAGCCCGCCCGCATCGTGGCGGTCGCCGACCGGGTGGCGGGCTGGGCCAGGCTGGCGACGACCCCGGCGGCGGAGCGGCGGCTGGCGATCCTGCTGTCCACCTATCCGGGCAAGGACTGGCAGGCGGCGCATGCGGTCGGGCTGGACGGATTCGCCTCGACGGCGGCCATTCTCGAAGATTTGGTTCAGGCGGGTTATGACGTGGCGTGTCCGGCCGACCTGCCCGAGGTGTTGAGCCATAGCCGCATTGCATGGCCGCTCGCCGCCTATCGCGCGGCGCTGTCCACGCTGCCCGAATCCTTGCGCGCCGATTTGCAGGAGAGCTGGGGAGCGGTCGAGGGCGATCCGATGGTGGAGGGCGATGCCTTTCATTTCCCCGCGCTGACGCTCGGCAAGGCGATCGTCGCGCTTCAGCCCGAACGCGGGCGGCGCGACGTACGCGCGGACGATTATCACGACCTCTCGCGCTGCCCGCGTCATTCCTATGTCGCCTTTTACCTCTGGCTCCGTGCGCAGACGATCGACGCGCTGGTTCATGTCGGCGCGCACGGTACGCTGGAGTGGCTGCCCGGCAAGGCGGTCGCACTGTCGGACGCCTGCTGGCCCGAGGCGCTGACGCAGGACTGGCCGGTCCTCTATCCCTTCATCGTCAATGATCCGGGCGAGGCGGCGCAGGCCAAACGCCGTCTGGGGGCCGTCACCATCGGCCATGTTCCCCCGGCTCTGGTCCAGGCCGGAACAGGCGCGGGGCTGGGGCGGCTGGAGGCGTTGCTCGACGAATACGCCAATGCCGATGGCCTCGACCCCGCCCGGCGCGACCGGCTACGCGCGCTGATCGCTGAGGAGGCGGAGAGCGTCGGGCTGGGCGAGACGCTGGGGCTGGCGGGAGCCGAGGATCCGCTCGTCCGGATCGACGCCTTTGTCTGCGACGTGAAGGACAGCCAGTTCGGTGAGGGGCTGCATGTCTTCGGGCGCGGCGAGCAGGGGGCGGCTGAGCGCGCGGGGTTGCTCGCCGGGCTGAACGGTCAGCGGGTGGCGGCGGGGCCTTCGGGTTCGCCCTATCGGGGCCGCGCCGATGTGCTGCCCACGGGCCGCAACCTCTACGCGATCGACCCGCGCGCGGTGCCGAGCCGTGCGGCGCAGGCCCAAGGCGTGAAGCTCGCCGAGGAATTGCTTCGCCGCCACATGCAGGAGGAGGGCGATTATCTGCGCACCCTGATCGTCGATCTCTGGGGATCGGCGACGATGCGCACGGCGGGCGAGGAGTTCGCCATGGCGCTGCACCTGATCGGGGTCGAGCCGGTGTGGGACCATCGCTCCGAACGGGTGACGGGGTTTGAGGTGATGCCGCTGATGCGCTTCGACCGGCCGCGCGTCGATGTGACGCTGCGCGTGTCGGGGCTGTTCCGCGACGCCTTTCCGCATCTGGTCGCACTGTTCGGGCAGGCGGTGCGGGCGCTTGGCCAGCGTGACGAAGCGCCGGACTGGAATCCTTTCGTCGGGCAGGCGACCCCGCGCGTCTATGGCCCGGCGCCGGGGCGTTACGGCGTCGGGCTGGACCCGAATGCGGGTTACGACGAAGCGGCGCGGATCGAGGCGGGGCAGAGCTGGCTCGCTGCCTCGGCCACCGCGCTCGACGATGGCGACCGGCGCGATGCGGATGGGATCGCGGCGCGGGTGGCGGGGGCGCAGGCCTTTGTCCATCTCCACGACCTGCCCGAAAGCGATCTGCTGCTGGCCGCCGATTATGCCGCGCATCAGGCGGGGTTCGCGGCGGCGCGCGCGGCGCTGGGGGAGGGGGCGGCGTCGCTCTATCATCTCGACACGCGCGATCCGGCCCATCCCAACGCGCGCACGCTGGCCGAGGAGATCGCCCGCACCGTCCATGCCCGCGTCGCGAACCCACGCTGGGTCGAGGGGATGATGCGCCACGGCTTTCGGGGCGCGGCCGAGATTGCCGCGACGCTCGACCATCTGGGCAGCTTCGCGCATCTGGCCGACGCAGTGCCCGCCGCACTGATCGACCTTTATTGGGATGCGACGCTGGCGCAGGACGCGGTGCGCGACTTCATGGCGCAGGCGAACCCGGCGGCACTGGCGGCGATGGAGGCACGGTTCGCCGCCCTCCATGCGGCGGGGCTGTGGCGGACGCGGCGCAACTCGGTGCTGGCGATGCTGGCCGGCGCGGCATGAGCGGCTTCGTCGTCAAGGGCTGGTGCCCCGATGCGTGGCGGCCGATGATGGCGGGCGACGGCCTGCTGGTCCGCGTCCGCCCGCCGCTGGGGCGGTTGGCCGCCGCGCAGGTCGAGGGGCTGTGCGAGGCGGCGAACGCCCATGGCAATGGCCAGATCGACTTGACGGCGCGCGCCAATCTGCAACTGCGCGGCGTGACCGAGAAGGGCTGGCCCGTGCTGCTCGAAGAATTGCAGGCGCTGGGGCTGGTCGATCCCGATCCGGCGCGCGAGGGGCGGGGCGCGGTGCTCGTCGATCCCGCATGGCGCGAGGGCGATGACACGCACCGAATCGCCACCGAACTGCGGGCGCGGCTGGCTGAATTGCCCGCGCTGCCGGGCAAGGTCGGCTTCGTCGTCGATGCGGGCGCGCGGCCGATGCTGGCGGACGCGCCCGGAGATTTCCGTATCGAGCGGGCGGCGACTGGCGGCCTGCTGCTGCGCGCCGATGGGCGGGCGACCGGCGTCGCCATGTCGTGCGAGCATGCGGTCGACGCCCTGATCCGGCTGGCGCACTGGTTCGTCGCGAGCGGGGGGCAGGCGGCGGGGCGGATGGCGCGGCATGGCGCGGCCCTGCCCGAATGGGCATCGGGTGCGGTGTCGTCCGCCCCCGCCGGTGAATCGCTGCGACCCGGTGCGCATCCGATGGGGGCGGTCTATGGCTTGCCTTTCGGGCGCATCGACGCCGCAGAGCTTGCCGCCTTCGTTCGCGCGCATCGCTTGGCGCTTCGCCTGACGCCGTGGCGGATGGTGCTGGCCGAGGGCATGGCCCCGGCGCCCGCCGCCGCCATGGTTCTGGAAGACGCGCCCATCCTCCATGTCGATGCCTGTGTCGGCGCGCCCGCCTGTCCGCAGGCCAGCGTCGCCACCCGCGACCTCGCCGCCCGTCTCGCCCCGCTCGTCACCGGCCGCCTGCACATATCGGGTTGCGCGAAGGGCTGCGCGCGGGCACGGGCGGCGGACTGGGTGCTGACCGGGCGGGAGGGGGCTTTCGATCTGGCCCGCAACGCCCGCGCCGGGGCCGCGCCCCTTCACACCGGATTGACGCCCGAGCGGGCGGTCGCGCTTCTCGGAGCCTGTTGATGCCCTATACGTACGAAACCGATGGCGCGGCGATCTATCGCCAGTCCTTCGCCATCATCCGCGCCGAGGCGGAACTGGCCCGCTTCGATGCAGAGGAGGAGCCGGTTGCGGTGCGCATGATCCATGCCGCCGGTCTGGTCGAGCTGGCCCCCTCGATCCACTTATCGAGCGGTTTCGCGGTGGCGGGGCGACAGGCGCTGGCGAAGGGGGCGGCGATCCTGTGCGACGCGCACATGGTCAGCGAGGGCGTAACGCGCACGCGCCTGCCCGCCGACAATCCGGTGATCTGCACGCTGCGCGATCCCGCCGTGCCCGCCCTTGCCAGGGAGATGGGCACGACCCGCTCGGCCGCCGCGCTGGAGCTGTGGCGGCCGCATCTGGCGGGGGCGCTGGTGGCGATCGGCAATGCCCCGACCGCGCTGTTCCATCTGATGACCATGCTGGAGGACCCGACATGCCCTCGCCCGGCGGCGATCATCGGCTGTCCGGTCGGTTTCGTCGGCGCGATGGAGTCGAAGGATGCGCTGTGGGAGGCGCAGCCCGTGCCCTGCGCCATCGTCAAGGGCCGCCCCGGCGGCAGCGCGATCACGGTGGCGGCGATCAACGCGCTGGCGAGCCGCGCCGAATGACGGGGACGGTTCACGGTGTCGGCCTGGGGCCGGGCGCAGCGGACCTGATGAGCGTGCGCGCCGACCGGCTGGTGCGCGGGGCGCGGCATGTCGCCTATTTCCGTAAAAGCGGTCGGCGCGGCCATGCGCGAACCATCGTCGACGGCATGCTCCGGGCCGACGTGGTCGAATATCCGATGGACTATCCGGTCACGACCGAGATCCTGTTCACCGATCCGCGCTATAATGAATGCCTGTCCGCCTTCTATGCGGAGTGCACCGCGCATATCCTGTCCCTCGTTCGAAGCGGCGAGGATGTCGTGGTGCTGTGCGAGGGCGATCCGTTCTTCTACGGCTCGTTCATGCACCTCTACAGCCGGTTGAAGGACCAGGTGCCCGTCGCGGTCGTGCCCGGCATCACCGGCATGTCGGGGGCCTGGACCGCCAGCGGTGCGCCGATCACCTGGGGCGATGATGTGCTGACGGTGGCGATGGCGACCCTGCCCGAGGACGAGCTGACCCGCCGCATCGCCCAGACCGACGCGCTGGTCGTGATGAAGATCGGCCGCCACCTGCCCAAGCTGCGCCGCGCCATCGCGGCGGCGGGGCGGACGGATCAGGCGTGGCTGGTCGAACATGCGGCCCAGGCTGGCGAGCGCGTGCGGCGCCTGAGCGAGGTCGAGGTCGAGGACGCGCCCGCCCCCTATTTCTCGATCGCGCTGATCCACGGCCAGGGGCGGCGGCCATGAGCGGCTGGCTGATCGTCGCGGGACTGGGGCCGGGCGCGGAGGCGATGATGACGCCCGAAGTGTCGGCGGCGCTGACGCAAGCGACCGATGTCGTCGGCTATATCCCCTATGTCGCGCGGGTGCCCGAGCGGCCCGGCCTGACCCGCCATGCCAGCGACAACCGGGTCGAGCGCGACCGGGCGCTCCACGCGCTGGAGATGGCGGAGGCGGGGGGGCGCGTCGTCGTCGTCTCCTCGGGCGATCCGGGCGTGTTCGCGATGGCGGCGGCGATCTTCGAGCGGGTGGAGGAAGACCCCGCCCGCTGGCACGACCTCGACATTCGCGTCCTGCCCGGCATCACCGCGATGCTGGCCGCAAGTGCGCGGGCGGGCGCGCCGCTGGGCCATGATTTCTGTGCGATCAACCTGTCCGACAACCTCAAGCCCCAGGCGCTGATTGAGCGGCGGCTGGCGCTGGCGGCGGAGGCGGATTTCGCCATCGCGCTCTACAATCCCCGGTCCAAGGCGCGACCCGATGCGCTGGATGCGGCCTTCGCGCTGCTCCGCGAAACGTGCGGCGACGACCGCCCGGTGCTGTTCGCGCGCGCCGTCTCGACGCCCGAAGAGGCCCTGCGCATCGTGCCGTTGCCGCAAGCGCGCGGGGACATGGCCGATATGCGCACCGTCGTCATCATCGGCTCCAGCCGCACGCGGATGATCCCGCATGCCGGACGGCCGATCCTTTACACCCCCCGGACGACGCCGTGATCCAGCCAGTCGAGCACCGCCGCGACGC
Source organism: Candidatus Sphingomonas excrementigallinarum (assembly GCA_019112965.1). Taxonomy (GTDB): domain Bacteria; phylum Pseudomonadota; class Alphaproteobacteria; order Sphingomonadales; family Sphingomonadaceae; genus Sphingomonas; species Sphingomonas excrementigallinarum. Next base: position 5,902 of record DXIH01000039.1, on the reverse strand, counting down.
TGCCCACTTGCGGGCGGGGCGGGATGAAGGGGCGGTCGATCATCACGACCGGCAGGCCGAGTTCACGTGCGGCATCCAGCTTAGCCCGCGCGCCGGAGCCTCCGGCATTCTTGGCGACGATAACGTGAATCCTGTGCTCGCGCAGCAAAGCCAGCTCGCCCGCCAGCGTGAAGGGGCCACGATCCACCACCAGATGATGGTGCGGCAAAGCGGGCGGCGTGGCGGCATCGACGAAGCGCAGCAGGTAGAAATGCTGCGGCGCATGGGCAAAGTCGCCGATCGTCTGACGACCGAGCGCCAGGAAGACGCGCGTCGGATCGTGGCCAAGCGCCTCCACCGCCTGTTCGGTATCCGCCACGCGTGTCCAGCGATCGCCGGGCGCCTCCACCCATTCGGGCCGGGTCAGCGCGAGCAGCTTTACGTTCGCCAACTTCGCCGCCGCGATCGCGTTGGCGCTGATCCGCGCGGCGAAGGGATGGGTGGCGTCGATCAGATGGGTCGCGCTCTCGCGCATCATATAGGCGGCCAAGCCATCAACCCCGCCGAACCCGCCGATGCGGATCGAAATAGCCTGAGCGCGCGGGTTATCGGTGCGACCCGCATAGCTCAGCACGGCGCGTTCGCCGCGCGCCGCCAGCGCGGTCGCCAAAGCGCTCGCTTCGGTCGTACCGCCGAGCAGAAGGATGTGGCGCATGGCTGACTCCCAGGCGTGGCTGACGATCGTCGGCATCGGCGAGGATGGCTGGGACGGCCTGACCGCCCCCGCGCGCGCCGCGATCCTGACCGCCGATAGCGTGATGGGCGCAGCCCGTCACCTGTCGCTGCTGGCCGAACAGGGCCGGGCGGAGCGGATCGTCTGGCCGGTGCCCTTTGCCGATGGCGTTCCCATGCTGCTCGAACGGCGTGGGCAAAGGGTGGTGATGCTCGCCTCGGGCGATCCCTTCTGGTTCGGGGCGGGGACGGTGGTGACCCGTCACCTGGAGCCGGACGAGTGGGTCGCCTATCCGGCGCCGTCCACCCTGTCGCTGGCGGCGGCGCGGCTGGGCTGGCCGACCGAGACGATCCAGAGCGTCGGACTTCACGCCCGCCCGATCGAGACGCTCCGCCCGCATCTGGCACCCGGCCAGCGGATATTGGCGCTGATGCGCGACGGGGCGTCGGTGACGGGGCTCGCGGCGTGGCTCACCGAGCAGGGTTTTGGCGACAGTGCGCTGACCGTGCTGGAGGCGCTTGGCGGGCCGCGTGAGCGGGTGCGCGCCTGCACGGCGGATGCGCTCGACTGGACGGATATCGCCCATCCGGTCGCGGTGGTGATCGAGCCTGCGGGCTCGGGCCGGATCTTGCCCCGCGCAAGCGGACTGGACGATGACTGGTTCGCGCATGACGGACAGATCACCAAGCGCCCCGTTCGCGCGCTGGCGCTCTCCGCGCTCGCCCCGCGACCCGGCGAACTGTTGTGGGACATCGGCACCGGATCGGGATCGGTCGCGATCGAATGGCTGCTCAGCGACCCGACCACCCACGCCATCGGTTTCGAGCGGGACCCCGCGCGCCTGGCCCGCGCCGCCGCCAATGCGGCACGACTGGGGCTGGCACGGCTGGAACTGGTCGAGGGCGATGCGGTGGCCCAGCTGGCCGAGTGCCCGCATCCCGATGCGGTGTTCGTCGGCGGCGGCCTGTCGCGGCCGCTGGTCGACGCGCTGCGGACGCTGCCGCGCTGTCGCCTGGTCGCCCATGCCGTCACGCTGGAGACCGAGGCGCTGCTCGCCGAATGTCATGCGCGATATGGCGGCGAGCTGCTGCGCATCGAACTGGCCCATGCCCGACCGCTCGGCACGAAGCGCGGGTGGAAGGCGAGTTATCCCATCGTTCAATGGCGGGTCGCTTGGTGATCGCCGGATTCGGATGCCGGGCGGAGGCGACGGCGGAGTCCTTCCGCAGCGCGCTGGCGGCGACGGGCATGCGCCCGGATGCGCTCGCCGTGCCCGCCGATCGCGCAGCGGTGATCGCGCCATTTGCCGAGGGGATGGCCGTCCATTCGATCGCTGCCGATCTGCTGCAAGATATCGACACCCCGACCCGCTCGACCGTCAGCATGACCGCGCGCGGCGTGGGCAGTGTCGCCGAAGCCGTGGCGCTCGCCGCCGCTGGATCCGGCGCGCGGATCGTCGTTACCCGTGTAATTTCCTCCGACCGCATGGCGACCTGCGCCATCGCCCAGGGACCTGAATCATGACCGTCCATTTCATCGGCGCCGGACCCGGTGCCCCCGATTTGCTGACCTTGCGCGGCCGCGACCTGATCGCCGCCTGCCCGGTCTGCCTCTATGCCGGATCGCTGGTGCCGGAGGCGGTGCTGGCGCACTGCCCGCCGGGTGCCAGGATCGTGAACACCGCGCCGATGACGCTCGACGAGATCATGGCCGAAATCTCGGACGCCCATGCCAAGGGCCAGGACGTCGCCCGGCTCCACTCGGGCGACCTGTCGGTGTGGTCGGCGATGGGTGAGCAGGTCCGGCGCTTGCGTGAACTGGGCATCCCCGTCTCGGTGACGCCCGGCGTGCCGTCCTTCGCGGCGGCGGCGGCGGTGCTGGAGAGCGAGCTGACCCTGCCCGGCATCGCCCAGTCGGTGATCCTGACCCGCACGCCGGGCCGCGCCAGCGCCATGCCGGAGGGTGAATCGCTGGCCGCCTTTGCCGCGACCGGCGCGACGCTGGCCATCCATCTGTCGATCCACAATCTCGCCAAGGTCGTCGCCGACCTGACCCCGCATTACGGCGTGGATTGCCCGGTCGCGATCGTCTGGCGCGCCAGTTGGCCCGAGCAGCGGATCGTCCGCGCGACGCTTTCCACCATCGAGCAGGCCGCCGCCGACGGACCGGAACGTACCGCCTTGATCCTCGTCGGCCGTGTGCTTGCCTCCAGCGATTTCGCCGAGAGCCGTTTGTATGCCGAGGGCTATGACCGCCGCTACCGCCCGGGGAACAGCCTGACATGACGCCGGGATTGATGATCGCCGCGCCCGCTTCGGGCACGGGCAAGACCACTGTGATGCTGGGCCTGCTCCGCGCGTTTCGGGATGCGGGGCTCAGCGTGCAGCCGTTCAAGAGCGGTCCCGATTATATCGACCCCGCCTTTCACCGCGCGGCGTGCGGGCGGGCGTCGTTCAACCTCGATGGCTGGGCGATGCCCGCCGCGCTGCTCGATACGCTGGGCCAACGCGGGGCGGATGCCGACCTGATGCTGGCAGAAGGCTCGATGGGCCTGTTCGATGGCGTCGCCAAGCCCGGCGCGACCGGCATGGGCAGCAGCGCGGAGACGGCCAGGCGTATGGGCTGGCCGGTGATCCTGGTCATCGACGTGTCGGGACAGGCCCAGTCGGCGGCGGCGACGGCGCTGGGGTTCGCACGCTACGACCCCGAATTGCGGGTGGCGGGCGTCATCCTCAACCGCGTGGCGAGCCCGCGTCACGAACGGCTGGCGAAGCTGGGGTTCGAGGAGATCGGCCTGCCGGTCTTCGGCGCGCTGCCCCGTCGCGGCGATCTGGTCCTGCCCGAGCGGCATCTGGGGCTGGTGCAGGCGGTCGAGCATCCCGAACTCGACCGGCTGATCGGCGATTATGCCGCGTTCCTCGCGGCGCATGTCGATCTGGAGGCGGTGCGCGCGGCGGCCTATGCAAAGCCCGCCATGCCCATGTCCGGCACGCTTCCGCCAGCACCCGCCCAGCGGATCGCGCTGGCACAGGATGCGGCCTTTTCCTTCGTCTATCCGCACATGCTGGAGGGCTGGCGCGCAGGGGGGGCGGAGATTTTGCCCTTCTCGCCGCTCGCCGACGAAGCCCCCGACGCCTCGGCCGATCTGGTGTGGCTGCCCGGCGGCTATCCCGAGCTTCACGCCGGGCGGCTGGCGGCGGCGGAGACGTTCCGCGCCGGGCTCGCCGCCCATGCCGCGACCAAGCCGATCCATGGCGAGTGCGGCGGCTATATGGCGCTGGGCGAGGCGCTGATTGATGCGGAAGGCGTCAGTCACCGGATGGCCGGGCTGCTCGGCCTCGTCACCAGCTATGCCAGGCGGAAAATGCACCTCGGCTATCGCCGCGCGACCCTGCTCGGCGAGGTGGCGGGGATGCCCGAAGGCGCGGTGCTGGGCGGGCATGAGTTCCATTACTCGACCGTGCTCGAACAGCCCGACGAAGCGCTCGCCCATGTCGTCGATGCGCAAGGCGAGGCGGTGCCGGAGACCGGGTCGCGGCGAGGGGCCGTGACCGGCACATTCTTCCATCTGGTGGCGCGTTGGTGGTGAGTGGGGTGGTGAGCGGGTTCGTGTCCCTTGTCGGCGCGGGGCCGGGTGATCCGGAACTGCTGACGCTGAAGGCGGTGCGCTGTCTGGGCGCGGCCGATGTCGTGCTGTTCGACGACCTCGCCGCCGGGCCGATGCTGAGCCATTGCCGCCCCGACGCCGAACTGATCGCGGTCGGCAAGCGCGCGGGCCGCGCCTCGCCCAAACAGGGCGAGATCGACCGGCTGCTGGTCGATCATGCGCTCGGCGGCAAGCGGGTCGTCCGATTGAAGTCGGGCGATCCGGGAGTCTTCGGGCGGCTGGAGGAAGAGATCGTCGCGCTGAAGGCGGCGGGTATCCCGTTCGAGATCGTCCCCGGCGTCAGCGCGGCGAGCGCGGCGGCGGCGGCGGCGGGCATTCCACTGACCCGGCGCAACGAAGCGCGGCGGGTGCAGTTCGTGACGGGCCATGACGTCACCGGCGCGCTGCCCGCCGACCGCAATATGGCGGCGCTGGCCGACGCATCCGCGACGACGGTGGTGTTCATGCCCAAGCGGACCTTCCCCGCGCTGGCCGAGGCGCTGATCGCGCACGGCCTGTCGCCCGAGACGCCAGCGCTGATGGCCGAGCATGTCGGCTGCCCCGACCAGCGCCTGACCCGCGCGAGCGTGGGCGAACTCGCCGCGCGACTGGCCGAGGGCGTGTCGGACAAGGCCGCGCTGATCCTCTACGGCCCGCTGATGGAGGATATGTGATCCATCTCGACCTGATCGGCATCGGCACAGGCAATCCCGACCACCTGACCCGCGCGGCGGAGACGGCGATGCGGAGCGCCGACCTGATCCTGTTGCCACGCAAGGCGGACAAGGCGGAGTTGATCGACCTGCGTCGCGACATCTGCGCACAGGTGCTGGCGGGAACGAGCGTGCGCGTAGTCGAATTCGACCTGCCGGTGCGGGCGGCCGAAGGGGCCTATCTCGATACGGTCGAGCATTGGCACGATGCGATTGCCGAACGCTGGGCGGCGGAGATCGCCGCGCATCTGCCGGGTGGCGGGCGCGTGGCGTTGCTCGTCTGGGGCGATCCGTCGCTGTATGACAGTACGATCCGGATCGCGCGGCGCTTGGCCTCGGTCGAGCGGGTGACGGTGGTGCCGGGGATCACCAGCCTTCAGGCGCTGTGTGCGGCCCATGCCATTCCGTTCAACGCGGTCGGGGCGCCGGTTTTGGTGACGACCGGGCGGCGTTTGCGCGAGGGCGGCTGGCCCGCGGGGGCGGACAGCGTCGCGGTGATGCTCGATGGCGGATGCGCGTTCGCGACACTGGGCCAGCCGGATGTGATGATCTGGTGGGGGGCGTATCTGGGCATGGACTACCAGGCGATCGAGGCCGGGCGGCTGGCGGATGTCGCCGAGCGGATCGTCGCGCGCCGGGCGGAACTGCGGCGCGCCCATGGGTGGATCATGGACGTGTATCTGTTGCGGCGGGGTGGGGATCTGGTGGGGGAGGGGGCGTGATAAAGTTCGTCACTTCGCCACGCGCCGCCCCCCTCCCGCAGGCGGGAGGGGCTGGGGGAGGGTTTTGCCTCAAGCCGGGTCACCAGCGGCTTACCCCCCACCCCAAACC
>DXIH01000038.1 GCA_019112965.1 Candidatus Sphingomonas excrementigallinarum | reverse complement strand
AGGGGGACCATGCGTAGCATGGTGGAGGGGTATCGCCGGTGGCGAGGTTGGTTTGCCCTCGCCGATCGGGACACCCCTCCGTCAGGGCTTCGCCCTGCCACCTCCCCTTGCAGGGGAGGAAGTTCTCATTTCGTCGGGAAACCCCGCTGCTTGAGCAGCGCATTCACATCCGGATCACGGCCCCGGAACGCGCGGTACGCTTCAGCGCGATCCGTCTCGTTCCCCGTCGACAACAGGATGCGCGCGAAGCGGTCCGCCGTCGCCTTGTCCCATGGGCTTCCCGCTTCCTCGAACGCCGCGAAGGTGTCGGCGTCCATCGTCTCCGACCAGAGATAGCTGTAATAACCGGCCGAATAGCTGTCCGACGAGAACAGGTGATTGAACTGCGGCAGGCGGTGCCGCATCACCAATTCCTTCGGCATCCCGATCTCGCGCAGCGTCGTCGCCTCGAACGCGGCCGGATCGACGATCCCATCCGGAATCGTATGCAGCTTCATGTCGACGATCGCCGAGGATAGATATTCGGTCGTCGCGAAGCCCTGGTTAAAGGTCTCCGACGCCTTGATCTTGTCGAGCAGCGCCTGCGGCATGGGCTGGCCGGTCTTGTAGTGACGCGCGTATTTGTCGAGCACGTCACGGGTCAGCAGCCAATGCTCGTTCACCTGGCTGGGATATTCCACGAAGTCGCGCGGCGTGCCTGCCAGCCCGGGATAGGTCACGTTCTGCAGCATCGCGTGGATGGCGTGGCCGAACTCGTGGAACAGCGTCTCGGCATCGTCCAGGCTGATGAGCACCGGCTCGCCGGGCGCGCCCTTGGCGAAGTTGTTGTTGTTCGACGACAGGACCGTCTGCACCGGCGGCAGGTTGCGCTGGCCGCGATAGGTGTTCGCCCAGGCACCCGAACGCTTGCCCGTCCGCGCGAAATCGTCGCGGTAGAACAGCCCGACTTCCTTGCCGCCCCTCGTCACATGCCAGACGCGCATGTTCGGCTCGAACACCGGGACCGTGCCGGTGATTTCCTTGAACTCCAGCCCATAGAGCCGGTTCGCCGCATAGAGCGAACCCTGGATGATGTTGTTCAGCTCGAAATAGGGCTTCAGCTCGGCCTGATCGAGGTCGTAGCGGCTCTTGCGGACCTTCTCCTGGTAGAAGCGATAGTCCCAGGGCTCGATGGTGATCTTGGCCCCTTCCCCCTTGGCAGCAGAGGCGTCCGCGATGGCCTGCATATCCCGGACCTCTTCGGCGACGCGGGCCTTGGCGGCGGGCCAGACGCGCATCATCAGGTCCATCGCGGCGGCCGGGGTCTTAGCCATCGTGTCCTGCATCCGCCAGTCGGCATGAGTCTTGAAACCCAGCAGATGGGCGCGATTGGCGCGCAGGCGAACGATGCGGGCGATGGTCGCCTTGGTATCGTTGATGTCGCCATTGTCGCCGCGCTTGGTGAACGCCCGCCACACCTGCTCGCGAAGCGCCCGATCGGTGCCGAAGGTCAGCACCGGATCGACCGCCGAGCGCGTGTTGACGATCGCCCAGCCCTGTTGCCCACGCTCGGCCGCCGCGGCCTTGGCGACCGCCTTCACGCTATCGGGCAGGCCCGCCAGCCGTGCCTCGTCGGTGACGATGATCGCGGTGCCCTCATCGGCCAGCAGCCGCTGCGAAAACTCGCTGAAGTTGATGGCGAGGTTCTGGTTGAAAGCGGACAGTTCCTCCTTCTGCGCCGGGGTAAGCTTGGCCCCCTGCCGCACGAAGCTGTCATAGGTGCGCGTGACCAGCCGCTTCTGCTGCGCATCCAGGCCGCTGGTGTCCCGCGCCTTGTAGATCGCCTCGATCCGGGCGAAAAGCTTGGGGTTGAAGGTGATCTGGTCGGAGGCCTTGGACAGCTTGGGCGACCATTCGCGGTCGAGCGCCTGATAGGCGGGCGTGTTCATGTTGCCCGTCATCACCCCGAACAGCGTCATCACGCGGTTCAGCGTCTGCCCGGCATTCTGCATCGGCACGAAGGTGTTGGCGAAGGTCGGCTTGGCCGGATTGTTAGCGATCCGCTCATATTCGGCGCCACGCTCGGCCAGTGCGGCCTCGAATGCGGCCGGGAACAGCTCGGGCTTCACCTTGTCCCAAGGGGGTACCCCGCCATAGGGGCCGGTCCAGGGGGCGATCAGCGGATTGGCGGCGGGGGCCTGAACGGCCTGCGGCGGTGACGCCATCGCGGACGTGCTCAAAAGGGCCGCCAGAGCGGCGGCAAGGGAAAGATGACGCAATGTGAACTCCCGGTCATGAAAGGCGCGTCATCACCATAAGCCCCCGTTCCGGTGGGTAAAGTCTTGGACCTACCCCTCCCCGCCCTGCGCCTCCGCCAGCAGGGCCGCCGCCATCAGCCCTTCGCCGGTGGCACGCGCGGCGGCGGGCGTCATCGCCACCGCCACGCCATTGGGCCCGTCGAGCATGACGATCCCGCATTCGGCGGTCGCCACGCCCGCATCGTCGTGAACGCCGTGATAGGGCCTGCCAGGATCATCGAGCGGGGTCATGCGCTCGGCTTGTCCAGGGTCGGGCCGCCGCCATAGAGGTAGCCGGGATCGAAATCGGCCAGCGCCGCCAGCATGTCGAGGTCGAGGATATGCGCCTCCCCGCTGCGGAAGGTCATCAGGCCCCGTTCGCGCAGCGACCGCAGGACGCGATTGAGATGGACCGGCGTGATCCCCGCCGCCTCCGCCAGGTCGATCTGGGTCACGGGGAATCGGAACACGCCGTCCCGGACCATGTCGACCATGGCGAGCCGCGCGTGAAGCTCACAGAACAGATGCGCGACACGGCCATCGGCCTCCAGCCGCCCCAGCCGGAACACCCATTCCCGGTGCATCGCAGCATCGAGCAGCGTCGAGAACCACAGCAAGCGGGTCAGCCGGGGATAGCCCGCCACGATCCGTTCCAGCCGATCGTGCCCCGCCAGCGCGACCCGTACAGGGGTCAGCGTCGCGACGTCGTGATCCAGGTGGCGCATGGCAAAGCCGTGCAGATCGACGAAATCGCCGGGGACATGAAAGGCGACGATCTGGCGGTTGCCCTGCCGGTCGTCCATGTACCGGCACATCACGCCTTCCAGCAGCATGCTGCTGTACCGAACCCGCTCGTCACGGCGGATGACGATGGTGCGGGCAGGGATGGTGCGGACCTCGTCGATGCTGTCCTCCAGCACCGCGATATCCTCGGCCGTCATCGTGTCGCGGCCCCGCCCCTTCAGGAACAATTCGGTCAGTAGCGGCCCGTCCTCGGCGCGCTTCTGCTCGCGTCGCGTATCGATTGCGGAAACCGACATGACATTTCCCTCGCACAACGTTCGGAGAGGAAATCCCCCGCAGGGGCAAAGTGTTCCGCAAGCGACACGATCCGCCGGTCAGTCGCCGATCGGCTTGCCCGCCGCCCGTACGGGATCGCCGCCGTGCGGCAGGTCATGCGGCGCCGTGCGGTTGCTGCGGACGGAGGCCCAGAAGGCCAGACCGATCAGCGTCGCGCCGATCAGGCCCGTGATCGTCTCGGGGATATGGAACCGCACCGACAGCAGCATGATCGCGGCGAGCGCGACGATCGCGTAAAAGGCACCGTGCTCCAGATAGCGATATTGCGCGAGCGTCCCGTGATCGACCAGCATGATCGTCATCGAACGGACGAACATCGCCCCGATGCCCAGCCCCAGCGCGATGATGAACAGGTTGTTCGACAGCGCGAACGCACCGATCACCCCGTCGAACGAGAAGCTGGCGTCGAGCACTTCGAGGTAGAGGAACGCCGCTAAGCCCGACCGTGCCGCCGCGCCGGTCGCCGCATCGCCGTCGCTGCCCAGCAGTACGCCGATGGCATGGACCGCGATATAGGTCAGCAGGCCGAAGATGCCCGAGGTGATGAAGGTCATCGCGTCCTCGGCCGGAATGAACCGTGAAATCGCATAGAGCGCCAGCAGGACGATCCCCGTCGCCAGCCCCGAAATGTCACGCAAGGCAGCCAGCGGCCGCTCGATCACCGGCAGCCAATGCTCTTCCTTCTTGTCGTCGAGGAAGAAGTTCAGGCCGACCATGGCCAGGAAGCTGCCGCCGAAACCCGAGATGCCGACATGCGCGGAGGTGATGATCTGTTCGTAGCGAACCGGATCCCCGGCCGCCAGCTTCACCGCCTCGATCGGGCCCAGATGCGCCGCGATCGCGACGATGGCGAGCGGGAAGACGATGCGCATCCCGAAGACGGCGATGATGATGCCCCAGGTCAGGAAACGGTGGCGCCACTTGTCGTCCATATCGCGCAACACGGTCGCGTTGACCACGGCATTGTCGAAGGACAGGGACACTTCCAGCACGCCCAGGACCAGGACGATCCACAGGATGCCGAGCGTACCCGGGACCGTCCCCGTGCTCTGAAAGCCCAGCCAGGCGGCGATCGCCAGGCAGAGCAAGGTGAACAGAAACGATCCCTTATAATATTTCAGCAGCACTCTGATGGTCCCCCGTACCTGCCCGATCGGCGCCACGCTTCGGCGCTCCGACGATCGGGACTAAAGTCCGGCTCGTCGGATTTGTTCAATCGGGCCACGGTCCTATCGCCGCGAAGTTGCGACGGGACAAGTCGGGACCGTGCCGGGATCAGATGCGGGCGTCGTTGCCGATCAGCTGTTCGGAAATGCGCGTCGCCGTCGCCCGCAGTTCGGCCAGCGCCTGATCGCCATCGACCAGCGCATCGGTGATGCGGATGAACGGAACGGTCAGCACGGCCACCGCCCGGCCGCCGCGCATGATCGGCACCGCCAGTTCCACCATGCCGGGCAATTCCGCGCTGTCCGCCTGTGCGAAACCCTGGTCACGGATGCCGTCGGCCGTGGCGACCAGGTGATCGTGGCGCTCGTCCGACAGCGGCGGGTCGAACAGCCCGTCCCATTCGCGCCGGGTCTGATCGGGCTGGAACGCATAGAGCACCTGCCCGGATGGCGTTTCATGGATCGGACGGCGATAGCCGACGCGCACCGAGAAGCCGACCGAGGTACTGGCCTCCATCCGCGCGATGACGGAGGATGCGGCGCCCGACGGGATGGCGAGGTAGCAGGACTGGCCGATGCGATCGGACAGCATCCGCATTTCGGGTAGCGCCTGTTCCATCAGGCTGCGCACCGGCGGGCGCTTCAGCCCCAGATGGAACAGGCGCGGGGTCATGACATAACCGTCCTGCCCCTGCGCCACGTAACCGCGATGCTCCAACACCTGGATCATGCGGAAAAGCTCACCCGTCGACCGCCCGAGACGGGTGACGATCGCACTCATCGTCAACGGATGGTCCTCGGCGGCCAGCAGCTCCAATATGTCGAGCCCCTTTTCCAGCGCCGGGGCACGGTAAAGCCGCTTGTCGTCCAACATTTCTGGCGTATCGCTGGCCAAAAATTCCCTCCGTTCCGATCGACAACGCGGCGCGACCGCTATCAATTTCTATCACGCGACCCGCGGCTATATAGTCTGCATTGAACGCGGCAATATGATTAACGCCCGGATGACAATAATTTAATCGATCAGGATGTGAACGATATCAGCGCCCGCCGGGGCGACGGCGCGGACATCGGCTGGCAGCGTCGCGGCACGAAGGTCAGGATCGGCGAGCACGACACGCCACCGTCCCGCATGACGGCTGGCCGAGACGATATTGTCCGCACCGCCCATCGCCTGGACCAGCGTGTCCGGCAGGCAGGTCGCCTCCACGACGGTCGCCGTCTGCATCGGTGCAGGTGCGACCGGCGTCGCTGCGCGGCTCGTGGCGGCGATCGGCCCGGTTTCGATCGCGGCGCGCATCTCCATGGCGACCGTATCGGCAACCGGCCCCAGGACGACCTGGACGCCGCTGGCCGAGGGGCGGAGGATACCCCGCGCGCCCAGCCGCTTGAGCGCCGCCTCGTCGACCCGGGCCGGGTCGACCACGATCAGACGCAGGCGGGTGGTGCAGGCGGCGATTTCGCTGAGATTGGTGCTGCCCCCCATCGCCGCGACGAACGACGCACCGCGACCACCGGCGGCCTCCGTGGCTTCACCCTCGGCCGCCGCCTCGACCTCGCGGCCCGGCGTCTGGAGGTTCCAGCGGCGGATCGCGAAACGGAACACGACATAGTAGATCAGCGCGTAGATCGCGCCGATTGGCAGCAGCATCAGCGGCTTGGTCGCCTTGCCGAAATTGATGACATAGTCGAACAGACCGGCCGAGAAGGTATAGCCCAGCCGCACCCCCAGCGCGTTCATCAGCGCTTCCGAAATGCCGGTCAGGATGGCGTGGAAGGCATAGAGGACGGGCGCCAGGAACATGAAGCTGAACTCGATCGGCTCGGTCACGCCGGTCAGGAACGACATCAGCGCCAGGCTGAACAACATGCCGCCGACCGCCTTTTTCCGCTCCGGCAGCGCTTCGTGATACATGGCGAGACACGCGGCGGGCAGGCCGAACATCATCACGGGGAAGAACCCGCTCATGAACGCACCCGCCGTCGGATCGCCTGCGAAGAAACGGGTCAGGTCGCCGGTCTTGCCGTGATAATCGCCGACCACGAAATAGGCGACGGTGTTCAGGATGTGATGCAGGCCGGTGACGACGAGCAGGCGGTTCAGCACGCCGAACGCGAACAGCCCCAGCCCGCCCGCCTGGACGATACCCTGGCTCATCGCGTCGATGCCCGTATTGACCGGCCCGAATGCCACACCAAGCAGCGCGGCGAGGCCGAGGCCCGCAATCCCCGAGATGATCGGCACGAAGCGACGACCGCCGAAAAAGGCCAGGTATTCCGGCATCTTGATCGTGGCGAAGCGATTGTAGAAATTGCCGCCGATCAAACCCGCGACGATGCCGACCGGCACGTCGAAACGATGGACCGACTTGGCCCGCCACGCCGCCTCGACGGTCGCCGCGATGTCCTTGGCCAGCCCCGCGCCGGTCCCCGCAGGCGGCACGATCAGCGTTTCGGCGCCCTTGATGGTGACGAGGTAGCAGGTGATGCCCGCCAGCGCCGCCGCGCCGTTGCCGTCGCGGGCAAAGGCGGTGGCGACGCCGACCGCGAACAAAAGGCCCAGATTGTCGAAGATCGCATTGCCCGCATTCGCCATGAAGGCGATGTTGAGCATGTCGGGCTGGCCCAGGCGCAACAGGAGCCCTGCGACCGGCAGCACCGCGATGGGCAGCATGAGCGCCCGCCCGAGCGATTGGATGGTGGCCATGGGCGAACTCATGCGCCGATCTCCTGAAGCATAGTCGTGATGTGCGCGCGAACTGCCGCCGCCGAGGGAAGCGCCAGTGCGGCGATCGCGGCGGCGCGGCATTTCACCATGTCGAGCTTGCCGACCAGCGCCTTTATCGCCGCGACCCGCGCCGGGGGCACCGACAATTCGGTCACGCCCAGGCCCAGCAGGATCGGCACAGCCAGCCGATCGGCGGCCAGCGAACCACAAACGCCGACCGGCGTATCATGGCGCGCCGCCCCGTCGCAGGTCGTGCCGATCAGCCGCAGCACCGCCGGATGAAGCCCATCGACCCCCGCCGCCACCGCCGCGTTGCCGCGATCCATGGCCAGCGTATATTGGGTCAGGTCGTTCGTCCCGATCGAGAAGAAGTCCGCCTTACGCGCAAGAATATCGGCAGAAATCGCGGCCGCCGGGGTTTCGATCATGACGCCGACCTCGGCCCGATGACCAAGGCTGCCGCCCTGACGCTCGACGACGGCTCGAACCGCTTCCAACTCGGACAGGCTGGCGACCATCGGGGCCATGATCCGGCACGGCTGACGCACCGCCAGGATCGCAGCCACCTGATCCTCCAGCAACTGCGGATCGGCGAGCGACACGCGGATGCCGCGCAGGCCCAGCGCCGGGTTCTCCTCGACGGGCAGATCCATGTACGGCGCGGGCTTGTCGCCGCCGACATCGAGCAGCCGGACGATCATCGGCCGGTCGCCCAGCGCATCGGCGATCGCTTGATAATCGCGGGCCTGTTCGTCGCGGGTCGGCGCAGTGGCGCGCTCCAGAAACAGGAATTCGGTGCGCAGCAGGCCACAGCCCTCCGCGCCTTCGGCCACCGCCGCCTCGGCATCGGCGACCGAGCCGAGATTGGCGAACATCTCGATCCGGGTGCCGTCCGCCATGCGGCACGGCCCTTGCGCGGCGCGGGCAGCCTCCATCTCGGCCTTGCGGCGGGCGATGGTGTCACGCGCCGTGCTTTGCGCCTCGGCATCGGGTTCGGGATCGATCAGGCCGCGATCGGCATCGAGCACGATGACCCGGCCATCCTCCAGCGCGGCCAGCGGCTCGCCGAAGGCCACCGCCATGGGCAAGCCCATGCCCGCCGCCAGGATCGCGGCGTGCGAGGTCGGCCCGCCCTTGACCAACGCGATGCCCGCCACGACGGCGGCATCCAGCGCTGCGACCTGGCTGGGCAGAAGATCCTCGGCGACCAGGATCGCGCCGCTCGGCACGCTCGGCCCCTCGATCGGCAGCCCTGCAAGGGCTGCAAGCACATGGCGTTCCAGATCGCGCAGGTCGTCGGCGCGCTCGGCGATACGGCGGTCGCCGCTCGACAGCAGGACGGCAACCTGTTCGGTGATCGCTTCCTGCCACGCCACGCCCGCGCTCATGCCTCGGCCAATCACGGCCAAAGCGGCGTCGGTCAGCGTCGGATCGGCCAGCATCGCACCATGCGCCGCCATCACCCCGCCGCGTGCGCCACCGGCGGCCGCTGCCCGGGCCAGGCCCTCGCGCACCGTATCGAGCGCTTCGTTCAGTCGGGTGCGTTCTTCCTCCTCCGTACCCGCCCGCGTCTCGACCGGAATGGCGGCGCGGGTCAGGCGATGGATCGGCCCGACCGCAAGTCCCGGTGCGGCGGGCACCCCGCCCAGCCCCGGCCCCTCGCCGCGCACCGGCACGGGCACGTCGACCGGGGTTTCCTCGGGCGTGGCATCGTTCAGGAAGGCGATGACCTCTGCCAAGGCACCGGCCGCCTGCGCCCCGCTCGCCTCGATCCGCACGGTCGTGCCATGGCCCAGGCCAAGTCCCAGCAGACCGACCGCGCTCAGTGCCGAGGCATAGCGGTCGCCGTGATACAGGATGACGCGCGCGTCATGCTTGCGCACCGCCTCGACCAGCCGGGCGGCGGGGCGGGCGTGCAGGCCGTGCGACAGCGCGACGACCGTTTCCTCGACCAGCGTTTCGCCGCCGGTGTCGCCAACCTCCGCCTCACCGCCCAGCGGCACGACACGCAGCAACGGATCGCCGACCGCGACCAGCCCCTTGGCGATCGGCTCGACGGCGTAGCGGGTGGCATCGGCAACGATGACCGGCGTGACGACGGCGGGCGCGTTCTGGACCAGATAGTCGAGGTCGAAACGGATCAGCGGCTGTCCCGCCAGCACCTTCGCGCCCGCTTGCACCTGCGGGGTCAGCCCCTTGCCGCCCAGCGACACGGTGTCGATGCCGATATGGCAGATCAGTTCATAGCCGTCGGTGCTGCGCAGCGTCACCGCATGGCCCGCTTCATGCACGGTCAGCACGGTCGCATCGCACGGAGCGCACAGCGCGTCGTTGACCGGATCGATCGCCACGCCGTCGCCCAGCATCTTTTCGGCGAAGACCGGGTCCGGCACTTCGGCCAGCGGCGTCACCCAGCCGGCCAGCGGCGCATAAATGGTCAGGTCACTCATCGCACGTCACTTTCGACAAACTGCATTCCTTCCCCGTGACCGATCCCCAAGCGCGATTAGCGCGGGGCGATCGTCACCCGGCCCAGCAGGCCGCTATCGATATTTCCCAGACCCGCGACGATCAGCGCAATGGTCCGCTTGCCCGCACCCGAGGGCAGGGTCGCGGTCATCGGGCCGGGCTTGGGATCGCGCTTTTCGGCAATCAACTGGCCATCGACCCACAGGCTCGCCATGCCACCGACCAATGCGAAGGTCAGCTCGCCGCCCCGCGCCGCCACCGCCCGCCGAGGCGTGACGATTGCGCGATAGACACGCCAGCCCGCGCCTTCCGCCGGGGTCGGCGTACCGGCTTGGACAAAGGCCCAGCCATTATTGTCGCTGGCCGCGGGTGCGACGTCGGGCGATGGCTTGGTCGCCAGCAACGGCGAACGCCGCCATTCGCGTACATCCATGTCGCCGCTCATCACCGCGACTTGCGCACGCGGCGCCACGCCCAGCCGGTCGAGCTTCAGCGTCGCAGGCTTCAGCCCCTCCGCCGTCGCGCGGATGACGATCCGCCCGCGCCCGGTACCGGGCCGCACGATCATCTGGGCCAGACCGTTGAAAAGAGAGCGCTGATTGCCCTTCTCGGACTCATGGCTGTTGGGATCGCCATTGCCGACGCCGATGATCGCCCCGCCCTCGATGGCGAAGCGGGTCATCAGGTTGGCGGTCGGGACATGGCGCCCCTTGGCATCCACCGCGTCGATGGTGATCGCCTGCGCATCCTCGGTATCGCCCGCCATCACGGTGCGCGCCGGGGTCAGGCGCAGCGCGACCGCCGCTCCGACCGTCTCATGCGCGGCGCGCGCGACCTCGCGGCCGCCGCGATAGGCGATCGCCTCGATCCGGCCCGGCGCGTATGGCACGGTCCACTCATTGCCCATCAAACGGTCGACCGCCGCCTCACCCACCGTCTTGCCGTTCAGGCGAAGCACGACGCGCTCGGCATTGGACAGGACCATGACCTTGGTCGGCTTGCCCTCGCGCCCCGGCCAGCTCCAGTGCGGCGCGATCGCGACGACGGGCGCGTCATCGATCCAGGCGGCGCGGTGGATGTCGAAGGCGACCTTCGGAAAGCCGCACAGATCCAAAATGCCGAAGAAGCTGGAGATGGTCGGCCATTCATAGGGGGTCGGCTCGCCATGATAATCGAAGCCGGTCCACACGAACCCGCCCGCCACATAGGCACGTTCGGCGATCTTCTTCCATGCGCCGCGATGCGTATCGCCCCAGCTGGCCGCCTCGATATCATAGCTCGACGCGATATGGCGGGCCGGATCGCTCTCGAACGCGCCGCGCGTCATGTAGGCGCTGGTATCCTCCGAGCTGGTCATCGGCTTGGCCGGGTTCAGCTGATGATAGCGGTCGTAATCGCCCTGATAGTAATTGAACCCGGTCACATCGACGACCTGCGCGACGTTGACCGGATTGAAGAACGCGCCGTTCATCGCCGCCGTCACCGGGCGGCTGTCGTCCAGCGCGCGGACCCAATGCGCCATGCGCTGGACCATCGCCACGCCTGCGGGCGTGCCCTGCATCGGCTCCTCGTTGAAGACCGACCACAGGATGACGCTGGGATGATTGCGGTCGCGCCGGACCAGCCATTCCAGCTGCGCGCGATATTCGGGCGCCGGATTGAACTGCCGGTTCTCGTTCATCACGAGGAGGCCCAGCCGGTCGCACCAGTCGAGCAGCTCCGGCGTCGGCGCATTGTGGCTGGACCGGATGGCGTTGCAGCCCATCGCCTTCAGCCGCTCCAACCGCCAGCCGAGCAGCGCATCGGGAATCGCGGTGCCGACCCCCGCATGATCCTGATGCAGGCAGACGCCCTTCAGCTTTACCGGCCGGTCGTTGAGGAAAAAGCACTGGCCTGCGTCGAAGCGGAGCGTGCGGAAACCGATCGGCACCCGGCGTTCGTCCGCCACCTGACCGTCGCGGAGAAGACGCACATCGAGTGTGTAAAGGGTCGGCCGCTCGACCGACCAGAGCGTCGGATCGGTCACGGCCAGATCGAGTGTCGCCCGGGCTTCGTCGAAGGTCGGAACGGTCGCCTGCGCCTGTCCTTGTGCGACGACCTTGCCCTGGGGGTCGAGCAACCGCGCTTCGACCGTCACCGCGCTATCGCTGGGCGCGATGCTGGTCAGCGTGGTGGTGACGGGAACGTGCCAGCGGCCATCGGTCTTGCGGGGATCGCAATGCACGCCATCGGTCGCGATCGAGACGGGCGCATAGTCGCCCAGCCAAACATGGCGATAGAGCCCGGCGCCCTCATACCACCAACCCTCCATCGCATTCGCATCGACGCGGACGGCGACGACATTGGCCTCGTCCCCAAAGCGCGCGAACGGGGTCAGGTCGATGCGAACGGCGTTATAGCCGGAGAAATTGTGTGAAACGACGCTGCCATTGACCCATATGGTCGCAAAGGTCGCGATGCCGCCAAATTCCAGCTCGATCCGACGACCGCGCAGCGCGGGGTCGAGCCGGAAGCTGCGCCGATACCAGCCGATCCCGCGCGGGCGATAGCCCTGTGCGACATTGGCGGTCTCCACGAAGGGCTGGAACGAGGCCCAGTCGTGCGGCAGGTCGACCGCCTGCCAATCGCTGTCGTCATAATCGACCGCCGCCGCGCCGCGCGCATTCCCGGCCTTGACCGACAGGTATGTGGCGTTGTGCGTGTCGAGCGGTGCAGGCTCTATATCGCCTTCATGGAACAGCCAGCCGCGATCCATCAGGACGCGCGCGGCGTCCTGCACCGGCAGCGCGGACGGAAGCTGGTCGACCGGCTCGGGCATGGGAAGCGCGCCCGCGCCGTCCGCCGGGCGGCGATTGGCGGCGAAGGCCGGGACGGGCGCAATGCCGCCCGCCAACCCCACCACCGCGCTGCCCAGCAGCAGGTCGCGGCGCGCGACCGTCATGCCGCGACCGGCTCCGCCGAGGCGATGCGTGTCTCGACCGGCTTGAGCGCGGCGTCGAGCACCACCCAGTCGGCGCGCAGCCCCTCAGCCAGCGCCCCTCGCTCATGGGAGAGCCCCAGGAACGCCGCCGGATGCGTCGCGGCCATGGCCGCCGCCTGATCGACGGGGATGCGCAACTGCTCGACCGCATTGGCGACCGCCGACCCCATGTCGAGGTCCGAGCCCGCCAGCGTGCCGTCGGCATAGGTGCACTTGCCGCCCGACACGTCGATATGACGGCCGTGCAGGACAAAGTCCTTCTCCACCGCGCCGACCGACGACATCGCATCGGTGACGAGCATCAGCTTGTCGAACGGCCGTGCCTTCAGCGCCAGCCGCAGCATCGGCGCGGAGACATGGAAACCGTCGATGATGAGACCGCTATAGGGCCGCGGATCATCGAGCGTCGCGCCCGCCAGACCCGGCACGCGCTGCTGCATGGCGGGCATCGCGTTGTAGAGATGGGTGATACCCGACAGCCCCATATCGAACGCCGCCATCGCCTGTTCGTAGCTGGCCTCGCTATGCCCCGCGCTGACCAGCACGCCCGCGTCGACGAGGCGTTTGATCGTTGCGACCGGCACCCGCTCGGGCGCGATGGTCAGCATGACCTTGCCCTTGCGCGGGCGGGTCAGGACGGCGACCATTTCCTCGTCCAGATCGCGGAAGCGCGTCGGATCGTGGATGCCTTTGCGCGCCGGGTTCAGCACCGGCCCCTCGACATGGATGCCGACGATGCCGGGCACCTTGGCCTCGATCGCCTCGTCGATCGCGTCGAGCGCGCAGGCGATCTTGTCCGGCGTCTCGCTGACCAAAGTCGGCAGCATCGCGGTGGTGCCATAGGCGGCATGCGCCGCCGCCATGCTCGCGATGCCGTCCACGTCCAGCCGGTCGTTGAACAGCACGCCGCCGCCGCCATTGACCTGCGTGTCGATATAGCCGGGCACGACCCAGCCGCCGTTCAGGTCGATCGTATCGGCCGAACCCTCAACCGCGCCGATCGACGCGATACGGTCGCCCTCGACGGTGATTTCCGCACCCGGCAGAACGCCGCCGGAGGTCGCGACATGGCCGTTGACGAAACGGAAACGGGTCATAGCGTGCGGGTCACTTTCTGCAGATGCGGCGGCGAGTCGGGGTCCATGCCACGGGCGAGCGCCAGCGCCTCGACCATGCGGTAGAAGCTGGCGAGCATCGAAATCGGCTCGAGCGCGGGGTGGCCCGCGACCATGGGCAGGTCACCGCCCTGCCCCGCGACGAACGGCTTGGCACCGCGCGCGGCGAACTGGTCGGCGACCGCCTTCACATCGTCGCCCGCCACGTCGGAAGTGGCGAAGCCCAGCACCGAATAGCCGGGCTCGACGATACGCATCGGGCCGTGGCGGACCTCGGCGGCGCTGAACGGCTCGGCCTGGATCGAGCAGGTTTCCTTCAGCTTCAGCGCGGCTTCCTGCGCCACGCCGTAACCGTAGCCGCGACCCAGCACGAACATCTGGCTGACGTCGCGAAGCCCCTCGACCGCCGAGGACCAGTCGAGGCTCAGCGCCTGTTCGACCTGACCCGGCAGGTCGTCCAGCGCCGTCTCCAGCGCCTCGTCACCCGCCCAGGCGGCGGCGAGCTGTGCCAGCCCAGCCAGCGCGGTCAGGCAGGACTTGGTGGCGGCGACGGCCTTTTCGGGACCGGCCGACAGCGGCAGGAACGTGTCCGCGCCGGTCGCCAGCGGCGATTCCTCATCGTTCACGAGCGCCACGATATGCGCGCCGCCCGCGCGATACGCCTCGACCGTCGCCAGCAGGTCCGGGCTGCGCCCCGACTGCGAGATGGCGATGACCAGCGCACCCTGCACCTTCATCGGCGTTTCGAAGATCGAGGCGACCGACGGCGCGGCCGACGACACCGGCACGCCGGTCTTGGTCTCCAGGATATATTTGCCATAAGTCGCGGCATGGTCCGACGACCCGCGGGCGATGGTGATGATGACCGGCGGCGGGGCGGCACGCAGCCGCTCGGCCAGCGCCTTGACGGTCGGCGCATTGCGCGCGAGCAGCCGGGCGATCGCCTCCGGCGCCTCGCCCGCTTCTGCTCCCATCAGGGTGCCGGTTCCCGCACTACCAGCGGTCATCACATCAGACATCGGTTAACTCCGCGACGAAATCATAGGCATCGCCGCGATAGAAGGACTGGGTATATTCCACCGCCCGTCCATCGCGTAGAAATCCGCGCCGCTCGATCAACAGGCCCGCATGGCCCGGATCGACGTCCAGCATCTTGGCATGGTCCGCGCCGAAGGGAACCGCGCGCAGCCGTTGCAGCGCACGGATCGGCCGGTTGCCGGTTCGCTCCAGCGCGGCATAGAGCGAGCGATCGACCGCCTCGATCGACGGCAGCGCAAAGCCCGCGATGGTCGAAATCTCGATCGCCATCGGCACCTCGTCGGCGAAGCGCACGCGCTGGAAGCGATAGACCGGCGCGCCCGGCGACAGGCCCAGCGACAGCGCCTCCTCGGGCGTAACCGTGCCCGGCGCACGGCTGACCCACTGGCTGCTCGGCGTGCGACCGCGCGCGATCATGTCCTCCGAGAAGGACGACAGCTTGGAGAAGCTCTTCTCGACGCGCCCCGCAACGAAGGTGCCCGCGCCGCGTCGCCGCGTCAGCAGACCCTCTTCGACCAGGCCACCGATCGCCTTGCGCACCGTGATCCGCGACACGTCATATTCGATCGCCAGGTCACGCTCGGCGGGAATGGCGTCATCCTCGGCCAGGACATTGCTGGTGATCGCGTCACGCAACAGCTGCTGGAGCTGGAGGTACAAAGGCGCGGGGTTCCCCTTTCGGAAGGAGCCGACCTGCGCCGAGAATGTCATGGCTGCGCCATCCCCCTTGTCCCGGGCGTCGCTCATGCCACGCCCCGCTTCTTCGTCAGGCTTATCGCAGCCACCCCAAGCGAGCAATAGGTATTATATATGGCATACATTGGTTTTTATCCTTCCCCTATTTTCTGCCGTATCGCCGCGATACGATCGGCGCTTGTCCGGCGCCTTGCCCCCACCGCAAAGCCCATGGCGAGCACCCGCGGATCCCCCCAATCCTCGCGCACGCTGGCCGAGGCATGGACCGCATCGACCCCGGTCCTGGCGATCAGCGTCGCGACATTGTCCGCCGAAACGCCCGAGCCGGCGATGATCGACAGGCGCCCTGCGGCGGCCTCGACCATCGACGCGATCACCTCCGCACCCTGCTCCGCGGTCGCCGCGCCGCCCGAGGTCAGGATATGGTCATAGCCCAGCGCCGCGACCTGCTCGACCGCCTCGACCGGATCGGCCACCAGGTCGACCGCCCGGTGAAGGACGATCGCAACGCCCGCCGCCGCATCCCGCCAGCGCGCGAGCAGGTCGAGGTCGAGTCGCCGGTCGTCGGCCATTGCACCGACGACCACGCCCGCCACCCCCATCGCCACCAGGCGACGGATCTCGTCCGTCGCCAGTGCGATGTCGGCCGCATCGAAGCGAAAATCCCCGTCACGCGGACGGACCATGGCATGTACGGGGACGCCCGACTCGACCGCATGGGCGACCAGAGCCGCCGAAGGCGTCAGCCCGCCCAGCCCCAAGGCACCGCACAGTTCGATGCGGTCGGCACCGGCCGCCACGACCGCCGCCACGCCGCCTGCGTCATCGACGCAGATCTCCAGCAAGGGCGGCCCGGCCCGGACCAGTGACATGACCATCTTAAACATCCCCCGGCAACTTCGGCCTGCGCGTCCGCACCATCCCCGCGCCGACCCTCATGATAGTGTCATTTAAGCAGCACGTCGGACAATGCGCCAGCCCAATGGTCTCATGAACCAAACGTCACATTTTTTCCGTTTACGGACCAATGTCAGTTTGGTTACAGGTTGGTTATTCTGGCATATAATATAAAAAGCCAGCCGGGGAGGATGCCACCAGCCACCCCAGGACAAAGAAAACAAGCGCGCACGGTGGAGCCGCGAGCATATTTTGGGGGATTTGAATATGTTGAGCTTCCGAGGCATGATCCTGACGGCGACCGCCCTCGCCGGGGTTCACGGCACCGCCTTTGCGCAGACGACGACGCAGCCGGGCGACTCGCCCACCCCGACCGCGCCGGGCAGCGACCAGAGCGACGGCGGCGACATCGTCGTCACCGGCATCCGCTCCAGCCTGCGTAACGCCATCAACGTCAAGCGTGAGGCCAACGCCGTCGTCGACGTCATCACCGCCGAGGACGTGGGTAAGTTCCCCGACCGCAACGTGGCGGAATCGCTGTCGCACATTCCGGGCGTCAGCATCGATCGCCGCTTCGGCGAAGGCGAGAAGGTCGCGATCCTGGGCACCGACCCGGCGCTGAACCGCATGCTGCTCGACGGCCATGCGCTCGCCTCGGCCGACTGGGGCGGCAACGACAACGACCCATCCAGCCGCACCTTCAACTATTCGCTGCTCGCCCCCGAACTGGTCGACCGGCTGGAAGTCTACAAGTCGCCGGAACCGCGCATCGAAGAAGGCAGCCTGGGCGGCACGGTCATCGTGCGCACCCGTCGCCCGCTTGACCTCGATCCCAATTCGGTCTTCGCCTCGGGCGGCTATTCGTACAATGACCGTTCGGAAAAGGGCAATATTCGCGGATCGGGCCTGTATAGCTGGCACAACCAGGCCGACAATTTCGGTTTCCTGATCGCGGGCACCTATGACAAGCAGAACCTGACCCGCGCGGGCGTCGAGTTCTTCGGCTATCAGAGCGGCAGCGACTTCTTCCAGAAGGACGCCAACGGCAACGTCCTGCGCGACGCCAGCGGCCAGGGCATCCTGAAGAGCCCGAACGCCACCATCACCGGCGGTACGAAGAACGACCTGATCAATGCGGTCGCCCCCTTCGGCATCAACTATGCCTATTTCCAGCAGACCCGCGAGCGCGCCAGCGTGTCGGGCACCGTGCAGTATCGCCCGGCCGATAATCTGACGCTGACCCTGAACGGCCTGCACATCGACGGCAACTACAACAATTACAGCCAGTCGATGTACACCATCCCGGTCGCCTGGACCGGCAACGTGCTGCAGACCGCCAATGTCAGCAACGGCGTGGTCAATTCGGCCTCGTTCGGCGCCGCGACCAACCAGTCGTCGCAGCTCGACACGCTGGTCCGCAAGACCAAGCTGAAGACCGACAATCTGAACTTCTTCGCCGATTGGGAAGGCGATGACGGCGCGAAGGTCAGCTTCGCGGGTGGCTGGTCGCGCGCCACGGGCGGCCGCAATCCCGAATATCTGTTTAACGTACAGACCAAGCTGCCGTTCAGCTATGCGTTCGGGCCGAAGTCGGCGACGGTCAACTATGTCGGTGATCCGACCAACCCCGCCAACTATTTCACCAACCCGAACAACAACCCCGCCACGATCGAAGGTCGTCCGGTCGTCATCAACGGCCAGAACCTGAACGCGGCGCAGATCGGTGGCCTGGACTATAGCGTCACCACCGACCGCGACATCTATGGCGGCTATGACGCGACCATCCCGGTCGAGTTCGGCCCCTTCACCCAGATCCTGCTGGGCAGCCGCGTGACCGATCACGTCAACCGGCTCGATGCGCGTGGTATCAACACCTATATGACCACGTCGATGACGGCCAACCAGCTGGGCGTGCCCACCCTGGTCACGCCGGGCGGCGTATTCGACGGCACGGGTGGTTCGGGCAATGCGACCCAGTATCTGAACCTGCCGGATCAGGCGGTGATCGACATCCTAGCGAAGGCGATCAACAGCCCGCTGGTCAACAAGATCGGCGCATCCAGCCGCGTGCGTGAGACCGTCATGGCCTCGTATATCCAGGCCAATTTCGACCAGGGCGGCGTGCGCGGGAACATCGGCGGCCGTCTGGTCTATACCCGCGACCAGTCGCGCTATGCGGTGACGCAGAGCAACCTCGCCAATCCGGTGCCGGTGCCCACCACCACCACCACCGATTACCTGAAGTTCCTGCCCAGCGTGAACATCGCCTATTCGATCACCCCGCAGGTGATCGTGCGCGGCGCGGTCGCCCGGGTGATCTCGCGTCCCCGCTATGAGGATCTGGCGGCATCGCTGACGCTGAACAACGTCACGCTCGACGGCGGTGGCGGCAACCCGAACCTGAAGCCGTATGAGTCGACCAACTATGAACTGACCGCGGAATGGTATCCGCGCGCGGGCACGTTGCTGGCGGTCGAGCTGTTCCGTCGCGACATCTCGAACTACATCATCAACACGCGCACCAATGCGGTCTATTTCAACACGCTGCAGAACGCGCTGACGACCTATAACGTCAACCAGCCGATCAACGGCGGCAAGGCGACCGTCAACGGCGCGCTGGCGTCGGCCCAGGCCGAAATCTGGGGCGGTTTCGGCATCCAGGCGAACTATTCGTACCAGGACAGCTCGACCTCGTCGGTCGACACGACCGGGGCGGCGCTGAACCTGCCGTACCTGTCGCGCCACACGGTCAACGTGATCCCCTATTTTGAAAAGGGAATTTTCCAGGCGCGCCTGAGCTACAATTACCGTTCGAGCTATTTCCGCACGATCGGCCGCCTGGGTTCGCGCGAAATGGTCGCGCCCTACAGCCAGCTCGATTTCTCGGCGGGCTTGCAATTGACCAAGGAGATCACGCTGTCGGTCAACGCGCAGAACCTGCTCGACGAGACCTATTACCAGTATAACGCGACGCCCGACCGTCCGACCGCCTTCTACAAGAACGGCCGGACCTATGCGGCCTCGGTCGCGGTGCGCTTCTAAGACCTGACTTGAGCCTTCTTAAGCCCCTCCCGCAGGCGGGAGGGGTTTGGGGAGGGCATGGAGTCTCACCGAGCCTGTCGCCTGTGGCCTTGCCCTCCCCCATCCCAGTTTCAGGTAAACGATGCCCCGCATCGTTTAGGTCATGCCGGGGGCATGACCGACCTGAAACCCACCTGCGGGAGGGGCGTGAAACAAAAAGCCCGCCGGTCCCCAGGATCGGCGGGCTTTTCCGTACACCTGACTTCCCCGAGTCACGAAACTGCTGCGTACCTGTCACCGATCTGCGACGCGGGCGTCACACATGACGGCTAGGACATCCGGAACGCCAAGCGTGGGGTACCGACGATGCCGATCACCAGCATTCCGATCGATGGTTCGCTGCACGAAGACGCCGCCATCCTCGACTTCATTCCCCGCGCGCTGGTGACGCCGGAACCCGAAGGGAATGAACGCCGCCGGTATCGCACCATCTGGATTTCGGACGTCCATCTCGGCACGCGCGGCTGCAATGCGGAAATGCTGATCGACTTCCTCGACCATGTCGACAGCGAGATCATGTATCTAGTCGGCGACATGATCGATGGCTGGCGGCTGAAGAAGAAATTCTACTGGCCCGCCGCCCATAACGACGTGGTCTGGCGTCTGCTGAAGCGCGCCAAGCGTGGCACCCGCGTCGTCTATATCCCCGGCAATCATGACGAGATTTTCCGCCAGTTCACCGGCATGGATTTCGGCGGCATCGCCATCTGTCGCAAGGCGATCCACGAGACCGCGGACGGTCGCCGCCTGCTGGTCCTGCATGGCGACGAGTTCGACGCGATCACCCTGGCGCATCGCTGGCTCGCCCATGTCGGCGACTTCGCCTATACCGCGCTGATGGAGGTGAACCGCTGGGTCAATATCGTCCGGCGGTGGATGAAACGCCCCTATTGGTCGCTGTCCAAGCACGCCAAGGCCAAGGTGAAGAACGCCGTCGCCTTCATCTCGCATTTCGAGGAAGTGGTCGCCCATGCGGCGGGGGCGCGCGGCGTCGATGGGGTGGTGTGCGGCCATATCCACACCGCCGAAATCCGCGACATCAACGGCGTCACCTATTATAATGACGGCGACTGGGTGGAGGGCTGCACCGCGCTGGTCGAGCATTTCGACGGCACGATGGAGATCCTGCACTGGGGCGACGAGATGGAGGCCCGGCGGAGCAAGCCGGTGGTCGCCGCCGCGATCGCCGCCTGATCGGAAAGGACAAGGACCGATGCGGATCGCGATCGTCACCGACGCCTGGAGCCCCCAGGTCAATGGCGTGGTCCGCACCCTGCAATCGGTGACGGCCGAGCTGCGCGCGATGGACCATGAGGTCAGCGTTCTGTCGCCCGACCTGTTCGCCTCGATCCCCTGCCCCAGCTATCCCGAAATCCGCCTCGCCCTGCCCGCCCCCGGCGCGGTCGGACGGGCGCTCAGCGGGTTTGGACCCGATGCGGTGCACATCGCGACCGAAGGCCCGCTGGGACTGCTCGCGCGGCGCTGGTGCCTGGGCCGTGGCCTGCCCTTCACCACCGCCTATCACACACAATTCCCCGACTATGTCGCGGCGCGGGTGAAGGCGGTCAGCCCCGAATTCGTCTGGCGCTATGTCCGCTGGTTCCACGCCCCCTCCAGTGCGATCCTGGCCTCGACCCCCAGCGTGGCGGCGACCTTGGCCGCGCATGGCCTGCCGCAGAACCGCCATTGGGGACGCGGCGTCGACACCACGCTGTTCCGCGCCGACGGCCCGCGCGACGCGACGGTCGCGGGCCTGCCCGGCCCGGTACAGCTTTACGCGGGCCGCGTCGCGGTCGAGAAGAATATTGCGACTTTTCTGGCAACGCGCACGCCCGGCACCAAGGTCGTGGTCGGCGACGGCCCGGCCCGTGCGGCGCTGGCGGAACAATATCCCGACGTTCACTTCCTCGGCGCAAAGTTCGGCGAGGATTTGGCCGCCATCTACCGCGCGGCGGACGTCTTCGTCTTTCCCAGCCGTACCGACACGTTCGGGCTGGTGATGATCGAGGCGCTCGCCTGCGGCACGCCCGTCGCCGCCTTGCCGGTGCAGGGGCCGCTCGACGTGCTGAGCCCGGAAGTCGGGGTGATGGACGAAGCGCTGGACCGCGCGATCGCCGCCGCGCTGACGCTCGATCGGGGAGCGTGCGCGGCTTACGGGCAAGGCTTTTCGTGGCGGGCAAGCGCCGAACAGTTCCTCTCCGCCCTCGCGCCGATCGACCGGACGCTGAAAGCAGCGGCATAAGATCCTCCCCGGCACGGGGAGGTGGCAGCGCGTAGCGCTGTCGGAGGGGGGCTTCCGAATAGGACATCCCGCGCGGCCTCCCCCCTCCACCACCGCTTCGCGGCGGTCCCCCTCCCCGTGCCGGGGAGGATCGGCTTCAAGCAGATTAGCCCATAAAACCCGTTTAACGGGTTGAACGCGCCTTGCCCCGCATGTCATGCTTTGGCTTCGCGATTCGTGTCGGCCCTGCCCCGCCAGTCGCATTTTTGCCGGTCGTGCCGCCTCGTCGCCACGGCCACTCCAACCGCTGCACCCGAAAGGTCCCCGATTGGACATCGTTACGCTCAGCCTGTTCCTGCTCCTCGCCGTGGTGTTGAGCGGGGTTCTATCCCGCCTGCTGCCCTCCGCGCTTCCCCGTCCGCTCGTCCAGATCGCCCTCGGCGCGGTGCTTGGCGGGATCGCGCAGATCCGGGTCGAACTGAACCCCGAGATATTCTTTCTGCTCTTCGTGCCGCCTCTCCTCTTTCTGGACGGCTGGCGCATCCCGAAGGACGAGCTGTTTCGCGACGCGGGGGCGATCCTGGGGCTGGCGCTGGGACTGGTGTTCCTGACGGTGCTGGGCATGGGGCTGTTCATCCACTGGATGATCCCCGCCATGCCCTATGCGGTCGCCTTCGCGCTCGCCGCCGTGGTGTCGCCGACCGATCCGATCGCGGTGTCCGCCATCGCGCAGAAGGTGCCGATCCCCAAGCGGATGATGCACATATTGGAGGGGGAGTCGCTGCTCAACGACGCCTCGGGCTTGGTCTGCCTGCGCTTCGCGGTCGCCGCCGCGCTGACCGGCGCCTTTTCGCTGACCCAGGCCGGGCTGACCTTTGCGTGGATGGCGGTGTCGGGGGTCGGGCTGGGCGTCGCCATCGCCTGGGGCACGATCACCACCAAGAGCCTGTTCGCGCGGCGCTTCGGCGACGACAGCGGATCGAACATCCTGGTCAGCCTGCTGATTCCGTTCGCCGCCTATCTGGTCGCCGAGCATGTCGAAAGCTCGGGCGTGCTGGCGGCGGCGGCGGCCGGCATCGCCATGTCCTTCACCAACGTCTCGTCGGGGGTGAAGGCCGCCACCCGCATACGGCGCCAGGCGGTGTGGGACATGCTGCAATTCACGCTGAACGGCATCATCTTCGTGCTTCTGGGCGAGCAATTGCCGCAGGTGTTCGCGGGCGCGCGCGATACGGTGATGCTGACCGGCCACGCCTCTCTGTGGTGGCTCGGCCTGTATGTGCTGGCGATCGTCGCGGGGCTGGCCGCGCTTCGCTTCGCCTGGACCTGGGTGGCGCTGCGGCTGACCCTGTTCCGGCAGCGTGGCACGCCGGGCCGCGCCAGCCCGCCGCGCCGGGTCATCACCGCCATGTCGGTGGCGGGCGCGCGCGGGGCCATCACATTGGCGGGTGCGCTGACCCTGCCGCTGACGCTGGGCGACGGCACGCCCTTTCCGGCGCGCGATCTGGTGATCTTCCTGGCGTGCGGCGTCATCCTGTCCTCGCTGGTCATCGCCAGCCTCACCCTGCCGCTGCTGCTGCGCGGACTCGCTTTGCCCGTCCAGGACGGCATGAGCGAGTTGGACCACACCCGAGTCGCCGCCGCCAAGGCGGCCATTGCCGAGCTGGAACGGCTCCAGCACGAAATGGCCGAAGGGCGTGACGATGCCGACCAATATGTCGAGATCGCCTCGCGCCTGATGGACGGCTATCGCAGCCGGATCGACACGCTCGAGGGCGACTTCGATCCCGATGCCCGCCGTTTCGAAGAGGTGGAGCGCCGCATGCGCCTGGCCGCGATCCGCGCCGAGCGGCGGGTCGTGTTCGAGCTGCTCAATACGCGCGCGATCGGGTCGGACACGGCACAGCGACTGGGCCGCGAGCTGGATCTGGTCGACACCCGCCTGTCCGCACAAAGCTGAGCCATCTTTGGCCTTGCGTCGGGTCGCGAATTGTCGTGTCTCGTCAATGGGGTCGGCATCGACAAAGGGGGTGAGATGCAGGGAGCGGAGGCGAAAGCCTGTCTGAATTGCGGGACGGCGTTGGTCGGCCATTATTGCCATGCCTGCGGCCAGTCGTCGCATATCCACCGCACGCTGGGCGCCTGGTGGCATGATTTCAGCCACGGCGTCCTGCATATCGAGGGGCAGGTCTGGCGGACGATGGCGATGCTCGTCACCCGGCCCGGCGAGCTCACGCGCCGCTATATCGCGGGCGAGCGGCGGCGCTTCCTGTCGCCTTTGGCGCTCTATCTATTCAGCGTTTTCCTGCTGTACATCGCCTATTCGGTGCTGGGAGGTTTCGGCACCTTCCATCCCCCCGGCAGCCGGGAAGCCGCGACCGAGCTGCGCGCGGAAGTCGCCAAGGTCGACCAGCGCATCGCCGGTATCGATCGCGAGCGCGCCACGGCCATTGCGGCGAAGCGTGACACCGCCGCCCTCGACAAGGAACGGCTGACGCTGGTCGAGCAGAGGCGGAGCATGGATTTCACCGCCATGGCGATGGGTGGCGGGCAAGAGACGAAAGCGGGCGATGGCGAGCATCACGAACAGGTCATCACCGGCTGGAAATCGCTCGACGCCAAGATCGTCCATGCCATTCGCGATCCGGAGTTCCTCCTCTTCAAGATGGAAGCGAACGGCTATAAATTCTCCTGGGCGCTAATCCTGTTGTCGATGCCGTTCATGTGGCTGTTCTTCCTCTGGAAGCGCGGGCTGGCCATGTTTGACCATGCCGTGTTCGTCACCTATTCGCTCAGCTTCGTCAGCCTGCTGATGGTCGTGATGATCCTGTGGACGAAACTGGCGCATCTGCACGGCGTCGCGCTGTTGATGCTCGCCTTTCCCATCCATCTGTTCCTCCAGCTGCGCGGGGCCTATCGCCTCGGACGGGTGTCAGGCCTGCTGATGACGCTGGTCGTATCGGTGATGGCGGCAACGGTGTTGTTGATCTGGATCATCGGCCTGTTGGCGCTGGGGATGGCGCATTGACGTATCAAAGCATTGCAGGCCCCACGGGATAGGCGATCGGCCCAGAAAATGGGTGGACGCCCCCCGTTCATCGCGCCATGATACCAAAACATACCATGAGAATACCGGCGCACGACAAGCCGGTGGATGACGGGGGTGACGGATGGCGAGAAAGAGCCTGGCGCGATCGGGGACATGCCCCGCCATCGCCGCGCGTCCGCGCCGTGCGCCCCGGTCTCGTCAAAGCCATAGTCCTGCATCCTGCTTAGGGTCGGCCCGACCCGAGGCAGCGCGGTCGTTTTCGGGGAAATCGCTGTGAAACATCGTCTCGGTCTGATTCTGGCCGCGCTCGCCCTGCCCTTCCCCGCTTTGGCCGCGCCCAAGACGGTGGCAACGCTCGACCGCTGGCAGGTTCGGATCGACCCGAAGGACGCCGCCGCCGCCAGCGCGCACCCGCAAGCCGCGAACTGGCTGACGGCAACGGTGCCGGGCAGCGTGCAGCAGGACCTGATCGCCGCGAAGATCGTCCCCGATCCTTATAAGGGCGCGAACGAGGCCCCGATCCAATGGGCGGGCCTGACCGGGTGGCAGTATCGCACGACACTCAACGTCACGCCCGAGATGCTTCGCCGCGATCACCTGGACCTGGTGTTCGACGGGCTCGACACCTTCGCGACCGTCAGCGTGAACGGCCAGCCCCTGCTCTCGGCGGACAACGCCCATCGCCGCTGGCGAGGCGACGCCAAGCCGCTGTTAAAGATCGGCGCGAACGAGATCGTCGTCACCTTCGCCTCGCCGATTAAGACGCTCCAGCCAATGGTGCTGGCCGAAAAGCACCCACTGCCCGGTGAATATGACTCGCCCTATGGCGACGAGCCCAAGGGCGTTCAGACCTCGCCCTATATCCGTAAACCCAAATACCAATATGGCTGGGACTGGGCGCCGCGCATCGTCGATATCGGCATCTGGCGCCCCGCCCGGCTGGAGGCATGGGACGCCGCGCGTATCGACAACCTCCGTATCGAGCAGGAGGCGCTGACCGATGCCGAGGCGCGCATCCTCGCCCGCGCCTCGGTCGTCGCGGATCGTGCGCAGACCGGACGTATGGACGTCACCGTCACCGGCCCCGACGGAAAGCGCATCCGGGTGCGTCGCGACGTCGCGCTCCAGCCGGGCGAGAATGACGTGGTCGTCCCCGTCTCGATCACCAAGCCGCAACGCTGGCAGCCGGTCGGTTTCGGCGCGCATCCGCTATACACGGTCAACGCATCGCTGGCGGGCGCGGACACGGTCAAGAAGCGCACCGGCCTGCGCACCGTCGAACTGGTACGTGAAGGAGGCAGTTTCGGCCTGAAGATCAACGGCAACGTCATCTTCGCCAAGGGCAGCAACGTCATCCCCTTCGACGCCTTCCCCGCGCGCGTCACCGCCGCCACCGAGCGCCAGCTGCTCGAGAAGGCCGCCGCCGCCAACATGAACATGGTCCGCATCTGGGGCGGCGGCTATTATCCCGAGGATAGCTTCTACAACGCGGCCGACGAGCTGGGCCTGATGGTCTGGCAGGACTTCATGTTCGGCGGCGCGGTCACGCCCCCCGATGCGAAGTTCCGTGAGAATGTCCGGGTCGAAGCCGAGGAGCAGGTCGCGCGCCTGCAATCGCATCCCTCGCTCGTCATCTGGGCGGGCAATAACGAAGTGCTGTCGGGCTGGGAAAACTGGTCGGATCGCAAGGCGTTCAAGAAGGCGGTCGGCCCCGACGAGCAGGAGCGGATCGGCACCGGCATGGCCGTGCTGTTCGACCGCGTTCTGCGCGATGCGGTCGTCAAATACTCGCCCGGCATCCCCTATTGGCCGGGCTCGCCCTCGACCGATTATGAGGGGCCGACCGACACCGACAAGAATGGCGACCGCCATTTCTGGGACGTCTGGTCGGGCTCCAAGCCGGTCGAGCGCTATACCGACAGCTGCCCGCGCTTCATGTCTGAATATGGCTTCCAGGCCTTTCCCGACCTGTCGACCATCGCGACCTTCGCCGACCCGGCGGATTTCCGCATCGACAGCCCGGTGATGAAGGCGCACCAGAAGTTCCTGAGCGGTGAAGGCAATGACCGCATCACCTTCTACCTGAAGCAGAATCTGCGCGATCCGCGCGACTTTGCCGATCTGGTCTATCTGTCCCAGGCGATGCAGGCGCGCGCCATCGGCCTCGCCGCACGCCACCACCGCGCCTGCCGCCCGGTGACGCTGGGTTCGCTCTACTGGCAGCTTAACGACAGCTGGCCCGCGATCAGCTGGTCGAGCATCGACTGGACCGGCCATGACAAGATGCTCCAGCACGAGGCGCGGCGCTTCTTTGCGCCCCAGACCATCGTCGCGGAAACCAGGCCCGGTGCGACGCGCATCGCGCTGATCTCCGACGCCACGGCGCCCAAGCCGCTCGGCTGGCGCGTCACCGGATACGGCATGGACGGCCGCAAGCTGGGCTCGCAAAGCGGCAGCGTGACCATGGCCGCCGCCTCGGCCAGCGATGTCGCGACGATCCCCGACGCCACGCTGTTCGCCGGGGCCGCGCCGGAGAGCAGCTATGCCGTTGCCGAGCTGTTCGACGGCGACAACGTCATCGCCCGCCAGATCGTCGAGCGGAAAGTGCCGCGCGACATGCTCTACCCCGCGCCGGGCATCACCGCGCGCTGGGCGGGCAAGCAGCTGACACTGACCGCCCGCAATCTCGCGCGGCAGGTGCAGGTCAATTTCGGCATCACCGCCGCCGAACCCTCCGATGACGGCTTCGACCTGTTGCCCGGCGAGAGCATCACGCTCACCATCCAGAGCGACGCGGACGCCGCCACCCTGGCGCGCGAGCTCAAAATCTACACCCTCGGTCCGAAGGACGCCCAGTGATCCCGTTCCTCCTCCTCGCCGCCGCCGGTCAGGCCGCCACCCCCGCCCTTCCCCCCGAGGCGCAAAAGCTGACCGTCGCGCAAAAGGCGGCGCAGCTGGTCAACGAAGCCCCCGCCGAGCCCGCACTGAACCTGCCCGCCTATGACTGGTGGAGCGAGGGGCTGCACGGCATCGCGCGCAACGGGCCGTCCACCGTCTTTCCGCAGGCGATGGGCATGGCCGCGACCTGGGACCCCGCGCTGATCCAGAAGGTCGGCGATGTCGTCGCG
>DXIH01000037.1 GCA_019112965.1 Candidatus Sphingomonas excrementigallinarum | reverse complement strand
GTTGCCCGCCCGCGGATCCGCCACCGCCCCGAAATACTCGACCACACGATCCATTCTTTACCTCCCGAACCATGCCGGGAATCTTCAGAATCGGTATCAAGCCATGCCGCAACCCATATGCGATCCCCCTGACCTTCAGGGGAGGGGTTGGGGTGGGGCCTCGCCACAGACTGTACGTTTGCGGAAACGCCCCACCCCCGGCCCCTCCCCTGAAGGGGAGGAGTGAGTTCATCTCATGTCATCTTGCTCCAGGGGGTGGCGTGGCCTTCGACTACGCTCTGGCTGAACGGCTTTTTAGTTGATTCCCTCACCCCGTTCAGCCTGAGCGAAGTCGAAGGCCACGCCCTACTCTCACAACCCAGCCAATACCGCCTCGCCATCCACCACCTCGGCGAAGTCGGCCGCCAGCAACCCCATGGTCACGTCGAAGATCACCCCCGCGTCCAACCCGGCGGAGGGCAGGTCGAACCCGATCACCCCGTCGCGTACCACCGTCACGCGAAACCCCAGGTCCGCCGCCGCGCGCACCGTCGAGTTGACGCAGAACCCCGCGACGGCCCCCACGACATGGATATGCGTGATTCCCCGCTCGCGCAGATGCGCCTCCAGCGCCGTCGTCGCAAAGGCCGACGAGCTGCGCTTCACGAACACGGCCTCGTCGGGCCGTTCCACCGCACAGGCCATGGACGGATAGCCGGGGGCATCGGGATGCAGCGGCGAGGCGGGGTCGGCCTCGGCATGGCGGACATGGATGACCGGGCGACGGGCGTAGCGAAAGGCGTAGGCCAGCGCCGCGATGATGGCGGGGGCATCCGGATTGACATGGGAACGCCCCGCGTCGATCCGGTGCTGCATCTCCCTCTGCATGTCGATGATGAGCAGTGCCGTGTCGCTATCCATCCGCTTGCCCCCGATTGACGCCCGCGCACCATCTACGCGTGGGAGGCCGATGCCGCTATCCCCGTGCAATCGCGACGATATGCCGCATTCCGCTTGCGAAACGTCCGGTTTTGGCCGCATCGGTCGCATCCGTCATGACCCGAACCCATAGCCACCGCCTGCGCATCATCGTCGCGGCCCTGATCCTGTTCGGGCTCAGCGTCACCGTCTTCGCGCCGGGCTTCGTCCAATATGACAGTGTCGGCCAATATGCGCAGGCGCTGACCGGGCAGTATGACGACTGGCATCCACCGATCATGGCGCGGCTCTGGTCGCTGTTCACCGGGCAGGGCGCGGCGCCGATGCTGGTGCTGCAATTGGGCTGTTGGTGGCTAGGGCTGGGCCTGCTGGCAGCGGCGATCGTCGACCGGCGACCGCGTGCCGCGCTGACGGTGCTGGCGGTCGGGCTGGTGCCGCCCTGGCTGGGCTGGCAGGTCGCGATCCTGAAGGACGCGCAGATGACCGGCGCGACGCTGGGTGCGGTCGGGATCATCGGCTGGTGGCGGTTGCGGGGGCAGGTGGTGCCGCGCGGCGCCTGGGTCGCGGCGGGGCTGTTGCTCGCCTATGCCGCGCTCGTGCGGGCCAATGCGATCTTCGCGATCGCGCCGCTCGTCGCGCTGCTGGTGGCTGAGCGTTGGTCGCGCCGGATCGCGATCACCGTCGCGCTGACTCTGGTTACGCTGGCGGCGGCGCCCGTCATCAACCACCGACTGCTGGGCGCGTCGGACAGCGGCGTCGCGCGGACCCAGGCGCTGTATGATCTGGCAGGGATCGCGGTGCGCGTGCCCTATGATTCCCGCATGGGGCTGTCCCCCGCCGAGGTGGCGGAGATTCGCGGGAGGCATTGCGTAAAGCCCTTCTTCTGGGATCCGCTGGGCGAGCCCGCCCGCTGCGGCACCCGGCTCCAGCGGTTCGAGAAGACCCCGCCGGGGCAGGTCTATGCCAAGCTCGCACCCGCCATCCTGCATCACCCGCTGGCCTATGCGGAACAGCGGCTGGCGCATGTCAATTCGACCTGGCGCTTCTGGGTGCCCGCCCGCTGGATCAATGCCGCCGCGCCGCAGGGGAGCGAGCCCAACGACTATCATCTGGGTCAGCCGGGCCGGATCGCGTTGGCTTGGCAGAAAATGGCGGCTCCCTGGGTCGATACGCCGATCATGTGGCCGATTGTCTGGCTGGTGCTGGCCGCCGGGGGGCTGGCGGTGACGCGGGGGAATGGCTTTGCGGGCGCGTTGTTCGGCTCGGCGCTTGGGCTCGAGGCGAGCTTCCTGGTCATCAGCGTGGCGTCGGACTTCCGCTATCACCTCTGGCCGATCATGGCCTGCGCGCTGGGGCTGATGATCGCCAAGCCCTGGCATGGCGACCGCTGGATCGTGCGGACGACCGGAGCGGTGCTGTTGGTGGTACTGATCCTCGGCGGGGTTGCGCGGGCTACCCTGCCGGTGCCGCCGCAAAGCTATGACGCGATGCTGCTCTGAACCCCAAAGCCGCCACGCGACGTTGAGCGCTTCGAAAGGAGCCACGCATGGCCGACGATCACGAACAGATTTACGCCGATTTCAAGGAAACCGTGAACATGGCCCCGGCGGAGCTGGAGAAGTTTCTGGACACCGACGAGTCGCAGGAGGTCGGCCAGAAAAAGGGCGGGTCAGGCGAGAGCGTCGGGCATGAATCGGGCCGCCGGATCGTCGAGATCAAGCGCAAGAAGAAGGCCGATCTGACTGACGACGATTATGCGCACATGAAGAAGGTCGTCGGCTATGTGCACCGGCATCTGAAGCAGGGCGGGCCGGACAAGGATGTCGAGCATTCGCCGTGGCGGTACTCGCTGATGAACTGGGGTCATGATCCGCTGAAGGATTGAGCGGAGTCGAAGGCTCGCCCCCGATCGATAACTCAGTTACGCCGGTTGCGCTCGTTCGTGCTGGTCATGTTCAATGCCCGGCGAAACTCACCCACGCCCTCCTGACCTATGCTGTCGAATTTCTGCCATTCCGCCTCCGTGTTGCAGACGCGGGTAGGCAGAAAGGACCCGGTCGGCGTTAACGAACGGCAGGTCTTCTTGACCTTGGGTTTCTCCGCGCCCTGTCCCGCTTGCGCGATGGCGGGGGCTGCGGTCGTCATGACCGCCAGGGCCATCATCATTGCGCCGATATGGTTCATGCCCGTCATCTCCCCCTTGAATTGCGGCAGGATGCGTCAGCACTGCGGACGTATCAAGCGCTGATGGGTACGCGAACGGACTTTTGTAACCGCACAAAATGGGGCCCGGTCTTTCGATCGAGCCCCTTTTTACTGTTCCGAAGGATCACGCCGCGACGTCGTACGGCTTGATCTCGCCCGCCAGATACAAGTTGCGGGCCTTGGCGCGGCTCAGCTTGCCCGAGCTGGTGCGGGGCAGGGTGCGCGGCGGGATCAGTTCGATCACGCAGTTCATGCCGGTCACCGCGCGCACCCGCTCGCGGATTTCGTCGCGCAGGCGAAGGCGCTCTTCATCGTCCGAGCTGCGGCACTGGACCAGCACGGCGGGGGTTTCCTCGCCGCCCGGCGTGGTGATGGCGAAGGCGGCGATGTCGCCCGCCTTGAAGCCCGGCAGCTGCTCGACCGCCCACTCGATGTCCTGCGGCCAGTGGTTGCGGCCGTTGACGATAATCATGTCCTTGGCGCGGCCGACGATGTAGATATAGCCCTTCGACATATAGCCCATGTCGCCGGTGTCGAGCCAGCCATCGACCAGACAGGCATCGGTCGCGGTCTGGTCGCGGAAATAGCCGACCATGACCGACGGGCCCTTGCACCACACCTTGCCGATCGCCCCATCGGGAAGCGGCGTGCCGTCTTCCTCGCGGATCTCGATCACCATGTCGCGCGCGGGCTTGCCGCAATTGACGATGGCGCGGAAACGCTGCGGCCGGTCGGTCCCTTGCGCGCCGCCCGACAGCTGGGTCTCCTCGACCAGCTCAACGCGGATGCCTTCGCCCGGCGGCATGATCGACACCGCCAGCGTGGCCTCGGCCAGGCCATAGGACGGCAGGAAGGCAGTCGCCGGGAAGCCTGCATCGGCAAAGGCGTCGACGAAGCTCTGCATCACGTCGGGGCGAATCATGTCCGCGCCATTGCCCGCGATCCGCCAGCGCGACAGGTCGAAGCGATCCGACGCCTTGGTCTGCGACGAGATGCGACGCGCGCAAATGTCATAGCCGAAGGTCGGCGAATAGCTGACCGAAGTACCGGAATTGCGGCTGATCATGTCCAGCCAGGCGAGTGGACGGCGCGCGAAATCCTCGGTCTTGAGGTAGTCGGTCGACACTTGGTTGGCGATCGGCGACAGGAAGCAGCCGACCAGCCCCATGTCGTGATACCAGGGCAGCCACGAGATGCAGCGGTCGCTGTCCTGGATCTTCATGCCATGGCTGTGGGCGGCCAGGTTGTTCAGCAGCGCGTGATGGGTGATCGCCACGCCATGCGGAAAACGGGTCGAGCCGCTGGAATATTGCAGATAGGCGATCGCCTCGGGATCGGCCTTCGGCAGCTTGGTCTCGGGGGCCGCGCGTGTGGCGAAGCTGTCCCAGTCCACGCCCTCGACGCCCGCGGCCTCGGCGGCGGCGCCCGCCATCTGGGCGAGTTCGGGCGGGAAGATCAGCATCTTGGGGTCGCAGCTGGCGAGCTGGACGCGCAGCTGTTCGATATAGCTGTCACGCCCGCCGAACGACGTCGGCAGCGGTAGCGGCACCGGCCATGCGCCCGCATAGACGACGCCGAAGAACAGGGCGGCGAATTCCGGCCCCGTCTCGGCCACCAGCGCGATCCGCTCTTCCGGCTTCACGCCGCTAGCGATCAGGCGGCGGGCGCAGGTCAGCGCATCCTCGCGCAGTTCGGCGAAGGGGTAGGGGCGGGTCAGGGTGCCGCGTGCGTCGTGGAAGTTTAGGCCGCGCGCGCCCGAGGCCGCATAGTCCAGCGCTTCGCCCAGCGTATCGAAGTCGGCGAAGCGGCGCGGCAGCGCATCCTCGGTCGGCGTCGCGATGATGGCGCGCGCGTCGTCCTGATGGTGCTCGATCGTCATGGCCTTGCCTTCGTTCCTTATGCTTTTGCGTCCCCGCAAGGTGATCGCGCGGGCACGAGTGATTCTTTTCCGCCATCAAATGGCGGCTTCCCGCGTTCTAATTCCGGTGTCAGTGTGGCACAAACAAGGCGTGTCCGCCGATCGTCGCCCGCC
Source organism: Candidatus Sphingomonas excrementigallinarum (assembly GCA_019112965.1). Classification (GTDB taxonomy): domain Bacteria; phylum Pseudomonadota; class Alphaproteobacteria; order Sphingomonadales; family Sphingomonadaceae; genus Sphingomonas; species Sphingomonas excrementigallinarum. The sequence continues at coordinate 94,410 of DXIH01000037.1, read as the reverse complement.
AAAACCCCTTGACCCCAAAATGCTGGAGAATCTGGCGTTACGGTATGTCGAGCGATTTGCCACCACCGAAGGCAAGCTGGTCGACTATCTGACCCGCAAGCTGCGCGAAAGGGACTGGGCGGGGGAAGGGCCGCCCGACGTGCGCGGGCTGGCGGCGCGTATGGTCGAGCTCGGTTATATCGACGACCGGGCCTATGCGGAGGCCAAGGCGGCCTCGCTGGCGCGGCGGGGGCTGGGAGCGCGCCGCGTGGCGCAGGCGCTTCACGCCGCGCGGGTCGGGGCGGAGGATCACGAAGCGATCGCACCCCAGGTCGCCGAGGCGGCGCAAGCCGCCGCCCTGGCCTTTGCCCGGCGGCGGCGAATCGGGCCGTTCGGCGAGGGCGAGGTCGACCGGGCGGTGCGCGAGAAGCAACTCGCGGCGATGTTGCGCGCCGGACATGCCATGGAGCTGTCCCGGCGGATCGTATCGGCGGCACCCGGCGAGATGTCGGACGATGAAGAATATTGATCCAGCGCAAGGCCATAGGCTGCCAAGCCTGATTTTTGAACGATCGTCCCAGTCCGAACCAGCAAAAAACGAACGTCGCCGCATTGCGAGTGCGAACAATGCTGCTAGCGTTGCAGTATAAGGGTGCGATGATGCTGGAAGAAACGCCAATTCAAGGGGGCGGCATCGACGGCGAAACGGCGGAAACGGCCGTAAGGCTGGCGGGGGTCGTGAAATGGTTCGACGTGACGCGGGGCTTTGGCTTCGTTGTGGCGGACGATCCCATCTATGGGGATGTGCTCGTGCATTTTTCCATATTGCAGCCACATGGGCGGCGCAGCCTGCCCGAGGGCGCCCGCGTCGAGCTGCTGGGTGCGCGCGGGGGGCGGGGGTACCAGGCGCGTGAGGTGCTGACCATCGACCTGACCCATGCGGTGCCCGAGCAGCCCAAGCGGCCGCGTTCGCCCGACCGGATCGACCCGGTCGCGCTGGTCGATGAGGCCGGGGAGCCCGAACAGGTCGCGGTGAAGTGGTTCAACCGGCTGAAAGGCTATGGCTTTTTGCTGCGCGAGCGTGACGGGGCGGACATCTTCGTGCACATGGAGACGCTGCGCCGCGGCGGGATTCTGGACGTCGAGCCGGGGCAATTGCTGGCGGCGCGCGTGGTCGAGGGGCCGAAAGGGCCTTTGGCCGTGATCGTGACGCCGAGAGGACCCGAATGATCCGCATTGCGATGGTGGCGCTGGCCCTGGCTGGCGCGGGGCTGGCGGGATGTTCGGAGAAAACATCGTCCTCCGAACAGGCGGGGCAGAAGGTCGCGACCGTGCCCGTCACCATCACCACGGCGCAGGGCAAGCATCGTTTCCAGGTAGAAGCGGCCCGCACCGCCGCCGAGCAGGCCCAGGGTCTGATGTACCGCACCGACCTGAAACCCGATGGCGGCATGTTGTTCGCACCCTATCCGCCCGAGGGCGGTGGTCCTCGCGCGGCGAGCTTCTGGATGAAGAACACGCCGACCCCGCTCGACATCCTGTTCATCCGCGCCGACGGCACGATCGCCCGGATCGCGGAGAATAGCGTGCCGTTCAGCGAAGCACAGATCCCCTCCGGCGAGCCGATCGCGGCCGTGCTGGAACTGGTCGGCGGGCGTTCGGCGGAACTGGGGATCGCGGAGGGCGATTCGGTTTTCTGGCCGAAGTGATCGGCTGAGGTAGACCGTTTAAACCGAGCCGCTGCCTTCTCGCAGGTGGGGGGGGCTTCATGCGACGGTGCCTTGCCCCGCACTTCTCCCCTCCCGCAGGCGGGAGGGGTCGGGGGAGGGCCGATGTCTCACCGAGACCATCGCTTGCGGCCATGCCCCCACCCCAAACCACTCCCCCCCTGCCGGGAGGAGGGGCTTCAAGCAAACTCATGAACTGGTCCCAATCACGCGAACGCGGTTGAAGGGCGGCGAGAGCCGGGCTACACGGCGCGTCATGGGCATCAACCTCAATCCCTTCACCTGGTGGAACGGCGCAACCATCGGCACCTGGTTCGGTCTGCGCGGCAAGGCGCAGGTGGGCGAGGATGCGCATGGCAACGTCTATTATGAGGGCGGCAGCGACACCGCTGGCCGTCCGCGCCGCTGGGTGATCTATAACGGCTCGAACGACGCCAGCCGGGTTCCGGCGGAATGGTTCAGCTGGCTGAATCATCAGGTCGATGACGTGCCCGACCGCTCGCTGCCGCCGCGTCGCGCGTGGCAGAAGCCAGCGATTCCGAACATGACCGGCACCGCCATGGCCTATCGCCCGTCCGGCGCGCTTGAAAAGGGTGGCCAGCGTCAGGCGGCGACCGGCGATTACGAAGCCTGGACGCCCGAGGGGTGAAGACGTCGCGCTGGCTGGCCAGCGGTGCGTTGGTCGCCTTGCTGGGGGTCGGTGGCTGGTTCGGCTATCAGGCGCTGACCGATCATCGGGGCGGCTCCGCCGAATCGGCGGTGAGCCAGATTCTACCCGACAGCCCCGGTGCCGCGTCGGGGATCGAGTCGGTCGACGGCACGCAGGCGAACCTGCCCACCGGCGGGACTCCGATGGCCGAGCGCGTTGCGGTGATCGGCCTGCTCAACAAGCGCAACGGCGTGTCGCGCGACCTGACGCTGAAACCCGGCCAGGCGGTGCGCGTCGGCGATGTCGTGGTACGTCTGCGCGCCTGCGAAAAGACGGCGTCATGGGAGCCGGAACAGCTGACCGGCGCTTTCGTCCAGCTCGATGTGCGCGGGGCCAATCAGCGCTGGCAGCGGGTCTTTTCAGGCTGGCTGTACAAGGAGCGGCCCGCGCTCAACGTCGTGCTCCACCCGGTCTATGATGTCTGGGCCAAGAGTTGCACGATGTCTTGGCCCGAAACGGGGCCGGATACGGTTCCCGCCTCGCTGCCCGGTGCCGCCCCCAAGCGGTCGAGCGCGGCGAAATCGCCCGAGGCCGATACCCCGGCAGCGGAGGCGCCGGGCGCGACCACGCCCGCCAATGCGTCGGACAACAGCGCGACATAATCGTCGCGCCCGATCTCGACTGCGCCCATGGTCGACAAATGGCTGGTCTGGAACTGGCAGTCGAGCAGGGTGTAGCCCCCGGCGCGCAGCCGCGCGACCAGCCAGACGAGCGCGACCTTGGACGCATCGGTACGGCGGCTGACCATCGACTCGCCGAAAAAGGCGCGGCCCAGCGCCAGGCCGTAGAGCCCGCCGACCAGCTCGTCGCCGTCCCAGCATTCGATCGAATGGGCGAACCCCATGTCGAACAGATCGATGAAGACCCGTTCGATCGCATAGTTGATCCAGGTTTCGGGCCGATCGGGAACGCTCTCCGCGCACATCCGGATGATCGACTCGAACGCGGTGTCGGCAGTGACGCGGAACCGATCCTTCGCCACCGTCTTGCGCAGCGAGCGGGAAAGGTGAAAGCCGTCGAGCGGCAGGACGGCCCGCTTGCGCGGCTCCACCCAATAGACATGATCGGTGTCGCGCGTGTCCGCCATCGGGAAAACGCCGACCGCATAGGCCCCCAGCACCAGATGCGGGGTCAGCCGTTCGGGCGGGCCGGGGTCGTCGCGGCGGCTCATCCCCCCGCCATTCGCCGTTCGACGCTGCGCCACAGATCGGCATAGGCCTGGGCGATACCGCTGCGCGGCGCGAAGGCTCCCAGGGGCGCGCGATGTTCGCCCATCGCCTCGACCAGGCTGGCCATCGGGATGATCGGCCAGTCGGGATGCGCGGCCAGCGCCTCGGCATGAAGGCGGCGGCGACGATCGACCATGACATGCACGGGCAGCAGGGGCACGCGTCCGCGGACATGGCCGTCCACCACCTCCAGCGCGCGGGTGGCGAGTGCGGAGGGCACGACCGGCACCACGATCAGGTCGACCGCGCGCAGCACCTGTTCGGTCGTTTCGGTCAGGCCGGGAGGGCAGTCGAGGATGACGCGCTCATAATCGTCCAACCCGTCGACCAGCTTGCCGAGCCGCTTCTTCTTGTCGATCGCGTGGAACAGATGATCCAGGCCGCGCAGCGAATCGTCGGCACCGATCAGCGAGAGGCGCGGGATGGCGGTCTGGCGGATCAGGCGCTCGGCGGAAATATCGCGGGAAAATACGGCCTGCGCCTGGTCGCCATGGGCGCCGCCGCCGAGCAGCCAGGTCGAGGCGGCCTGCGGGTCGAGGTCCCATAGCAGCGTCCGGCGCGCGCACAGGCTGGCGGCACACCAGGCCAGATTGACCGCCATGCTGGTCTTTCCGACGCCCCCCTTCAGGCTGTAGATCGCGATCGCGGCCACGGCTTTTCTCTCCGACCTCCCGACACGGCCCAAAGAAAAGGCCGACGGAGATATCCCCGCCGGCCGGTTTTCGATCAAGTCCTTATCGTCGATCAAGCGACGCCAAGGCTGAATGCGCCACGGATCAGATGTGGCAGACCTGCGCGGGCTTCTTCGGCGTGGTCAGGGTGACGGCCTTTTCGTCGCCGGTCATCTTCCAGCCGCCCTCGGCGGTCAGCGGCTCACCGGCGGCAGGCGCCTTCAGGATCACCGGAGCATCGCCCTGCTTCAGGCGGACATTGGCCTGCTTGTCGCCCTCGAAGAAGGTGACGAAGACCAGGCTGTTGTCCTTGCAGCGAAGGCTCTTTTCCGCCTTGATCGCGGGCGGCAGCTCGACCGGCGCGCGGTTGGCGAGGATGTTGGCCATGGGGTCGGGATTGGTATCGACGACCTCGGGCTGGCTGGGCTTGGAGTTGCACGCTGCCAGGGCGAGCAGCGGTGCGGCGACGAAAACGGGGAGGAGGCTTTTCATAGCGAGGCGGTGCTTCGCAAATGCAGCAACCCGGCGTCAAGCACGACCTGCAGGTCAGGCGTCCTAATGTCCAACATTTCGGGTCGCCACTCCCTGCATGCGCTGACTGAGCCCGCGCGATCCAGCTTGTGTGAGCCCAAGCAAGGCTTGACTTGCCCGATGGCGGGGCAGGGGCCATCTAGGCGGCATGGAAGTGATCTCCGATACGCTGGCCCTGATCGGCAACACCCCGCTCGTCCGCCTGAAGGGCCCGAGCGAGGCCACGGGCTGCGACATTTATGGCAAGTGCGAATTCGCCAATCCGGGCGCCAGCGTGAAGGATCGCGCGGCCCTGTTCATCGTCGAGGATGCCGAGGCGCGTGGACTGTTGAAGCCCGGCGGCACGATCGTCGAGGGGACAGCGGGCAATACCGGCATCGGCCTGGCGCTGGTCGCCAATGCCAAGGGCTATCGCACGATCATCGTGATGCCCGAGACACAGAGCCGCGAGAAGATGGACACGTTGCGCGCGCTGGGGGCCGAGCTGGTGTTGGTGCCCGCCGCGCCCTATTCCAGCCCGTGTCACTTCGTCCACACCTCGCGCCGCATCGCCGAGGAGACGGACAATGCGATCTGGGCCAACCAGTTCGACAATATCGCCAATCGCCGCGCACATATCGTCGGCACGGCCGAGGAAATCTGGAACCAGATGGGCGGGCGAATCGACGGCTTCACCTGCGCGGCGGGGACCGGCGGTACGCTGGCGGGCGTCGGCCTGGGCCTGAAGGCGCACGACGAGTCCGTGACGATCGCGCTCAGCGATCCGTATGGTGCGGCGCTGTACGATTATTATGCCCATGGCGAATTGAAGTCCGAAGGATCGTCGGTGGCCGAGGGCATCGGCCAGGGGCGGATCACCGCCAATCTGGAAGGGGCGCCGATCGATACCCAGTTCCGCTTGTCCGATGCCGAAGGCTGGTATTGGGTGCAGCGGTTGCTGAGCGAGGAGGGGCTGTGCCTGGGCCTGTCCTCCGGCATCAACGTCGCGGGCGCGGTGGCGCTGGCGCGTCAGTTGGGGCCGGATAAGCGGATCGCAACCATTTTGTGCGATACCGGATTTCGTTACCTCTCCACGCTCCACAACCCGGCGTGGCGGGCCGAAAAGGGGCTATAGCCGCTGCCCCGGCGCGTCGGAGGTCGACAGAATGCGGCGCACGAGATAGTATACCCAAATTCCATGAAGTCACCCGACCACCATCATATCATGCAGCGCGTGAAAGTCGGCATGATCGGCCTTGCCGCCGTCATCCTTCTGATCGCCATCGCCAGCACGATTCTGGGCTCGCTCAACCGCGACGAGCCGCCGGTCGTGGCGGCTGGTGCGGCGCAGTCCAACATGGTCGCTGATATGACTGTGACCAACGCGACGACCCCGGCGAGCAACGAGCCGCTGGCCGAGCTCGGCGTTGCGCCGGCGCCGGTCAACACCCAGGCCCCGGCCGAACCCGCACACTGATCGCCGCATCGCGACCGGCCCTTTGGCGCGGCTGCCATGTTCGAGCGTCGGCGCCTGACATCGCCGGTCGTTTTTGGCCGGTTCGGACTTTTTACTTAATGGAAGTTAAGCTGGCTGTGGCCGCTGTCCTGCGTGGTCGATGTCGGGGAAATCCGGGGAATGCGCGCCCCATCGGCGGAAATCGGGCGTTTTCGACCAGCGGTCATGATGGCCTCTTCCCGTCCGTCGCCCAGCCGTTCGTCGCATTGCGCCGTTTTCAGACATGATTTCCCCGGTCATCCCCAAAAATCCCGTTGCCTCCCGGTTATGCTATAGGTAAACCGAGTCCTAACAGAGGGGCAGGCTCACTGTGATCCAGAAATGGTCGGAATGCGGCGAGGGTCGTGTTTCGAAATGGTGAGGCCGTGCGCGCCATGTGCGAGGTTGGCGTGTCCGAAAGGGGTTTGTATCAGGGAAGTGGCATTGGCCTTGTCGACGACAAGGGTCGCGTCGCCATCCCCAATGCACTCCGCTCCACGCTGGCCCAAAATGCGCCGCGCCCCGACGGAAAGGATGGCGGGACCATCATCATTGCGGTCCATGAAACCGAGCGTTGTCTGATCGCCTATGACCCGGGTTATGTTGCCGTGCTGAAGAAGGAGCTGGACGCGCGAACCGAGATGTCGCGCGGGCCCGACGGCCGCATCGACTATAATATCAAGCGCGACCTGGCGAATGGCGAGGCGGTGCCCTTCGATGGGTCGGGCCGTTTCATCATGCCGGGCTTTCCCCGTTTCCATGCCGGGATCACCGGCCACGCCTTTTTCTGGGGCACGTTCGACTATATCGAAATCTGGGACCCCAAGACGCTGGTCGAGACGCCGGGTCTGCCCGCCAAGATGATCTCGGCCGCGCGGTTCCATTGCCAGGAAAAGGGGATCGCGCTGTGAGCGGTGCCCTGAGCGACGCCCCGCACATCCCCGTCCTGCTCGACGAAGTCCTCGACGCGCTCGCCATCGCCCCCGGCGAGACGCATGTCGACGGCACGTTCGGGGCGGGCGGTTATACCCGCGCGATGCTGGGGCGCGGCGCGAAGGTCGTGGCCTTCGATCGCGATCCCGATGCGATCGCGAACGGCCAGGCGCTGGTCGCCGCTGAGCCGGGACTGACCCTGATCCACCACGAATTTTCGGGGCTGGACCAGGAACTGGACGCTCGCGTCGATGGCGTGGTGCTGGATATCGGGGTGTCCTCGATGCAGCTCGACCAGGCGGAGCGCGGCTTTTCCTTCCAGGGCGACGGGCCGCTCGACATGCGCATGGCGCAGGCGGGCGAGTCGGCGGCCGATTTCCTGAACACCGCCGACGAAGCCGCGATCGCCGATGTCCTCTATCATTACGGCGAGGAGCCGCGTTCGCGCCGGGTGGCGCAGGCGATCGTCGCCGCGCGTCCGCTGACCCGCACCGGCGAGCTGGCCGCGGTGGTCCGCCGCGCGCTGGGCTATCGCCCGCATGACAAGAAGGACCCGGCGACCCGGACCTTCCAGGCGATCCGCATCCATGTGAACCGCGAGCTGGACGAGCTGGCCGACGGACTGGCCGCGGCCGAGCGTGCGCTGAAGCCGGGTGGTCGCTTGGCGGTGGTGACGTTCCACAGTCTGGAAGATCGCATGGTCAAGCGCTTCTTGCGCGAGCGTGCCGGGCAGATGCCGGGGGGGTCCCGCCATCTGCCCGAACAGGCGGCGGCGCGGGCGCCCAGCTTTGCGCAGGTCGGCAAGGCGGTGCGCGCCGGCGAAGCGGAACTGGCTCGCAATCCGCGCGCGCGATCGGCGACGCTGCGTTTTGCGACGCGTACGGAATCCCCGGCCTGGTCGGCGGAAAAGGGTAGGGCGCCGGGGGGCGAGTTGAGTCAGGAGTTTGGCGTATGACGGCGGCGTATCGGTTGAGGGGGATAGGGTGGTTCGGGAGCTGCGTCGCAGTCGTCCTGGGATTCTACCTCGTCTCCTTGCAGGTGGCGGCGGAGCGCAAGAAGCTCGACGACGTCAACGGCCGCATCGCCGCTGCGCAGCGGGACATCCGCGCGCTGGAGACCGAATTCGACACCCGCGCCAACCTGGTCCAGCTGGAAAAGTGGAACGGCGACACGCTGGCGCTGACCGCGCCGGTGGCGGGCCAGTTCGTCGGTGACGAGGCGCAGCTGGCCTCGCTCGACGTGACGCGTGGCCCTGCCGAGGGCGCGATCCAGACCGCCGCACTGCTCGTCCCCTCGCAGCCCGCCCCCGTCGTCGTCCAGCCGGACGCCGTGGCTGCCGCCGCCACGCCTGCCGCCCCGGCCAAGCCCAACGCGCCCGCCCCCGTCGTCCGCCTCGCCAAGGTCGACCTGCCCAAGCCCCAGATCGTCCAGGCCGTGTCCGAGCATGTCGTCAGCGGCAAGAAGGCCAAGCCCGCGCCGCTCGCCACCGTCCGCACCGCCGCCGCCGTCGCGAAGGTTCGCCCGGAAGCGGTCGCGATGCTCGACCGCCAGCTGCTGTCCGACACGACGCTGGGTGACATTCTGAAAGGCGCCAAGACCGAATCGCGGCGGCGGCGTTGAGCGTTCTGGTCGCGCGTCCCACAGGCACGCAGCGTACCGCCGGCCAGCGCCACGCGCTGGTCGCGACGACGCACATGCGCCTGATGATGCTGATGATGCTGTTCGGTGCGGCGGTTCTCGTCGTCATCGGGCGGCTGATGTTGCTGGCGGTGTTCGCCGGACCGGCCGACGCGGCGACGCGAACCGCCACGCTGGCGGCGCGCGGTGACATCGTCGATCGCAACGGTGCGCCGCTGGCGCGCACCATCGACAGCTGGACGATCGCGGTCCATCCGAAAAAGCTGATCGGCGATCCGATGGAAATCGCCGCGCGCCTCGCCGCGCTGATGCCCGATCGCGGCGACCAGGCTTGGTTCTACGGCCAGCTGACCCGCAAGGCCAATTTCGTCTATCTGCAGCGCCGTGCCAGCCCCACGCTGGTCGAACAGGTCAACGCCATCGGCGAACCCGGCCTGGTCTTCGACCGCGAGACGCAGCGCCTGTATCCGCAATCCTCGCTCGCCGCCCATGCGCTGGGCTTCCTGTCGACCGACGGGCATGGGATGAGCGGCATGGAGCGCGTGCTCGACGAGCGGCTGCTGAACCCGGCGCAGGCGGGCAAGCCCGTCGCGCTGTCGATCGACACCCGCGCCCAGGCCGCGCTGGAAAGCGAACTCGGCCGGGCGATGAACACCTTCTCGGCGCGCGGCGGCGGTGGCATCATCCTGGACGTGCACACCGGCGAAGTGATCGCGATGGTCTCGCTGCCCACCTTCAATCCCAACCGGGTCGGCATGGCGGGCAGCGAGGAACTGCGCAACATCACGACGCAGAGCGTGTTCGAGCTGGGTTCGACCTTCAAGCCGATCACCATGGCGGTTGCGATGGAGAATGGCGTCGTCACCTCGATGCAGCGGCGCTTCGACGCGACCCATCCGCTCAAGGTCGGGAACTATACCATCCATGACGAAGCGGGTGATCCCAAACGCTGGCTGAACATGGCCGAGACGCTGATGTATTCGTCCAACGTCGCGACGGCGCGGATCGCCGACGAGATCGGGCCGCAGCGGATGCAGGCGATGTTCAAGAAGCTGGGCTTCGATACCAAGCCCGATATCGAACTGCGCGAAAAGGGGCGTCCGCTGCTGCCCACCTATTGGGCGCGCACGACGACGATGACGACGGCTTACGGCCACGGCATCGCGGTGACGCCGCTGCACCTGGCCTCGGCCTATGCGGCGCTGGTCAATGGCGGCATCTGGCGGCCCGCGACGCTGATGAAGGTCGCGCCGGGCCATGCGGCAGCGGGGCGTCGGGTCATCAGCGAGGCGACCAGCTACAAGATGCGGCAGATGCTGCGCCTGATCGTGATGCGCGGCACGGGGCGCAAGGGCGATGCGCCGGGCTACCGCGTCGGCGGCAAGACCGGCACCGCCGAGGCGGCGGTCGCGGGCGGCTATGATCGGTCGCGCAACGTGGCTACCTTCGCGGCGGCGTTCCCGATGGATGCGCCGCGCTATGTGGTGGTGGCGATGCTCGACTCGCCAAAGGGTACGAAGGAGACGTTCGGGTGGAAGACCGCAGCCTGGAACGCCGCCCCCGTGGTCGGGCGGACGATCACGCGGGTCGGCGCGATGCTGGGCGTGGTGCCCGATGCCACCAAGGACATCGACGAGTCGGACATCCTGCCCACCTTGTGGCAGGACCCGAAGTCGCCGCCGGTGGATGGACGATAAGGGGCGCGGCATGAAGCTGAACCAACTGACCGGAAACGATCACGAAGAGGGCGGTGACGCCCTTGTCTCCGGTTTTGCGATCGACCACCGCAAGGTCGCGCCGGGCACCATCTTCGGCGCATTCCAGGGCGCGCGGGTGAACGGTGAGGATTTCATCGCGGATGCGGTGCGCAGCGGGGCCGTCGCGGTCGTTGCGCGACCGGGTGTGAAGGTCGAGGGGGCGGTCCATATCGCCTCGGACGAGCCGCGCGCCGCCTTTGCCCGGCTGGCGGCGGCGTTCTTCGCGCCCTTCCCGGCGACGGCGGTGGCGGTGACCGGCACCAACGGCAAGACCTCGACCGTCGAGATGACGCGCCAGCTGTGGCGCATGGCGGGTCACCACGCCGCCTCGATCGGGACGCTGGGCGTGACCACTGCCGACGAGCGGACCTATACCGGGCTGACCACGCCCGATGTCGTGACCTTTTTGTCCAACGTCGCCGGCTTGGCGCGCGAGGGCGTGACCCATCTGGCGTTCGAGGCGTCGAGCCACGGCCTGACCCAGTATCGTACCGAAGGGCTGGAGGTGTCGGCGGCGGCCTTCACCAATTTGTCGCGCGATCACCTCGACTATCATGGCGACATGGGAGCCTATCTGGCTGCCAAGATGCGGTTGTTCTCCGAAGTGCTGTCGCCGGACGGCACGGCGGTCGTCTGGGCCGACGTGGTCGAGAGCGGCCGCGTGATCGATCTGGCGCGCGCGCGCGGCAACAAGCTGGTGACGGTCGGCACGCGCGGATCGACGCTGAAATTGGTAGAGCGGCATCCGACCCTGTTGGGCCAGGGGCTGGTGATCGAGGATGAGCATGGCCAGACGCACAAGGTCCAGCTGCCGCTGATCGGCGCCTATCAGGCGGCCAACGCGCTGGTCGCCGCCGGGTTGGTGTTGGCGACCGGGGGCGATGTCGCGACGACCGTCGCCAACCTGGCACGGCTTCAGCCAGTGCGCGGGCGACTGGAGCGGGCGGCCATCGCGCGGAGTGGCGCGCCGGTCTATGTCGACTATGCCCATACCCCCGATGCGATCGAAGCGGCGATCGCTGCACTCAAGCCGCATGCGGGTGGACGGCTGATCGTCGTGCTGGGCGCGGGCGGCGACCGTGATCCGGGCAAGCGCGAGGCGATGGGGCAGGTGGCCTCGATGCACGCCGACCGGGTGATCGTGACCGACGACAATCCCCGCACCGAAGACCCCGCCGCAATCCGCGCGCAGGTGATGCGCGGCGCCACCGGCGCGATCGAGATCGGCGATCGTCGCGCGGCCATTGCCGCCGCTATCGCCGAGGCGGGCGAGCAGGACATCGTGCTGATCGCGGGCAAGGGCCATGAACAGGGCCAGATCGTCGGTGACCTCGTCCTGCCCTTCGACGACGTGACCGTCGCGCGGGAGTGCGCGGCATGAGCGCTCAAGCTCCGACCAAGACGCCCCCGAACGACAAGGCCGATGCCGGGCAGCCGGAAGCGCCCGTGCGGGCCCGCCCCAAGCTGTCGCTCCATTATGGCGCAAAGACCCCCGAGGAGCGCAAATGACCCTGTGGACCGCGCAGGAGATTGCGGCCGCGACCGGCGGAACCGCGTCCGCTGACTTCGCCGTATCGGGCGTTGCCTTTGACAGCCGCGAGGTCGGCCCAGGCGACCTGTTCGTCGCCATGTCGGGCGAAGCGACTGACGGCCACCGCTTCCTTGACCAGGCATTCGCGCAGGGCGCGGCGGGGGCTTTGGTCAGCAATCCGACCGATCATCCCCATGTCCGCGTCGCCGACAGCTTCCGCGCGCTCGAAGACCTGGCCCGTGCCAGCCGCGCCCGGACGCAGGCGACGATCATCGGCGTCACCGGATCGGTCGGCAAGACCAGCGCCAAGGAAGCGCTCTACGCCGCCCTCGAACGCGGTTGGCGGGGAGCGGTGCATCGTTCGGTCAAGAGCTACAACAACCATACCGGCGTGCCCTTGAGCCTCGCGCGGATGCCGCGTGATTGCCAAGCGGGCGTGTTCGAGATGGGGATGAACCATGCGGGCGAACTGTCCGCGCTGACCGCGATGGTGCGTCCGCACATCGCGATCGTTACCGCCATCGCGCCCGCGCACACCGAGTTTTTCCCGGACGAATCCGCCATTGCCGATGCCAAGGGCGAGATTTTCCAGGGGCTTCAGCCCGGCGGCACCGCGATCATTCCCTATGACAGTCCGCACCGCGACCGGCTGATCGCGGCGGCCAGGCCTTATGCCGACCGCATCGTGACCTTCGGCTTCGACCCCGCCGCCGATGTCCGCGCGGTCGAGGCGATGCGCGGCCCCACCGGCGGCAGCTTCGTCACCGCCAAGCTGGGCGACAAGGAACTGAATTTCACCTTGTCCCAGCCGGGGCGGCATTGGGTGTCCAATGCCCTCGCGGTGATCGCCGCCGTGGATGCGGCGGGGGGCGATCTGGGGCTGGCCGGGTTGGCGCTGGCCGAACTGGGTGGCCTTGCCGGACGCGGTGCGCGGTTCCGGGCCGCCAATGGCGCACTGGTCATCGACGAAAGCTACAACGCCAATCCCGCCTCGATGCGCGCGACGCTGGCGGTGCTGGCCGAGGAGCCCGGCCGCCACATTGCGATACTGGGCGAGATGCGCGAACTGGGCGAGGACTCCGCCGATTATCACGCCGGGCTGGCCGAGCCGATCCTCGCGGCGCGCGTCGAATGGGCGCTGCTGGTCGGTGAATCGATGGCGCCGCTGGCTGCTGCGCTTGAGGGGCGGGTCGATTTCGTCCATGTGCCCGATGCGAAGGCCGCGCGCGAGGCGCTGGCCGCGATCATCGCACCGGATGACGTGGTGCTGATCAAGGGGTCGAACGGAGTGGGGCTGTCGCGTGTCGTGGCCGCCCTGCGTGACGACATCCCAACGGGCGGGGCGTGAGTTAGATGCTGTATTGGATCGCGGAGCATCTCGGTTTTCCGGGGCTTCTCAACCTCATCCGTTACCAGTCGTTCCGGACGGGCGCGACGGTGGCGACCGCCTTGTTCATCGGGCTCATCATCGGGCCGCGCTTCATCGGCTGGCTGCGCGTCCGCCAGGGCAAGGGGCAGCCGATCCGCGCCGACGGGCCGCAGACCCACCTCGCCAAGCGCGGTACGCCGACCATGGGCGGGCTGATGATCCTGACCAGCATGACGCTGTCGATCCTGATCTGGATGAACGTCTTCAATCCCTTCGTCTGGGCGTGCCTGTTCGTGACGCTGGGGTTCGGTGCGATCGGGTTCCTCGACGATTACGACAAGGTGCGGAAGGCCTCGACGGCGGGCGTCTCGGGCAAGACCCGGCTGATGCTGGAATTCGCGATCGCGGGCATCGCGGCGTGGATCATCATGGGGCAGAACGGGCCGCATCTGTACCTGCCGTTCACGTCGCGCATGTATCTGGATCTGGGCTATTTCTACCCGCTGTTCGCCGCCTTCACGATCGTGGCGTTCGGCAATGCGGTGAACCTGACCGATGGGCTCGACGGTCTGGCGACCATGCCGGTCATCATCGCCAGCGTCGCGTTCATGGTTATCGTCTATCTGGCGGGCAACGTGAAATTCGCCGATTACCTCGGCATCCCGCATGTGCCGGGCGCGGGCGAGCTGGCGATCTTCTGCGGCGCGGTGGTCGGGGCAGGGCTCGCCTTCCTGTGGTTCAACGCGCCCCCGGCGGCGGTGTTCATGGGTGACACCGGCAGCCTGGCGCTCGGCGGCGCGCTCGGCACCATCGCGGTCGTCGCGCATCACGAGATCGTGCTGGGCATCATCGGCGGCCTGTTCGTGGTCGAGGCGCTGTCGGTTATCATCCAGGTCTTCTTCTACAAGCGAACCGGCAAGCGGGTGTTCCGCATGGCGCCGATCCACCATCATTTCGAACAGCTCGGCTGGTCCGAACCGACGGTCGTGATCCGCTTCTGGATCATCGCCTTCGTGCTGGCGCTGGCGGGCCTGTCGACGTTGAAGCTGCGATGATCGTTTCGCGCGACTGGGCGGGAAAACGGTACGCGGTGCTGGGGCTCGCACGCTCCGGCGCCGCGACCGTTTCGGCGCTGTTGGCAGGCGGGGCGAGCGTCGTGGCGTGGGACAGCGATCCCGCCAAGCGTGACGCGATCCTCCCCGGTACGGGGAGGGGGACCAGCGAAGCTGGTGGAGGGGGCGTTCCGCAAGGGGCACCCTTTGCCGAAGCCCTCCTCCACCCCCAGCCTGCGGCTGGCGGTCCCCCTCCCCGTGCGGGGGAGGATCTGGTGATTGCCGACCTCGACACGCTCGACCTGTCCGGTTTCGACGCGCTGGTCGTGTCGCCGGGGGTACCGCTCAACACCCATCCGCTGGCCGCTGCGGCGCGGGCGGCAGGGGTGCCCGTCATCGGCGATATCGAGCTTTTCGCACAGGCCCGCAAGGACCTCCCGCCGCACAAGGTCGTCGGCATCACCGGCACCAACGGCAAGTCGACCACGACCGCGTTGGTCCACCACATCCTGACGACGGCGGGCGTGCCGACCCTGATGGGCGGCAATATCGGCCTGCCGATCCTGGGGCAGGAGCCTCTGCCCCAGGGCGGGGTCTATGTCCTGGAACTGTCCAGCTATCAGATCGACCTGACGCAGAGTCTGGACTGCGACGTCGCGGTGTTGCTGAACATCACGCCCGACCATCTCGATCGTTATGATGGGTTCGAGGGGTACGCAGCGTCGAAGGCTCGATTGTTTTCGATGCAGTCGGCCGGGCGCAACGCTGTGGTCGATGTCGTCTCGGCCGCAGATCATGATGCTTTGCGCGGTTCAAAGGGCGTGGTTGCGAGCTTTATCGAGGATGCTTTCGACTTCAAACCTATTGAAGATAGCGAACAGCGCGAATGGCCCGCCTTGCAGGGGCCACATAACCGGCACAACGCCCGTGCCGCCGTCGAAGTATGTGATATTCTCGGTCTCGATCTCCATACCATTCGGATGGGACTGCGCACCTACGCCAGCCTGCCGCACCGGATGCAACATGTCGCCACCCGGAACGGCGTGGCGTTTGTGAACGACTCGAAGGCGACCAACCCGGAGTCGACCGCCCCCGCACTGGCGGCCTTTCCCCGCGTCCACTGGATTGTCGGTGGCAAGCGCAAAGGCGACGACCTCGACGCCTGTGCCGCGCATCTGGATCATGTCGTTGCGGCCTATACGATCGGCGAGGCCGCGCCGTTGTTCTTTGATCTACTGAAGGAAAAGATTCCCGTGGTCGAGCAATCCGGCACGCTGGAGGCGGCGGTCGCTCATGCGGCGGCGGCGGCGCGGCCCGGTGATACGGTGCTGTTGTCCCCGGCCTGTGCCAGCTTCGACCAGTTCCGCGATTACGAAGCGCGGGGCGATGCCTTTCACGCGGCGGTGGAGGCCCTGGCATGAGCGAGCGCGCACCCAAGACCCCGCGTCCCGGCTTGATTGGATCGATGAAGGGGCGCGGTGGACGGGGCGACCGCTCGCCGCTGGGCACCTGGTTCTGGGATATCGACCGGGTGCTGCTGCTGCTCACCCTGTTCCTGATCGCGATCGGCCTGATCGCGGTCGCCGCCGCCAGCCCGGCCACGGCGATCCGCTATTCGGGTGAGCATCGCAAATTCGCGCCGCTCAATTATTTCTGGCGGCAGGTGATGTGGGTCGGCGTCTCGCTGCCCGTGCTGTTTGCCGTATCGATGCTGCCCGTCGTCACCGCGCGGCGCATGGCGGTGCTGGGGACGGCGGTGCTGATCGGGGTGCTGGCGCTGACGCCGTTCATCGGGGTGTCGATCAACGGCGCGCGGCGCTGGGTCGGGTTCGGCATCGCGCAATTCCAGCCGTCCGAGTTCCTGAAGCCGATGTTCATCGTAACGACCGCCTGGATCTTGTCGCTGCGGGCCAAGGAGAAGGACCTGCCCGCCACGCTCATCACCATGGGCATGACGGCGCTCGTTGCCGGACTGTTGATGCTGCAACCCGATTTCGGCCAGACGATCGTCTTCTGTCTGGTCTGGATCGCGCTGCTGATGATCTCCGGCACGCCGATGCGGGTGATGCTGGCGATCGGTTCGCTGGCGCCGATCGGCCTCGTCACCGCCTATATGTTCTATGGCGTGGCGCGCAGCCGCATTAACGCCTTCCTGTTCCCCGATGTCGACGGCGAGGGCGCGGCCGACCATTTTCAGGTCAACGCCGCGCACAACACGCTGACGGCGGGCGGCTGGACGGGCACGGGGCCGGGGGGCGGCACCGCCAAGTTCGGCCTTCCGGAAGCGCATACCGACTATATCTTTTCGGTGATCGGCGAGGAATTTGGGCTGATCGCCTGTTCGATCATCGCTCTGGTGTTTCTGGCGATCGTGGTGCGCGTGTTCGTGAAGCTGCTTGACGAACAGGACGAGTTCAAGCTCTACGCCGCCTCCGGGCTGGCGGTGCAGTTCGGCGCGCAGGCGCTGATCTCGATGGCGGTGAATACGGGGCTGGCCCCGTCCAAGGGGATGACCCTGCCGTTCATCAGCTATGGCGGCTCGTCGATGATCGCGCTGTCGATCGGGATGGGGTTGTTGCTGGCGTTCACCCGGCGCAATCCGTTCCTGACGCGCAGCCCCTATATAGTCAGGTGGAGCGGGCAATGAGCCGTCACTTCGTCCTCGCCGCCGGGGGTACCGGCGGTCACATGGTGCCCGCCGCCGCGCTCGCGGCCGAGCTGACCCGGCGCGGCCACCGCGTGGCGCTGGTTTCGGACGCGCGCGGCGTTCGCTTCCCGGGGCTGTTCGAGGATATCCAGACGCATGTCCTGCCCGCCGGGCGCTTTTCGGGCGGGCCGATCGGCTGGGCCAAGGCGCTGCGCGAGATGTGGCGCGGCCGGGCGATGGCGCGCGAACTCTACAAGACCTTCCGCCCGGCGGCGGTGATCGGTTTCGGCGGCTATCCGGCGATGCCCGCGTTGCTCGCGGCGTTTGCGGAAGGCATCCCCACCGCCATCCACGAGCAGAACGCGGTGCTCGGCCGCGTCAACCGGCTGGTCGCGGGCAAGGTCGATGCGATCGCACTATCCTATGAGGAGACGCAGCGGCTGAGCGCCAAGCACGCCGACAAGACCCGGCTGATCGGCAACCCGGTGCGCGATCAGGTACTGGCGCTGCGTGCGCGGCCCTATCCGCTGCTCGAGGAGGACGGCATCTTCCGCGTCCTCGTCACCGGCGGCAGCCAGGGGGCGAGCATCCTGAGCCAGGTCGTGCCTGATGGTCTCGCGATGCTGCCGGTCACCTTCCGGCGGCGGTTGCAGGTGACGCATCAGGCGCGGATCGAGGATATCGACGCGGTGCGCGCCAAATATGCCGAGCATGAGATCCCGGCCGAACTCGCCACCTATCTGCCCGACCTGCCCGAACAGCTGGCCTGGGCGCATCTGGTGATCGCGCGCGCCGGGGCCTCGACGCTGGCGGAGCTGACGGTCGCGGGCCGTCCCGCGATCCTGGTGCCGCTGCCTAGTGCGACCGACGATCACCAGACGGCGAACGCGCGCGAGATGACGAAGGCGGGCGGCGCGCGGACCATCGCGCAGGGTGACTTCACGCCGGTCGAACTCGCCAAGCAGATGCAGAAGCTGGGCCTCGACCCGGCGGCGCTGGAGAATGCGGCGGGGCGGGCGCGGAACTGCGGACGGCCGGAGGCGGCGAGCGATCTGGCCGATCTGGTCGAGAGCCTCGATTCCCCTCGCATGGTCCTGCCGGTCGGCAAGGCACAAAGGAAAACCAGTTTGGCGGGAGCAGGCGCATGAAGGGCGTCGCCACGGATATCGGCACGATCCACTTCGTCGGCATCGGCGGCATCGGCATGTCGGGCATTGCCGAGGTGATGAAGAATCTCGGCTACCGGGTGCAGGGCTCCGACGTGGCCGAGGGCTATGTGGTGCAGGGCCTGCGCGACAAGGGCATTCCGGTCGCCATCGGCCATGCCGCGGACAATCTGGGCGATGCGGCGGTGGTCGTGACCTCGACCGCGATCACCCGCTCCAATCCCGAAGTCGAAGCCGCGCTGGAACGCCGCATCCCCGTGGTGCGCCGCGCCGAGATGCTGGCCGAGCTGATGCGGCTGAAATCCACCGTCGCGGTGGCGGGCACGCATGGCAAGACGACGACGACCTCGATGGTCGCGGCGCTGCTGGATGCGGGCGGGGTCGACCCGACCGTCATCAATGGCGGCATCATCAACAGTTATGGCTCGAACGCGCGTCTGGGTGCGAGCGACTGGATGGTGGTCGAGGCGGACGAGAGCGACGGCAGCTTCCTGCGCCTGGACGGCACGATCGCGGTCGTGACCAATATCGATCCCGAGCATCTCGACCATTATGGCTCGTTCGACCGGGTGAAGGACGCGTTCGTAGAGTTCGTCGAGAATGTGCCCTTCTACGGCGCGGCCTTGCTCTGTCTCGACCACCCCGAGGTGCAGAACATCCTGCCGCGCGTGCGTGACCGGCGCGTCGTGACCTATGGCTTTTCGGCGCAGGCGGACGTGCGCGGCGTCAACGTCACGCCGATCCCCGGCGGCAACCGTTTCGAGGCGATCATCCGCCACCGTGACGGCTCCAGCCGCTCGATCGAGGGGATCGAGCTGCCCATGCCCGGCCGCCACAATGTCCAGAATGCGCTGGCCGCGATCGGCGTCGCGCTGGAGCTGGGTATCGACGACGCGACCATCCAGCAGGGCTTCGGCCAGTTCGGCGGGGTCAAGCGGCGTTTCACCAAGGTCGGCGAGATCGCGGTGGACGGCGGCACGGCGACCGTCATCGATGATTATGGCCATCACCCGGTCGAAATCCGCGCGGTGCTGGCCGCCGCGCGTGAAGGCGCACGCGGTCGCGTGATCGCGGTGGTGCAGCCGCATCGCTTCACCCGGCTCGGCAATTTGATGGAGGAGTTCCAGACCGCCTTCAACGATGCCGATCGCGTGCTGGTGACGCCGGTCTTTGCGGCGGGTGAGCCGCCGATTGAGGGTGTCGATGCCGACGCTTTGGTCGAGGGGCTGAAGCGGCGCGGGCACCGCTCGACCGCCACGATTGCCGACGCCGATGCGCTGGCCGAGGAACTGGCGGGCTCGATCCGCGCGGATGACATGATCGTCTGCCTGGGGGCGGGCGACATCACCAAATGGGCGGCGGGCCTGGCGGACGCCATCGAGGCGCGCCGATGAACCTGCCCGACACCGCCGGCCGACTGACACCGGGTGCGCCGCTGGCGCCGCTGGTGTGGTTCAAGGCGGGCGGACCGGCCGAATATCTGCTGGAGCCTAAGGACGTCGATGACCTGTCGGCGTTCCTGCGGGGGCTTGGCGGCGATGTGCCGGTGATGGCGCTCGGCCTGGGCTCCAACCTGATCGTCCGTGACGGTGGCGTGCCCGGTGTGGTGATTCGTCTGGGCAAGCCGTTCAGCTATGCGCGCGCAGGGGAGGGGCACCTTATCACCTGCGGCGGCGGCACCTCGGGCATCCTCGTCTCCTCCAACGCGCGCGATGCAGGCATCGGCGGGCTGGAGTTCCTGCGCTCGATCCCCGGCACGGTCGGCGGGTTCGTCCGGATGAATGGCGGGGCCTATGGACGCGAGGTGGCGGACGTGCTGGTCTCCGCCACGGTCGTCCGCCGCGACGGGACGGTCGAGACGCTGGGCGTCGCGGACCTCGAATATACCTATCGTCACTCCAACCTGACCGACGGTACGGTGGTGGTCGAGGCGACGTTCCGCGGCCACGCCGCCGAACCGGCCGACATCCAGGCCGAGATGGACCGCATCGCCGCCGCGCGCGAGGCGTCGCAGCCGCTGCGCTCCAAGACCGGCGGCTCGACCTTCAAGAACCCCGAGGGGCACAAGGCCTGGGCGCTGGTCGATGCGGCGGGCTGTCGCGGGCTGACGCGCGGCGATGCGCAGGTGTCGGAGAAGCATTGCAATTTCCTCCTGAACCTCGGCAACGCGACGGCGGCCGAGATCGAGGCGCTGGGCGAGGATGTCCGGGACAAGGTCAAGGCCCAGTCGGGTGTAACCCTGGAATGGGAAATCCAGCGCGTCGGGGTGGCGAAGTGACCGCCGCCTTCCCATTCCTCCCCATCTTCGATGGGGAGGGGGACCGCCGCGAAGCGGTGGTGGAGGGGCGAGGGGCTTGCCCCTCCACCACGCTCTGCGAGCGCGGTCCCCCTCCCCAAGCGAGCTTGGGGAGGATTGAAGAAGACTCCACGCAAACAACAAGGATCGCGTGATGCATATCGTCGTACTGATGGGCGGCTGGTCGGCGGAGCGGCCGGTGTCGCTGATGTCGGGCGCGGGCGTTGCCGATGCGCTGGAGCGGAACGGCCACCGCGTGACCCGGATCGACATGGATCGCGATCTGGCCGCGAAACTGGTCGAGGCCCAGCCCGACCTCGTCTTCAACGCGCTGCACGGCTCGCCCGGCGAGGACGGCACGGTGCAGGGGATGCTCGACCTGATGGGCATTCCGTACACCCATTCGGGCCTCGCCACGTCGGTCATCGCGATCGACAAGGTGCTGACCAAGCAGGCGCTCGTGCCACACGGCATCCCCATGCCCGGCGGCCGCATAGTCAAGTCGGAAGAGCTGTTCGTCGGTGATCCCCTGCCGCGTCCCTATGTGCTGAAGCCGGTCAATGAGGGCTCGTCGGTCGGCGTCGCGATCGTCACCGACACCAGCAACCATGGCCAGCCCATCGCGCGCGACGCCGCCGGTCCCTGGGCCGAATTCGAGGAATTGCTGGCCGAGCCCTATATCCGGGGCCGCGAGTTGACCACCGCCGTGCTGGGCGGCCGCGCGCTGGGCGTCACCGAGCTGAAGCCCAAGAACGGCTGGTATGATTTCGACGCCAAATACACCGATGGGCTGACCGAGCATGTCTGCCCCGCGCAGATTCCCGACGACATTGCCGAGGCGTGCAAGGCGCTGGCACTGGAGGCGCACCGGATCCTGGGCTGTCGCGGGGCCTCGCGCTCCGACTTCCGCTGGGACGACGAGCGCGGCGTCGACGGGCTGTTCCTGCTGGAGGTCAACACCCAGCCGGGCATGACCCCGCTCAGCCTAGTGCCCGAACAGGGCCGCCATGTCGGCATGGATTATGACGCCGTGGTCCAGGCGATCGTCGACGAGGCGCTGCAATGGTATAAGGATCAGGCGGGATGAGCCGCACGATCAAGCGCGGCCCCCCGCCGCGCCGTCCGGCCCCGCGTCGCCGACAGCCGGTCAAGCGCGTCACGTTGGCGCAGCGCCTGCTGGCCAAGGTGCCGGTCAGCGAGGAGACAATCAAGAAGGCCGTCACCTGGACGATCCTGGGCGGCGCGGGCGCGGCGGTGTTGGCGGTCGCGACCTATGTCGGCGTGCCGGGCATGATCGGCACCGCGATCGCCGAAGAGGCGGGCCATGCCGGTTTCCGCGTCCAGCAGATCGAGGTCACGGGCCTGAAGCGCATGGACCGGATGACCGTCTATGCCGTCGCGCTCGACCAGCAGAGCCGGGCGATGCCGCTCGTCAATCTGGAGGATGTCCGCGCCAAGCTGCTCCGCTATGGCTGGATCAAGGACGCGCATGTCTCGCGCCGCCTGCCCGACACGTTGCTGGTCGATATCGACGAGCGCAGCCCGGCGGCGGTGTGGCAGGACAATGGCCAGCTGACCCTGATCGATGCGAGCGGCGTGCTGCTGGAGCCGGTGCGCCCAGAGGCGATGCCCGACCTGCCGCTCATCATCGGGCCGGGCGCGAATTTGCAGGAGCCCGCCTATCAGGCGCTGCTGTCCGCCGCCCCCGCCCTGAAGCCGCGCGTGAAGGCGGCGACGTGGATCGGCAACCGGCGCTGGGACATCACCTTCGACAGCGGCGAGACGCTGGCGCTGCCCGAAGATGGGGCGGGCGCGGCGCTGATGAAGTTCGCGGCGATGGACGGCTCGCGACCGCTGCTCGGGCGCGGCTGGCTGCGCTTCGACATGCGCGATCCTGCAAAGCTGGTTGCACGCAAGCCCGGATTGAATCAGAATCACGCGCTGGCCGAACCGGCGCAGGCCGGGGAAGCCACCGGGCCGGAGGGCAACGCCACAGAGGCGTCCGGCACCGGGGAATCACAGGGGTAGCAGGACCATGGCAAAGATTGCACCCGAGGGGCTGATTACCGCGCTCGATATCGGATCGTCCAAGGTGTCGGCGCTGATCGCGCGCAAGGGCGATGGCGGCGAGTTGATCGTGCTGGGCACCGGCCAGCGCGAGAGCCGGGGCGTCAAGCGCGGCTATATCGCCGATATGGGCGCGACCGAGGCGGCAGTGCGCGAGGCGGTCGAACAGGCCGAGCGGATCGCAGGGCTCAACATCGAGAATGTCTGGGTCGGTTTCTCGGCCGGTGGCCTGGTGTCCGACGTGGCCGAGGTCGAGTTCGAGTTGGGCGGTCATCAGGTCGAACAGGGCGATATCGATGCGCTGCTGGCGGCCGGGCGCAACTCGATCGACCCGCAGGGGCGGATGGTGCTCCACGCCCAGCCCGCGCTCTATACGCTAGACGGGCTGACCGGCGTGAAGAAGCCGCTCGGGCTGCACGCCGACCGGCTCGGCGTGCACATCCATGTCGTTGCCGCCGACGGATCGCCGGTGCGCAACCTCGACCTGTGCGTCCGTTCGGCGCATCTGGAGGTGAAGTCGATCATTGCGGCACCCGTCGCGACGGGCCTGGCCTGTCTGTCCGACGAGGAGCGCGAGCTGGGCGTCGCGCTGGTCGAGATGGGGGCGGGGATCACCAATGTCTCGCTGTTCGCGGGCGGTATGCTGGTGGGGCTCTGCTCGCTGCCGATGGGCGCGGCCGACATCACCGACGACGTCGCCTCGGCCTTCGGCACCCGGCGGCAGATGGCTGAGCGGATGAAGTGTTTCCACGGCTCGGCCAATGCCAGCCCGCGGGACAATCACGACATGCTACAGGTGACGCCGATCTCTGCGGAAGATGGCGGCGACACGATGCAGATCACCAAGGCGCAACTGATCGGCGTGATCCGCCAGCGGCTGGAGCATCAGATGGGCGAGATCCGCAAGGCGCTCCAGCATCTGAAGTTCGAGGGGCCGGTGGGGCGCCAGGTCGTGCTGACCGGCGGCGGCGCGGAGTTGAAGGGCATTGCCGATTATGCGCAGCAGGCGCTGGGCCGCTCGGTTCGGATCGGCCGACCGCGCGGGCTGACCGGCCTGCCCGATGCGCATGGCGGACCCGCTTTCGCGACGCTCGCGGGCCTGGCTTTCTATGCCGCGACCGACCCGATCGACCTGCGCAGCATCCCGGCGGTGAACCAGGCGGTGCACCGGCCCAGCGGCATGGGGCTGTTCCGGCGGCTGATTCAGGCGGCGAAGGCAAATTATTAAGCAAAACTGCGCGACACTGGGCAGTTTTGGGTTGGCACCGGGCCGGTCGCTGGTGCACTAACAGTTATTCAGGGGCCCGGTCTTAGCGTATCGACCGGGAACGGCGGAGTAGAATTGGGATGAGCATCGAATTCATCGCACCCGAGGTCGACGAGCTGACGCCGCGTATCGCGGTCATCGGCGTCGGCGGTGCCGGCGGCAACGCGATCGCGAACATGATGCGCGCCGAGGTGCAGGGCGTGGATTTCCTCGTCGCCAATACCGATGCGCAGGCGCTGAAGCAATCGATCGCCCCGCGGCGTATCCAGTTGGGTGCCAAGATCACCCAAGGTCTGGGTGCGGGCAGCCGTCCCGAGATCGGCCGTGCGGCGGCCGAAGAGACGATCGACGACCTGTCGAAGCTGCTCGAGGGCAGCCACATGTGCTTCATCGCGGCGGGCATGGGCGGCGGCACCGGCACGGGCGCGGCGCCGGTCATCGCCAAGGCGGCGCGCGACATGGGCATCCTGACGGTCGGCGTCGTGACCAAGCCCTTCGCCTTTGAAGGCAATCGTCGCGCCAAGTCGGCCGATGGCGGCATCGAAGAGCTTCAGAAGTACGTCGATACCCTCATCGTCATCCCGAACCAGAACCTGTTCCTGATCGCCAACGCCAACACGACCTTCAAGGAAGCGTTCGCGATGGCGGACGAGGTGCTGCAGCAGGGCGTGCGCGGCATCACCGACCTGATGGTCATGCCAGGCCTCATCAACCTCGACTTCGCCGACGTCCGCTCGGTGATGCAGGAGATGGGCAAGGCGATGATGGGCACCGGCGAAGCCACCGGCGACAATCGCGCGATCGAGGCGGCGCAGAAGGCGATCGCCAACCCGCTGCTCGACGGCGTGTCGATGCAGGGCGCCAAGGGCGTCATCATCTCGATCACGGGCGGCGACGACATGCGCCTGCTCGAGGTCGACGAAGCGGCGAATCACATCCGCGAGCTGGTCGATCCGGAAGCGAACATCATCTGGGGTTCGGCCTTCAATCCCGAGCTGGAAGGCCGCATCCGCGTGTCGGTCGTCGCGACCGGCATCGACGCCGACGTCAAGGTCGCACCGTCGCCTTCCGAGGCGAACCGCAGCGGCTTCAGCATGGGCGGCATGGCCCGCAAGTCGGACGAGACGCCCAGCTATCGTCCTAGCGAGCCCAGCGCGCCTGCGCCGCAGGCCAGCGCCGCTCCGGCGGCCCCCGCCGAGCAGCCGAGTGCAGCTCCGGCCCCTGCGCCCGCGCCGGTCGCGGCCCCCGTCGCGTCGAGCAGCGCGGCGCCGGTAGCCAAGCCTGCGCCCGCTCCGGCTCCCGCACCGGCGGCCGATGACGAACTGGTGCTGGGTGCGGACACGATCATGCCCGCTCCGGCAACGCCGTCGCACCCCGCCGCCGTCGAGCCCGCGCCCGGCAGCGACGAAGCCCGTCGCCGCTGGCTGGCTCCCGGCAGCGAAGCCGGGGAAGTCCCTGCGCAGCCCGCACCGCGCGTGAAGCTGGGCGGCACGCTGTTCGAGCGTATGTCGAACGCGGCGCGTGGTGCGCAGCGTGACGAGAATGCGCAAGGCGGGGCGGACTCGTCGCTCGACATTCCGCGCTTCCTGCATCGGCAGAACAACCAGTAACTTTCTGCCCGGTGTGCCGGGCAGAGCATCGGAAAGAAGGCCCGGGCGAGGGATCGCGCGGGCCTTTTTTGTTTGGGCGGTGGCTGATGTTTTTGCGCGTGGTAGGCCCTCCCCCCAACCCCCTCCCGCCTGCGGGAGGGGGAGCGCGCGTTGCGAGGGCAAAGGGCTTAAAAACTCCCCTCCCGCAGGCGGGAGGGGCTGGGGGAGGGCAAGGCCACAAGCAGCTCCGGCCTGAGGAAATCCCCGAAGATCACTGGCCGCCATTCCCTATTGGTCGACCGTGCGGAGCAATCGGGCGCGTGAGGCTCGCCTTAGCCATTGCCGCCGCCCACGAAACACGCTTTATGGGCCATGGTCCCATGACGTTCGCAATTTTTCCCCGCGCTTCGCTCGCGCTCGCGTTGGCCCTCGCCGCCGCGCCCGTGCCCGTTCTCGCACAGGAAGTGGTTCAGCCGCTTCCCGGCACCACCGATGCCGACAAGCTGGGGGACGTGATGCGCCGCGTCGCGCAAAATCCCCGCAATGTCGACGCGCTGGTCGAGGCGGCGGATCTGTCCATCCATCTCGACGACCTGTCGGGTGCCGCCTCGCTGTTGGCGCGCGCCGAAAAGGTCGATCCGCGCGATCCGCGGATCAAGGCGGGCATGGGGTCGATCCTGGTCCGGTCGGAACGGCCGGGCGAGGCGCTGCGCTATTTCACCCAGGCCGAAGCCGCAGGCCTGCCGCCCGCGCGCTTCGCGGGCGACCGTGGCCTCGCTTATGACCTGGTCGGCGATCAGGCGCGGGCGCAACGCGATTACCGGCTGGCGCTGGCCAATGCGCCCACCGACGAGATCATCCGCCGCTACGCCCTATCGTTCGGTATCTCCGGGCAGCGGGACCAGGCGCTCGAACAGCTCGATCCGCTGCTGCGCAAGACCGACCGCGCCGCCTGGCGGGCGCGCGCCTTCATCCTGGCGATGGGCGGCGACCTGCCCGAGGCGACGCGGATCGCCTCGACCATGATGCCACCGCAGCTGGCGCAGGGGCTGCAACCCTTTTTCCAGCGGCTGCCGAGCCTGCCCGCCGTCGACCGCGCCTTTGCCGTCCATTTCGGCGAGACCCGCCCGACTCCCGAACGGCTGGCCGATGCGAAGCTGGCCCCGAACCTGCCGCCGCTGACCCCGGAGGCGCCGGTGGCGCTCGCCTCGGCCCCCGTGACCACGCCTGCGCCGCTGGCGACGCGAGATGCTCGGCGGCGCGGCGGTCGCAATTCGCGTGGGGTAGCAAGTGCGGTGAACACCGCGCCGGTCACTTCCGCACCGACGCAAATGGCGTCGACGATGACCCTGCGCGTCGTCGCCGCCGCAGCGCCGACGCCGATGGTCCAGCCTTTGCCCCAAACGCAGACGCCCTCCCAGACCCAGCCGCAGCCGGGCTTCACGAGCGCCTTGCCGACGGGACCGGCAGCCCGGGCGCCGGTCGAAATGGCATCGAACACCACACGGCCGACGATCCAGCCGCTGCCCGCCGCGCCGACGACGACTCCGGCGGCATCGGCTCCGACGACGCCCGTCACGACCGCCACCGCGATGGTCCAGTCACTGCCTGCCGCTACTCCGGCGGCCCCGCCGCTCCAGATGGTGCAGACCGTTCCGGCGCCCGACCCTGTGCCCGTCAAGCCTGCACCCGTCGCCACCGCGATGGTCCAGCCGCTGTCGAGCAAGGCCGAGGATGAGACGCCGTCGACCCGCCCGACGCGGGTCGCCGCACGCCGCACGCCGCCGACGCCCGCTCGTTCGGCGCGCGAGGACTCGGTGCTGGCGCGGATCGTCGCCAATCTCTCGATCCCCGCGTCCGAACTCGGCGTGGAAGGTCCCGAGCGCCCCGCCGCCATTGCTGCCGCAACCCCGGTGAGCAGCGGCGCGCAGCGGGTCGTCGCCGAGGCGCGCGCCAAAACCGAACGCGACAAGCAAGCGCGCGATAAGGCCGAAGAGGCGGAAGCCGCCCCCCGCGCCCCCACCGCCGCCGAGCGCAAGGCCGCCGCCGCCAAGGCCGCTGCCGAAAAGAAGGCGCTGGCCGCCAAAAAGGCCGAGGCCGAGAAAAAGGCGCTCGCCGCCAAGGAAGAGGCAGAGGAAAAGAAGCGCGCGCGTGCGAACCCAGAGCGTATCTGGGTCCAGGTTTCGGGCGGGGCGAATGAGGACGATCTGCCCAAGGCCTGGGCCGCGACAAAGGCAAAGGCGCCCGAGCTGTTCGCCGCGCGCAAGGGGTATAAGACTCCGAACCGCGCGACCAACCGCGTCCTGACCGGCCCGTTCAAGACCGATGCGGAGGCGCGCGCCTTCGTCAACCAGCTCGCCAAGAAGGGCGTATCGGCCTTTCCCGTGACCAGCGATGCAGGGCAGGCGGTGACGCGGCTCGACGCCAAGTGAGCCGCTACGCCCCCTGGGCTTCCGATCCCGAACACAGCCGCGGCCGCCGACATGACGAGGCCTCAGGGCTGGCGCGGGGACCGCGCGACGCGTTCCAGCGCGACCGCGACCGGATCATCCATTCGATCAGCTTCCGGCGGCTGCGCCACAAGACCCAGGTCTTCATGGCGCCCGACGGCGACCATTTCCGCGTCCGCCTGACCCACAGCCTGGAGGTCGCGCAGATCGGCCGCACGATCGCACGCACGCTGGGGCTGAACGAGGACCTGACCGAGGCTTTGTGCCTGGCGCACGATATCGGTCATCCGCCCTTCGGCCATGCGGGCGAGGATGCGCTGAAAGCCGCGCTCGCCGATCATGGCGGGTTCGACCATAACGGCCATACGTTGCGCACCCTGACCGAGATCGAGCGACCCTATCCCCGATGGGACGGCCTGAACCTCAGCTGGGAGACGCTGGAGGGGTTGGCCAAGCATAACGGCCCGGTGCGCCATCCCGGCTGGGCCTTGCAGGAGGCGGATGCGGGTTTTCCGCTCGACCTGGACAGCCATGCCTCGCTGGAGGCGCAGGTCGCGGCGCTGGCGGACGATATCGCGTACGACAATCACGATATCGACGACGGCCTGCGCGCCGGGCTGCTGACGCTCGACCAGTTGCTGGCGGTGCCGCTGGTCGCGCGGGGCTGGGATGCGGCGCGGGCGCAGTTTCCTGATGTCACACCCAAAAGGCTGGCGAGCGAACTGATCCGCTCGCAGATCGGGGTGATGGTCAACGACCTGGTCGCCGAAACCCGAACCCGCATCGCCGAAAGCGGGGTAGGGGACGTGGCCGACGTTCGCGCGGCGGGCCGGGCGCTGGTCGGCTTTTCCGATGCGATGCGGATCGAGGAGCGCGACCTGAAGCGTTTCATGTACGCCAATCTCTACCACCATCAGCTCCAGCTGGCGGCGGCCGATGCGGCGCATGGCATCGTCCAGGGCCTGTTCGCGGCCTATCGCGCCGATCCGAGCCAACTGCCCGAGGAATGGCGCGAGCGCTTGCCGGAGCAGGAGCCCGCGCGGAGTCGGCACATCGCCGATTTCATCGCGGGCATGACCGATCGTTATGCGGTGCGGTGTTACCGGGAACTGTTGGGCGACATCGACCTGCCGGAGGGGTTCTGATGGCTCAAGGCTCGGCGGCCGGTTGCGGATCGTGCTCGATCGGATGGCCGACATATTGCGTGGCCTGGTCGCAGATCGCATACCAATGGGGCTTTTCGCCGACGAACTCGTGAAACTGCACCCGTAGCGGCAGCGCGCCGTCGAAGCAGTTAGCGTTGATGGGGAAGGACGCGCCGACACCCGGTTCGCCCAATGCGGTTCCGCACTCGCCGCAGAAATGGCGATCGTAGCGATAGGGCGGCGTGGCGGCAAAACGGCGAACGACATCCTGGCCGCTGATCCAGGCGAAGCTGTCTGCGGCGACGAAGACGAAGGTGCTCGCGCCGACCTTGCGGCACCGGCTGCAATGACAGGTCGCCATCATGGTCGGCGGTGCCGACAATCGGAACGCCACCCGGCCGCAGGCGCAGCTTGCCGTCAATTCCGTCATCTCGTCCTCTTTGCGATATATTGGCTGAGGCCCGTGGATCGCATAAACATGCTGACACCGTTATGTCAGCATAGGGCCAGGGCCTGCCATGCGCCGCGCCGATCGTCTGTTTGAAATCGTGCAGCTGCTGCGGCGGACCAAGCGGCCCGTTTCCGCCGCGTCGATCGCGGACGAATTGGAGGTTTCGCAGCGCACGATCTACCACGACATCGCGTCACTGATCGCGCAGCGCGTACCCATCCAAGGTGAGCCGGGCATCGGCTATATTCTGGAACGCGGCTTCGACATGCCGCCCCTGATGCTGACCATCGACGAACTGGATGCCGTCGTGCTGGGGGCCCACTGGGTAGCGAGCCGGGGAGAGGCCGAATTGGCAAGGGCCGCCGAAAATCTTCTCGCAAAGATCGAAGTCATCGTGCCGGAGGCGCTGCGCGGCCATATCCTAGAGCCGGCAACCAGCGTCGCTCCTGTCGCAAGACCGGTCGAGCAGGTGGACGCCGCGATCCTCCGCCGGGCGATCCGGTTGAACCGCAAGATGGCGATCACGTATCGAACCGATCAGGGCGCTCAGTCGCAACGGATCGTCTGGCCGGTACTGCTGGGATATCGCGACAGCGGCCGCATCATGGCGGCGTGGTGCGAATGGCGTGGCGCCTTTCGCTACTTCCGAACGGATCGCATGGCATCCGCCACGCTGCTGGAGCAGCATATACCCGTGAGGCGGGCGATCCTGCGCGCCCAGTGGCAGACCGCGATGGACGAGGAGCGGGAGCGATATCGCCAGGCGGCCGTGACGAAGGTCGAAAATGCGGACTATCCCATAAGCGGGTAACAAAAACGGCCCGCTCCCGGTGCGGGGAACGAGCCGTTTTCCATCCAGCCGTCAGGCCGGGATCAGCGAGCGCTGGTCTCGACGCCCGCGCCCATTGCGCCGCGCGCTTCGTCGGTGGTGAAGGCGACCTGGGTGTTGCCGGTCGTGCCGGTGACGCGGTGGCCCTTCACGACGAAGCGGAACGGCTCGCCACCCGGATAGCGATGGCCTTGGATCACCGACTGGCCGTTCGCGTCCGAACGGGTGTAGACATAGGTGCTGCCCTCATGGACGAAGCGCTGCTCGCCCTCGGCGGCAATCGCACCGATGGTGGGGACGGCGGCGGCGACGGTGGCGGCCAGGATCAGAATGGTCTTGCGCATGATCGAAACTCCCGCATTTGCGTTGAGCCGGATCAGGTCCTCTCGCGCTTTGTCAGCGCTTCTACTTTCGCCTTCGAAAATATTGCGATGCAGCATGGGTGGCAACTGCAAAGGCATTCCGCCTGATTGCATCCGGCGCAATCGTCCCATGGGCCGGTAAGCCATGATTTGAAGCGGGCATCCGATTTCGCTAGAGCGCAACGCTTTGCTACCCCGATCGGACGATGTGATGACCCTCTACACCCGCTTTGCCGCGCATATCGATGCGGCGCTGGACACGCTGGTCGCCGCCGGCACGCTGCCCGGCGGGCTGGATCGCCGCAATGTGACCGTGGAGCCGCCGCGTGACGCGTCGCATGGCGATCTCGCCACCAACGCCGCGATGGTGCTGGCCAAGCCCGCAGGCACCAATCCGCGCGCGCTGGCCGAGGCGATCGCCGCGGAGCTGGGCAAGCTGGACGAGGTGGACAGCGTATCCGTCGCGGGGCCGGGCTTCCTCAACATGCGGCTGACCGATGCGGCATGGCGCGACGAACTGGCCGCGATCCCGGAGGCGGGCGGTGACTATGGCCGTTCGACGCGTGGCAATGGCGTCACCGTCAACATCGAATATGTCTCGGCCAATCCGACCGGGCCGATGCACATGGGCCATTGCCGCGGCGCGGTGGTGGGCGATGCGCTCGCCACCCTGCTGGAGTTTGCGGGCCACAGGGTCATCCGCGAATACTATGTCAACGATGCGGGCGGGCAGGTCGACGTCCTCGCCCGCTCGGCGCATCTGCGCTACCGCGAGGCGCTGGGCGCGACGATCGAAATCCCCGAGGGCCTGTATCCGGGCGAATATCTGAAACCGATCGGCGCGGAACTCGCGGCCGAATATGGCGACAAATATGTCGACGCGCCCGAGAGCGAATGGCTGGTCCTGTTCCGCACCCGCGCGGTGGCGGCGATGATGGCGATGATCCGCGAGGATCTGGCGCTGCTGGGCATCCATCACGACATCTTCTCGTCCGAGGCCGAGCTGCAGGCGGCGGGCAAGCCCGAGGCGGCCGAGGCCGAGCTGCGCTCGCGCGGACTGGTCTATGACGGCGTGCTGGAGGCTCCCAAGGGCGAAACGCCCGAGGATTGGGAGCCGGTCGAGCTGCCGCTGTTCCGCTCCAGCCAGTTCGGCGACGATCAGGACCGCCCGATCAAGAAGTCGAACGGCGCCTGGACCTATTTCGGCGCCGACCTGGCCTATCACTACCAGAAGGCGGAAGGCGCGGACCAGCTGATCGACATCTGGGGCGCCGATCATGCGGGCACCGTCAAGCGCATCGTCGCGGCGGTCGAGGCACTGACCGGCGGCAAGACGAAGTTCGACGTGAAGCTGGTCCAGATGGTCCGCCTGCTGCGCGGCGGCGAGCCAGTGAAGATGTCGAAGCGCGCAGGCAACTTCGTGACGCTCGCCGATGTCGTGCGCGAAGTCGGCAAGGACGTGGTGCGCTTCACCATGCTGACCCGCCGTGCCGATGCGCAGATGGACTTCGACTTCGCCAAGGTGGTCGAGGCGTCGAAGGACAATCCGGTCTTCTACGTGCAGTACGCGCATGCCCGTATCGCCTCGCTCAAGCGGCGTGCGGCGGAAGCTGGGATTGAGGGCGGCACCGCCGACCTGTCGCTGCTCGACGCCGAGGATCTGGCGCTGGTCAAGCTGGCCGCGCAGTTCCCGCGCATCGTCGAGACGGCGGCGACCGCGCGCGAGCCGCATCGTGTCGCCTTCTACCTGTATGACCTCGCCGCCGCCTTCCATGCGGCGTGGAATGTCGGCAACGACCGGGTCGATCGCCGCTTCCTGATCGCGGAAGATGCCGAACTGACCCGCGCGCGTCTTTTCCTCAGCGACGGGATCGGGCAGATCATACGCAACGGCCTGGCGCTGATGGGCGTCGAAGCCGTGTCGGAGATGAAGTGATGGCGAACGAGACGGACGGTCGAGCCCTGGATCTGGACGAGGCGGATCGCCTGCCCTGGCTGGAAACCGTCGAGGCCGATGAGCCCGAGGGCGTCGGCATCGGCAAGGTCGTGGCGCTGGTCATTCTGGGCCTCGCCATCCTGGCAGCGATCGGCTTCGGCTTCTACAAATGGCAGGCGAACCGCGCGGCGGCGGACGGCGACGGTGCGGTGATCGCCGCGCCCGAGGGCGACTATAAGGTCCGTCCGGCCGATCCCGGCGGCCTGAAGGTCAAGGGCGAGGGCAACACCGCCATCGCGACCAGCGCGGGCAAGCCCGGCGGCACCGGCGCGATCGACCTGCGCGCCGTGCCCGAGGCACCGATGAACGGCACCCGCGTCGTGCAGAAGCCCGCCGAGCCCAATGGCGGCCGCAACGCGGTGGCGCAGGTGCCGGAATCGGGCGGCAAGCTCGTTGCACCTGCACCCGTCGCGGCGGCGCGGGCGCCTGCTGCCGCTCCGGCTGGCGGTGCGATGGTCCAGCTGGGTGCCTATCCCAGCGAGTCATCGGCCAACGCCGCCTGGGACCGCTTCTCCAAGCGCTTCTCCTATGTCGCCGCACTGGGCAAGGTGGTCCAGCCGGTCGCCTCGAACGGCAAGACCCTCTATCGCCTGCGCGTGAATGCCGGATCGGCCAACCAGGCCGCCGACATCTGCGGCCGCCTGCGCGTGGCGGGCGAGAGCTGCTTCGTCGCCAGCTGATCGCCCAATCATGATCCCCGTCATTTTCGGCCTGTCCGGCCCGGTCATGACCCCCGACGAGCGGGCGTTCTTCGCCTCGGTCGAACCGGCGGGCTATATCCTGTTCAAGCGCAACATCGTCGACCGGGCGCAGGTCCGCGCCCTGACCGACAGCTTGCGGGAGTTGGCGGGGCGGGACGATCTGGCGATCCTGATCGATCAGGAAGGCGGCCGTGTCGCGCGCATGGGGCCGCCCGAATGGCCCGCTTTCCCGGCCGGGCCGGTCTTCGCCAAGCTGTACGAGCAGGCGCCGATGTCGGCGATCCAGGCGATGCGCGCCAACGGCCAGGCGCTGGGCGTGATGCTGCGTGAGGTCGGGATCACCGTCGACTGCGCGCCGCTGCTCGACGTGGCGCAAGCCGACACGACGGAGGCGATCGCCTGCCGTGCCTATGGCACCGAACCGATGCAGGTCGCCGCATTGGGGCGTGCCATGCTGGAAGGGCTGGCGGCGGCGGGCGTGATCGGCGTTATCAAGCACATGCCGGGCCATGGCAGGGCGCTCGTCGACTCGCATCACCTGATGCCTACCGTCACCGCCGGTGAAGCGGAACTCGAAGTCGATCTGGAACCCTTCATCACGCTGTCGGATGCCCCGATGGGCATGACCAGCCATATCCTGTTCGAGGCCTGGGACGCCGAACGCCCCGCCACTCTGTCGCCGACCGTGATCGAGCGGATCATCCGGGGGCGGATCGGTTTCGACGGCCTTTTGATGACCGACGATATCGACATGAAGGCGCTGAGCGGCACGGCGGGCGAAAAGGCCGCAGGTGCTTTGGCGGCAGGATGCGATCTCGTCCTCGATTGCTGGGCGCGCATGGACGAGATGGTCGAGATCGCCGGACGCGTGCCCCCGATCACCGATATCGCCCGTGCCCGTCTCGACCGCGCGATGGCGAGCGTCGGATCGGGCGAGGGCGATTTCGCCGAGCTGATCGCACGCCGCGACGCGCTGCTGGCGCTCGCGTAATAGGTAATGCCCCCATTCCTCCCCAAGCAAGCTTGGGGAGGGGGACCATCGCGCCAGCGATGGTGGAGGGGCGAGACAGAGCGCCCAAGCCCCTCCACCACGCCCTGCGGGCGCGGTCCCCCTCCCCATCGAAGATGGGGAGGAATTGGAAGAAGCCGATCTCTTCTCTCCATCGGTTTGACGCCTGTTACGCGCCGTCTCGCCATCCCGCATCATCGCCGCTAAGCAACGAGGGATGACGGGGGAACAGCTGACGCTTGATCTGGACGGGTGGGAAGGGCCGCTCGATCTGTTGCTGTCGCTGGCCCGCTCGCAAAAGGTCGATCTGCGGCAGATTTCGATCCTGGCCCTGGTCGAGCAATATCTGCGCTTCGTCGACAAGGCGGGGCGGATGCAGCTGGAACTGGCCGCCGATTATCTGGTGATGGCCGCCTGGCTCGCCTATCTCAAATCCTCCCTGCTGCTGCCTCGCCCGCCCGAGGAGGAGCCGGACCCCGAGGAAATGGCGCTGCGCCTGCAACTCCGGCTCGAACGGCTGGCCGCGATGCGGGAATGCGGTGCGCGGCTGATGGCGCGCGACCGGCTGGGCCGCGACGTGTTCCCGCGGGGTGCGCCTGAAGGACTGGCGGTGCAGCGCAAGGCGATGTGGCAGGCCGAGCTGTACGACCTGATCTCCGCCTATGGCCGGATCAACGCGCGCACCCGCCCGGTCATGCACGTCGTCGCCGACCGGCAGGTCATGACGCTGGAGGCCGCGCTGGAGAGGGTGTCGATGCTGGTCGGCAGCCGGATCGACTGGTCGGCGATCGAGACCTTCCTCCCCGAGGGCAGCGAGCGACTGCGGCGGTCGGCGCTGGCATCGAGTTTTCTTGCGATTCTCGAACTCGCGCGACAGGGCAAGGTCGAACTTCGTCAGGCCGCCCCCTTCGCGCCGCTGCTGATCCGTCAGCCCGCGCCATGACCGACATCGATCCGACCGTCCGTGCCGTCGAGGCGGTGCTGTTCGCCTCGCCCGATCCGATAAGCGTGGACTCGATCCGCGCGCATGTCGGCGTCGGCAGGGGCGGCGGCGACATTCGCAGCGCGTTGGAGCAACTGGAGGCGCAGTATCGCGGGCGGGGCATCACGCTGGTCCGACGCGGCGACCGCTGGCATTTCCAGACCGCGCCCGATCTCGCCCATCTGCTGCGCCGCGACCGCGAGGAAGCCCGCCGCCTGTCGCGCGCCGCAATCGAGACCCTCGCGATCATCGCCTATCACGAACCCGTCAGCCGCGCCGAGATCGAGGCGATTCGCGGCGTCGCCATCTCGAAGGGGACGCTGGACGTGTTGATGGAGGCCGGGTGGGTGCGCCCCGCCGGGCGGCGCGAGGTGCCGGGCAGGCCGCTCATCTATGCGACGACGCCCGCCTTTCTCCAGCATTTCGGGCTGACCAGCCGCCGTGACCTGCCGGGACTGGAGGATCTGCGCGCCGCCGGGCTGCTCGATCCGGTCGATCTCGCGCTGGAGCGGTTGGGCGACGAGGATATGCCCGATGGTGAAGCGCATTCGGACGGGGAAGACGGCGATTGAGCGCTTTCCTTTGCGTCATGGCCACGTCACAATGCGGGGCCACGGCTTCTGCATCCCCCGATCAGGGGCCATGTCATCGCTCGACCATTGCCGCTGGCCCATTGCCGCTGGCGATGCCAAAGCCTAGATAGATTATAAATTCCAGGAGACGTGCCATGGGCAGCTTTAGCCCGATCCATCTTGTCGTTCTCGCGATCGTCGCGATCCTTCTGCTTGGCGGCGGCCGTTTCTCCAACCTGATGGGTGATGTCGCCAAGGGCGTGAAGAACTTTAAGAAGGGCATGGCCGAGGAAGACGAGACGCCCGCCAAGCCGTCGGCCCGGATCGAGGCGCAGAAGTCGGCCGAGCCCGCCTTCGATCGCGACGGCGAGCGCGTGCGCGACGATCGCTGATCCGGCTCGTTTAGACCCAGCACCGGACTTTCATGTTCAACATCGATTCCAGCGAATTCCTGCTGGTCGCCATCGTCGCGCTGGTCGTGATCGGTCCCAAGGACCTGCCCAAGGCGATGCGTGTCGTCGGCTATTGGGTGGGCAAGGCGCGCGGCGTCACGCGCCAGTTCCGCCAAGGCTTCGACAATATGGTCCGGGAGGCCGAGCTGGAGGAAATGGAAAAGCGCTGGGCCGCCGAGAATGAGCGGATCATGCGCGAACATGCCGCCGATACGCCCCCGCATGTCGACGTCGAAGCGACCCCGGCGGCGGCGACCCCGGCGGCATTGCCCGACGACACCGCATCCGATGCACCCCATCGTGATGCGCACGCACACGACCCCCACGCACACGACCGGGGCGATGCCCATGCGGATCATAGCGATCGGCCGGTGATGGTCGAAAAGCCCGTCGTCGCACCTGCACCCGCCAGCGAGCATCCGTCGCGCGGCACCGAGGGGGCGGCATCGTGAGCGACCATGACGAGATCGACGCCAGCCGCGCGCCCCTGCTGGAGCATCTGATCGAGCTGCGGCGGCGGCTGCTCTACTGCATCATCGCCATCGGCCTGGCCTTTGGCGTGTCGATGTATTTTTCGGAATCGATCTTCGGCTTCCTTGCCAAGCCGCTGCTCCGGGCGGGGCAGGGGACGCTGGTCTATACCCAGATTTTCGAGGCGTTCTTCGTCCAGGTAAAGGTATCGTTCTTCGCCGCGATGATGATCTCCTTCCCGGTGATCGCCAATCAGTTGTGGCAGTTCGTCGCACCGGGCCTGTACCGCAAGGAAAAGAAGGCGCTGCTGCCCTTCCTGCTGGCGACGCCGGTGCTGTTCCTGATGGGGGCGGCGATGGCCTATTATATCGCCATCCCGATGGCGCTGCACTTCCTGCTCGGCTTTGACGGCATGGTCGGTGGTGTGAAGCGAGAGGCGCTGCCCGCGATCGGCAATTACCTGTCCTTCGTCATGCAGTTCCTGTTCGCCTTCGGCCTGGCCTTCCTGCTGCCGGTGCTGCTGATGCTGCTGGAGCGGGCGGGGATCGTCACCCGCAAGCAGCTGATCGGTGCGCGGCGCTACGCCATCGTCGCGGCCACCGCGATCGCGGCGGTGCTGACCCCGCCCGACCTGATGTCGCAGGTGCTGCTCGCAGTGCCTCTCATCATTCTGTACGAGTTGGCGATCATCGGCATCTGGTTCACCGAACGGGCCCGGTCGAAGCAGGCGGCGGTGGAAGAGGATGCCGACGCGGTTGCCTGATCGCGATACGGTTTTGGATTGGGGAGGGTCTCGGTGGAAGCCGAGGCCCTTTTTGTTGGGCAGAGGGTGGGGCTTGGCCTCCGGCAGTGGTCAGGAAGAAAAGGCCCGGGATCGACCGCCGTCCGGCATGAGCGCTGTCGAAAGCCACGGGCGAATTTAACGCTGTCGGCTATCGTAATGTCCGGAAAGGATGGTTAGCTGCCGTTGTGCCAGCGGCTGATGATCGCGTTGATCGCGGCGCGGCTATCGAAACCAACGACGGCGGCAACCGCCAGTGCGGCGGCGATAAGCAGCCAATCAAGATCGTGGTGGCAGGACGCTTCGGGAACGCAGTCACCAACTGGGCGTCGGCGAACATCCATCCGATTGGTAATTAGAGCATCAACTATAGCTACTTTTTCGCGTAGCTTGTTTAGAAAAGGCCGCCCGTGCTTTTCCATCCGATCCGGCGGGTAGTTGCGGATGGCGTACTCGTAACGTTGCACCTGATCGGCAAAGCCAGCGCGCAGTCGCTGCAGATTGCGATCCGACAGGCTCTCCCGCTCGACATAGGCTCGCTCGATGAACACCGCAGGACGTTATGTTGGCCTTCTTCGAGAGGCCAGCCTGAAATGCTCGCAACTGGGCGAGAGCAGATGCCTCGCTTGACCGCCTAAAGCATGATGACATGAGATTAACTCACCCCTCCCCTTCAGGGGAGGGGCCGGGGGTGGGGCGCCTCCGCAAGCGTGCAGCCCGTGGCGAGGCCCCACCCCAACCCCTCCCCTGAAGGGGAGGGGCTTGCCTTGGCTCAACGCAACGTCATCATGGTCTCGGGAACTCCACCCATTCACGCCAAACACGGAAAAGGGCCCCGACGGAAACCCGTCGGAGCCCTTTCGCAATCGTCAGCCGGGTGAAGGCTTACTTGGCGTCGTTCGCCGTCTTGGCGACCGTGTTGCCCGCCGAGCTCACGTCGCGGCCGACGCCCTCGACGGTGTTGCACGCGCTGACCAGCAGCGCACCGGCGACGATCGCCAGACCCATGAGCTTACGCATTCTCTGTCTCCTCGATGAAATCCGTTGCCGATCAATGCGTCACGCCTGCAATCGTTCCGCGTCTGTCACGGACGATGTGGCTGAAGGATGTCGTGGAGAGAATTGGCCCCGAAAAAGATTAAGGCCTGGAAGCGTCACCGGGGGGGGAGGGTGGACGCTTCCAGGCCTATGGCTTGGACAGCGAGAGCGGGGGGGCATAAGTTCGCTATCCGAAGAGCAGAACACACTGCCAAGGCAGGGGTTCCCGTCTTTTTCGCCGTCGCGAATCTTTTTCGGATTCAGTCGCGTCCGACGATCGGGATGGCGATCTCATAGGCACCGACCAGCGGAT
Organism: Candidatus Sphingomonas excrementigallinarum; assembly: GCA_019112965.1. Classification (GTDB taxonomy): domain Bacteria; phylum Pseudomonadota; class Alphaproteobacteria; order Sphingomonadales; family Sphingomonadaceae; genus Sphingomonas; species Sphingomonas excrementigallinarum. Next base: position 55,226 of record DXIH01000037.1, on the reverse strand, counting down.
CATGGTGCAGCGGCGCACGAAGCTGTCGCGCCAGCCCCTCCATCACCCGGCCATAGCGCTTGCCGATCAGGTGGCGCAGTTCGTCGGTCTCGACCAGCGCGCGGGTGACGACCCGGACGACCGCGCGGCCTTCCTGTTCGGCGGGCTTGATCGCAACGCGGATCTGCGCCGTGGGATCGCAGTTCATCGCCAGCTCGATCGTCTCGGTGACCAGGAAGGCAACGGCGACCGCCACGTCCTGGTTGACCAGCAGCGGCGCGACGTCGAGCGAGATACCGATGCCCGACACGCTCTCCGGCGCGGTGGCGCGGATATTGGCGGCCAGCTCGCCGATCATCGTGCGCAGGTTCAGGCCGCGATTTTCCTCCAGTTCGGCGAAGTGATGCCGATGGACGACCGCCAGCGCGTCGACCCGCCGCTGGATCGAGGAATATGCGGCCATCGCCTCCGGCCCGGTCGCCCCGCGCGCATGAAAGTTGATGAGGCTGGAGATGACCTGCAGGTTGTTCTTGACCCGGTGGTGGACCTCGCGGGTCAGCTTGGTCTGGCGCACCAGTCCCTCGGCCAGCCCCGCCTCGTGCGTGGCGACGGTCTGGGTGATCGCCTCGAACGTGTCGGCCAGATCGCGGATTTCCTGGGCGGGGGCGGCCTCGACCCCAGAAATATCCAGCACCTCGCCCGGCTGATAGGTCGCGACGATGGTCCGCAACCGACGCAAGGGGCGGATCAGCAGCCGATCGACGATGAACCAGCCCAGCACCACGGCGGCCAGCCACATCAGCAGCGGCAGCGCGAGCGCGACGATCAGCGACGAGGTGATCGGCGCGCTGGGCGTGGAGGTGCGCAGGACCAGTCCGGCGATACCCAATTCGGTGCGCATCGACTTCATGCGATCCAGCGCCCCCCGATGCGACAGCTGGTGAAGCGGCAGCAACTCGCCATCCAGCTCCAGCACCGACTCGATCGGGCTGGCGGGAGCGTTCTGGTCGGTCAGCGACTGGAGGAAGGGCAAGGGGAAGAAGGCGCGTGCCTGGGCGCGGCCGTCCTGGCTGGCGATCGACAGGACCAGCCCCTTGCCGGGCAATATGTCGGCGCCGATCGGCGACCCTTCGACCGGCACCGGCAGTGCGGCGGGCAGTGGATCTCCGCACAGCGTCTTGCCCGACCGATCGGTGATGAGGAAACGTGCGCCGGTCACCGACTGTTGCGCGAATACGCCCTGGGCGCGGGCGCAACTCGGCATGTCCATCGGGTCCTGGCCCATCGCGCGTACGGCGACGCGCAGCGCGGTCATATCGCCCATCAACTCGGAGGCGATGGCGCGGGCATCCTCGTTGGCGGCTATGCGAAGCCGCCCGCTCGCCTCGCTGTCGGCCAGCCGCGTGGTCTGAAGCGTGGCGAACACCGCGATGGCGGCCAGGATGAACAGGGTGCTGCCCAGCACGAGCACGAGCTTCGCGCCCGTTGCGAGACGGGGCGGGGGAGGGCGGAGGCGTTCGGGAGCCTCGATGTCTTGGGGAGGAGCGCTGGCCATTCAGCCGGACGTTCAGTCCAGCTTGCTGAGAAGGTCAAGCATCTCATCGGGGATCCGCTCGTCCACGGTCTTCTGATACGCCTGGCGAAGTGCCGAGCCCGCATCTTTCTGACCGCCCTTTTCGGGCGTGGAGGACGGCGTCTTCTTCGTCTTGTTGCCCAAACTCAAAATATCCCCCTGCACGACCCACTAGCGGGGCAACCGACGCAATGGCGGCCATGGGGCACTGCCGATTGGCGTCATGCCTGGGCCATAGTTGATGTGGCGATGAAACCAAATTCGATCTTGTTGGTTCCCGATGCGATACGAAAAATCCGAAGGGTACGTGCATGACGTGTGCCACAAGGGGATTTCGGGAAACGCCATTGAAAACATGCGCGGGGGCCAGCACATCAGGTGTCCGCGAATACCTCAGGGAGTGATTATTACCCATGTCGCTTGGACAGCAGCTTGCGCCCCATCTTCCCTTCCTGCGGCGCTATGGCCGGGCCCTGACCGGCAGCCAGATGCACGGCGACAAATATGTCCGCGCCACGCTGGAGGCGATCGTCGCGGCCCCGGACCAGTTTCCGCGCGACGTCGATCCGCGGCTGGGCCTCTATCGGATGTTCCAGGGCATCTGGTCGTCGGCCAATTATGACGAGCTGGACAATGACGGCATCGACGCCGACGGCAATGAAGGGCTGGCCCGTGCGCGTCTCGCCCGGATGACGCCACTGTCGCGCCAGGCGTTGCTACTGACGGCCATGGAGGGCTTCACGCCCGAGGACGCGGCGTATCTGATCGACGTGGAGCCGAGCGAGGTCGAGAATCTCGTCTCCGAGGCGCTGGCCGAGATCGAGAAGCAGACCCGCGCCCGCGTGCTCATCATCGAGGACGAGCCGATCATCGCGATGGATATCGAGACGATCGTGCGCGACCTGGGCCATGAAGTCACCGGCGTCGCCGTGACCCGCGACGAAGCCGTGGCGCTGGCCATGGAGGACCGCCCCGGCCTGGTGCTGGCGGACATCCAGCTGGCCGACGACAGCTCGGGCATCGATGCGGTCAAGGACATCCTGGCCGAGTTCGAGGTTCCGGTGATCTTCATCACCGCCTTCCCCGAGCGTCTGCTGACCGGCGAGCGCCCGGAGCCGACCTTCCTCATCACCAAGCCGTTCCAGCGGTCGACGGTGAAGGCCGCGATCAGCCAGGCGCTGTTCTTCGACCAGAGCACGGTCCCGGCCGAGTAAGAAAGACCTACAGTTACGGACCCAAAACGGTTGAGAGGCGTTGAGGTAGACATGGCTGATTCCAATGAACCCATTCATGTCGCCAAAGAGGACGCTCGGGCAGGGTCGACGCCGCATGTCACGCGGTACGTCCTGCCCATCTCGCTAGTGCTCGTGATCGCGATCTTCGCCTTTCTGGTGCTGCGCTGACACGGGGCTTTGCGATTAGCCTATTGGGACGGCTGGCTATTTCGGAGTCGGCCTCTTATGTTTCGAAACGGTCGTTGGGTCGGCCGTTTCCGATGATCGGATTTTCATGACGCAGCCACTGACGCGGGACGAATTCGAGGACGACGCACCTGAAGCGCCGGTCGAGCATGTCGCGCTTCCCGATTCCGAGTTCAAGGCGGAACTGGCGCGCGTCATTCCCCATCTGCGCGCCTTTGGACGCTCTCTGTCGGGCAGCCGCGATCTGGCCGATGACCTGGTGCAGGAGACGCTTCTGAAGGCCTGGGCGGCGCGCAAGCGTTTTCAGGCGGGCACGAACATGCGTGCCTGGACCTTCATCATCCTGCGCAACCTGTATCTGTCGCAGATGCGTCGCGCGCGCTTCAAGGGCGAGTGGGATGATCTGGTCGCCGACCGCATCCTGGCGGCTCCGGCGAGCCAGGACCGCCATGTCGAGCTTGGCGATATGCAGCGTGCCTTGATGCACCTGCCGCAGCCGCAGCGCGAGGCGCTGATTCTGGTCGGTGCGGGGGGCTTCGCCTATGAGGAAGCGGCCGAAATCTGCAATGTCGCAGTCGGCACGATCAAGAGCCGCGTGGCGCGCGGTCGCGTCGCGCTGGAAGCGATCCTGACCGACGGTTCGCTGCCCTCGCGTCGCGAGCATGAAACGGACAGCAGCAAGACGGCGCTCGACAGCATCATGGGTGATGTCGACCAGTTGAGCGGCGGGCGGTAAACGCTTCTACTTCTTGGCGTTAATAAATAGCCGTCCCGGTTCTGACCGGGGCGGCTTTTTTGTATTGAGAGACACCGGCTTGACAGTGATGCCGTGACCTTATCCGATCCCGTCATGCGCGTGCTGTCCCTGATCCTCGCCTTTCTGCTGACAGCGGCCACGCCGCCGGTCCCGGACGTCCTGAAACCCTATATCAAGGGGGATCGCTTCGATCCGGGCGATTACAGGTGAATGAAGGGGCGCTTTCCGGACGCGACGCCGGAAGAGAGGGCACAGGACAAGCAGATCGGGGAATGGCTGATCGCCTGCTACCGGGATGACTTGGCGGAGTCCCGGGTTGAGCTTCGCGCTCTGGGTGTCGCCGATCCGAAAATGATTAACACCACCAGTCGTAATCCCCTTTGCTCGCAAGTAGCAACGGCGCCCGACGCGCACCACTGGACGAGCTTTGACGCATTTCAGCGCTCGGTCGACAAGGCCGCGCCGATCGCCGACGCCTATCTGATGGCGGTCAAAGTGGCCAAGGCCATGGGCGCAGCCAAGACGCCAAAATTGCATGACATTCTGATCGCCCGTCCCCTCGGCGAGCAGATGCTGCGGGTAGGTGCGGGTTGGGGCGAAGGGGACATGGCGGGCGCGCCCGCTGTTTCCGATGACGTCCAGGCGGTGATCGTATCGCGGCTATTGTTGGCGGCTGCCGTCGAGGATCATGATAACACTGAGTGGCTCAAGGCTTTGGTTGCGAAGCAGGGTTGGCCGAAGCGCTCCGAGATCGGCGAGGATGCCGCCGAACAGGCTTGGCTGCTGGTGCAACATGCGGATGCCGATCCGGCCTTCCAACTCTCATCCTTGCGCTTGATGGAGCCGCTCATGGTGAAGGGGGAGGTTGCGAAAGGCGACTATGCCTATCTGTATGACCGCGTGATGCTGAAGATCACGGGCAAGCAGCGTTATGCGACGCAGGCAACGTGTGACAACGGCAAGCGCGTGCCGAAGCCTCTTGAGGATGAAAAGGCCGTCGACCGGCTGCGTGCGGACGTCGGCCTGGCGCCTGTGGCAGGCTATCTGGCCGGAATGGATCAAACCTATGGTCGCTGCCCACCCGGCCAGCCGCGATAGTCCCTCAGGAGTGTGGTGAACGCCGATCCAGCCGTGCCAGCAACCGCACCCAATGATCCGGCAACCGCACCGGCCGGGAATAGGCCGAGCGGAGCGCGCAGCCGATATCGTCCGTGCGCTGCGGCGCGCGGACGATACGGATATCGCTGGTCCCGGATTCGGTGCTCATCATGGCAACATAACTGATCGCGTCTTGACAAGTTGCAAATGATCTGAATTGCTTTTTCTTAACCTGCTGGAAAGAGTTTCTTCTCAGGCTCACTGCAGAGTAGAAGCGGGCTTATGAATAGCCCGTCCCCTTGCGCCCTGCCCGACGCCGTTGCCCGTGCGCGTCGGCATTCGTCCTTCCTGGCGATGCTGCTCGACCGTGAACCGGAGATCGAGGCGGCGGCGCTGGCGGGCGAGTTGCTCGCGCCGCCCCATGTGGCGGAGGAGCTACCCGTCGGCACCCGGTTGCGGCGTGAACGGCGCGCGCAGGCGCTTACCGTGGCGCTGGGCGATCTGGCGGGCCTGTATGACCTGACCGAGGTGACGCACCGGCTGACCGACTTCGCCGACCGATCGCTCGACCGTGCGATCCGCGCCGCGATCGAGGAGCGGACGCCGGGGGCCGAGCCGGTCGGTTTCGCCGCCATCGCGCTGGGCAAGCAGGGCAGTCGCGAACTCAACTATTCGTCCGACATCGATCCGATCCTGATCTTCGATCCGAAGACGCTGCCCCGCCGCCCGCGCGAGGAGCCGGAGGATGCGGCGGTGCGGATCGGCAAGCGGGTGGTCGAACTGCTGCAGGCGCGCGACGGCGATGGCTATGTGCTGCGTGTCGACCTGCGGTTGCGGCCTTCCCCAGAGGCGACCCCGATCGCGATTCCCGTCGAAGGGGCGATCGCCTATTACGAAAGCCAGGCGCTGACCTGGGAGCGGGCGGCCTTTATCCGGGCGCGGGCGGCGGCGGGGGATCTGGCGCTGGGCCAGCGCTTCCTCGACGCGATCCGCCCGTTCGTGTGGCGGCGCGCGCTGGACTTCGGCGCGGTCGGCGAGATTCGCGACCTGACCCGGCGCATTCGCGACCATCATGCGCAGGGACAGGCCATGGGGCCGGGCTATGACCTGAAGCGCGGTCGCGGCGGCATTCGCGAGATCGAGTTTTTCGCGCAGATCCACCAGTTGATCCATGGCGGACGCGATCCCGCACTGCGGGCGCCCGCCACCCGTGACGCGCTGGCGAAACTGGCCGAGGCGGGGCGGATCGATGCGGAGCAGGCGGCGGCGCTGACCAGTGCCTATGTCCTGTTGCGCACGATCGAGCATCGGGTGCAGATGATCGACGATCGCCAGACCCATCAACTGCCGATGGGCGAGGGGCTGGACCGGGTGGCGCGGCTCCACGGACTGGTGGATGGCGAGGCGCTGATCGATATGCTCGCCCCCGTCACCGAACGGGTCGGGCGCTTCTACGATGCGCTCGACGCGGACGAACGGCCCCGCCTGCCGCACGATCCGGTCCTCCTGAACGCGCGGCTGGCGGCGGCGGGCTTGCGCGACGTCGAGGCGGCGGCGCGGCGGATCGCGGCATGGCGCGGCGGCGACTATGCCGCGCTGCGCAGCCCGGCGGCACGCGAGGCGCTGGACGCGGTGCTGCCCACGCTGGTCGAAGCGCTGGCCGACGCGCCCGACCCCGATGCCGCCATCTTGAAGCTCGATTCGCTGTTCGAGCGGATGACGAGTGCGATCAACATCTTCCGCCTGCTGGAGGCGCGACCGGGGCTCGCCAGCCTGACCGTCGCGATCCTCAGCCATGCCGCACCCCTGGCGGCCGAGCTGGCGCGGCGTCCGGCGCTGCTCGACGGGCTGATCGACGCCTCCGCCTTTGAGCCGCTGCCCGCCGTCGCATTCCTCGAACGCGCGATGCGCGGCGGCGAAAGCGGGCAGGACTATCAGGACCGGCTCGATCACGTTCGTCGCGTTGTCGGTGAACTGCGCTTTGCCTTGGGCGCGCAGATCGTCGCGGGGCGGGCCGATCCGCTGGAGGTGGCGGGCGGCTATGCCCGCGTCGCCGAAGCGGCGGTCGGCGTGCTGGCGCAGGCGACGGTCGATCAATTCGTCGCGGCGCATGGCCGCGTGCCGGATAGCGAGCTGGTCATCCTGGCGCTGGGGCGGATGGGCGGCGCGGCGCTGACTCATGCCTCCGACCTTGATCTCGTCTATCTGTTCACCGGCGATTTCGCCGCCGAGTCCGATGGGCCCAAGCCGCTGGGGGCGACGCTCTATTACAACCGGCTGGCGCAGCGGGTGACGGCGGCGCTGTCGGTGCCGACCCAGGCGGGGCCGCTCTATCCGGTCGACACGCGGTTGCGACCCTCGGGCACGCAGGGGCCGCTGGTGGTTTCCGTCGAGAGTTTCGCGAGATATCAGCGCGAAGACGCCTGGACCTGGGAACACATGGCATTGACCCGCGCCCGTCCCATCTTCGGCTCGGCGGACGCGCGCGCGGCGGTGGCCGCGATCGTCGCCGATGTGCTGAACGGCAACCGGCCCGCGCGTGACGTGGCGGCCGAGGCGGGCGAGATGCGCGCGGAGATGGCGCGGCACAAGCCGCCGCAGGGGCCGCTCGACGTCAAGCTGCTTCCCGGCGGTCTGGTCGATCTGGAGTTCGCGGTGCACCGCACGCAGTTGGTCCACCGGATCGGCTTCGACCCCGATCTGGGCCGGGCGATCGGCGCGCTGGTGGCCGAGGGGCTGATGCCGTCGACCATGGCGCAGGCGCATGATGTGCTGACCCAGGCGCTCGTGTCCTTCCGCCTGCTGGTGCCCGATGGACAGGAGCCGCCCGAGCCGACCCGCCCGCTGATCGCGCGCGCCATGGGCCTGCCGGACTGGCCGACGGTGGTTGCCACGCTGGAGGCGACGCGGCAGGAGGTAGCCCGAGTCTGGCAAGGAGTGGACGATGCAGCAGGGTGACGCAATTCCGGCGGTGACGGTCACGACCGCCGACGACGAAAAGCTGGCGCTGGGCGATCTGGCCGGGCCCTTGGTCGTCTATTTCTATCCCAAGGACGACACCAGCGGCTGCACGCGCGAGGCGCAGGACTTCACCGCGCTGGCCGGGGATTTCGCGGGTGCGGGCGTGCGGGTGATCGGCATCTCCAAGGACAGTCCGGCCAAGCATCGCAAGTTCAGCGAAAAGCACGCACTGGCGGTCGAACTGGTCAGCGACGAGGACGGCACGGCCTGTGAGGCGTTCGGCGTCTGGGGCGAGAAGAAGCTCTACGGCAAGACCTATATGGGCATCGAGCGCGCGACCTTCCTGTTCGACCGCGACGGCAAGCTGGCGCAGAGCTGGCGCAAGGTGAAGGTGCCCGGCCATGCCGAGGCGGTGCTAGGGGCGGCGCGCGCGCTTTGACCTCCATTGCCCAAGCCTGCGCCGCCGTCCTGCGCGAAAGCGATCCGCTGGCCAAGGTGCGCGCCGCGCGGGCGGTGGCGCGCGGCTGGCGTCGCGGCGAACTGGCGCATGACTTCGACGTCGCGATGCCCGATGCGCCGGGTCGTCCCGATCGGCCCGAGCTGCTGCCGCCCAACCGGATGCCCAAACGTGGGCGCGGGGGCTCCGAAAAGGGGCGGATCGCGCTGCTCCATGCGCTGGCGCATATCGAGTTCGCCGCGATCGACCTGGCCTTCGACGCGGCGGGGCGGTTCGGCGGGCAGTTTCCCCGCACCTTCGTCGACGACTGGATTTCGGTCGGCGCGGACGAGGCGATGCACTTCGCCGTCCTGCATCGCCGGTTGAAGACGCTGGGATCGGGCTATGGCGAACTGCCCGCCCATGCCGGGCTTTGGGAAGCGGCGGAGGAAACCGCGCATGACGCCATGGCGCGGCTGGCCGTCGTGCCGATGGTGCTGGAGGCGAGGGGGCTCGACGTCACGCCGGAGACGGTCGCGCGGTTCCGCGCCGGGGGTGACGAGGCCTCAGCGCGCATCCTCAACCGTATCTACACCGATGAGATTCGGCATGTCGGATTCGGCGCGAAATGGTTTGGATATCTGGCGGCGGGGCATGACATCGAGCCCGCCGAACACTGGCGAATGCTGGTCCGCCGCCATTTTCGGGGGGTCGTTAAGCCACCGTTCAACGTTTCGGCGCGCGATACAGCCGGTTTGACGCGCGATTTCTATGCGCCTCTTGCGGACGAGGAACCCATAAAGGCACAAGCTGACCGTCTGTAACGCGGTGGGGCTGCGACACAGCATAGGATGAACGAAGCCGGGCTTTTCCGACTGCGGGATCGTTCGGCGACAAGGGTTCGGGGTTCGATGAATCAACTGCTGTTCTCGGGTAAATCGATTGCATCGCACGTACGCTTCGCACTCATTGCTGCCCTGACGATCGGTTCGTCCAGCCAGATGGCGGCGGCCCATTCGGCTCCCGCCACCGCTCCGGCCCATAGCGCCGGCAAGGCGGTCGGGGGCGAGTTCATCCCCGCCAACAGCGCCGAAGCCTCCGCCGACCTTCGCACCGATCAGCAGTTCCGCACCCTGTTCCAGACCTGGAAGAAGATGGACGCCCGCCCGAACGGCGTGATCGCGATCCCCTCGGTCCATCCGGTCGAAAAGCTCCAGTTCACCAGCAATTTCGGTATCCGCTCCGACCCGTTCCGCGGCACCGCCGCGATGCATGCCGGGGTTGATATTCCGGGTCCGGTCGGCACGCCGATCTATGCCACCGCCGACGGTATCGTCGATCACGCCAGCTGGCAGGGTGGCTATGGCAATCTGGTCGAGATCAACCATGGCAAGGGTATCGCCACGCGTTACGGCCATCTGTCCAAGATCCTGGTCGCCGACGGCGCCCGCGTGACGCGCGGCCAGCTGATCGCGCTGATGGGTTCGACCGGCCGTTCGACCGGCCCGCACCTTCATTATGAAGTCCGCATGGACGGCCATGCCGTCAACCCGGTCCCCTTCCTCACCACCGGCGACTATCTGACCGCGTCGCAGGATCATGCGATCCACCAGATTCCCGTCTCCTCCGACGGCCCGGCCGCGCAGGACTGACGGTGCATATTCCTCCCCAAGCTGTGCTTGGGGAGGGGGACCATCGCGAAGCGATGGTGGAGGGGCAGTGGCGCTCGCGACCGAAATCATACCGGCGTCGACACCCCTCCGTCAGGCCTGACGCCCTGACACCTCCCCTTGCAGGGGAGGAATAGCGGAAGCGGGATTGCCCCGTTCGCCCCTCGCGCCTATCTCACTCCCATGGCCACCAGCATTTCCGAAATCGCGCTGACCCCGGCCGCCGCGGCGCGTGTCGCGACGATCGCCGAGCGGCAGAACAAGCCCGCCATCCTGCGTCTGTCGGTCGAAGGCGGCGGCTGTTCGGGCTTCCAGTACAAGTTCGGCCTGGCCGATGCGCCCGCTGACGATGATGCGGTTGCGCAGACCGATGGCGTCACGTTGGTCGTCGACAGCATCAGTCTGGACCTCGTCCGGGGCGCACAGGTCGATTATGTCGAGTCGCTTGGCGGCGCGGCGTTTCAGGTGAAGAACCCCAACGCGGCCTCGGGCTGTGGTTGTGGCACCAGCTTCTCGGTCTGACGTGAAGATCACCACGTACAACGTCAACGGGATCAAGGCCCGTCTGCCCCGCCTGCTCGAATATCTGGCCGAGGCGGAGGCCGATATCGTCTGCCTTCAGGAATTGAAGGCCAGCGACGAGACCTTTCCGATCAAGGATATCGAGGCCGCCGGTTACGGCGCGGTCTGGCATGGTCAGAAGAGCTGGAACGGCGTCGCGGTCCTTGCGCGCGGTGCCCAGCCGGTCGAGCGGCAGCGCGGGCTGGCGGGCGAGGATGAGGACGAACATAGCCGTTACCTCGAATGCGAGGTGAACGGCCTGGTCGTCGCCTCGCTCTATCTGCCCAACGGCAATCCACTACCGGGGCCGAAATTCGACTATAAGCTGCGCTGGATGGAGCGGTTGGCGACCCGGGCACGCGAATTGCTGGCGGAGGAAGTGCCCGCCGTGCTGGCCGGAGATTATAACGTCATCCCCAATGACGACGACACCTTCTCGGTCCCCGCCATGGCGAGCGATGCGCTGATGCAGCCGGAAAGCCGTCAGGCCTATCGCCGGTTGCTGGCGCAAGGGTGGACGGACTCGCTGCGCACGCGCGCGCCCAAGGGCGGGGTATGGACCTTCTGGGACTATCAGGCCGGGTCGTGGCAGCGCGATGCGGGGTTCCGTATCGACCACCTGCTGCTCAGCCCGCAGGCCGCCGACCAGCTGGTCGATGCGGGCGTCGACAAGAGCTATCGCGGGCGCGAAAAGGCCAGCGACCACGCCCCGACCTGGGTAAAGTTGCGGGACCTGTAATTCCTCCCCGGCACGGGGAGGGGGACCATCCGAAGGATGGTGGAGGGGGGCTACGGCGAAGGGTGACCTGCGTGGAAGCCTCCCTCCGTCAGGCCTGTGGCCTGCCACCTCCCCGTGCCGGGGAGGATTTTTCTCTAATCCGAGTACGCCCAATGCGCCGTGCCGTTTCCCTTTGGCTGCTGACCCTTGCCCTCACCGCCTGCAACCAGCGGAGCAATGCGGACACGCGCCTGGCCGATGCCGACGCGCAGGAGCGGGCGCGGCAGGAGAAGGTCGCCAAGGACATGGTGTCCCGGACCGAGGATCAGGTGCGGGTCAAAATGCTGGAACAGCGCGTGGCGGCGCTGGAGGCGCAGGTGGCGGCGATGCAGGGGGATCGCAAGCTGCTGGATGCGCAACTGGTCGAGCAGCGGCTGAACCAGATCGAGGCGGGCCGTGTCGATACGCCCAGTCCGTCACCATCGGCAACGCCGACGCCGACGCTTTCCGGGCCAAAGGATCGTGCATCGTCTGCGGCCCCAAAACCGGCCGCGACACCGCCCGCGCGCAAGCCGCTGGTCCTGGACCTGCGTTAATCGGCAGCGCGGGCGGGGAGGGGCGCGCCCCGGCATGGTCGCCGGGACGCGAGCAGGACTTACTTCTTCAGGTGCGCCGAGATGAACTTGTTCATCTCGAACATGGTGCACTTGTCCTTGCCGAACACCTTCTTCAGCTTGTCGTCGGCCAGGATTTCCCGCTTGTTCTCGGGGTTCTGCAGGTTGTTGGCCTTGATATAGTCCCACACCTTGCTGATGACCTGGCTGCGCGGCAGCTTCTCGTTGCCGACGATCGCGCCCAGTTCCTCGGACGGCTGGACCGGTGCGTGGATGCCGGTGCCCGTGGTTGCGGTGGCCATGTTATTCCTTCCCTTAATCCTTCTGCGCCCCAGCCGTTCGGCGGGTCGCGCGTGAATCACGCTTTCTTCAGCGCGTCCGCCTTGTGCGCCGCCTTTCCGCCGTTGTCACTCTCTACTATGTATTGCGGCTCGTCCTTCGACGCGCGGACGGTGTGGCCCTTGATCTCGGTATCGCTGGTCTGTTTCTTGACGACCTTGCCCTCGGCGGTGCCGCCATGGCTGTTCCATTCGACATGGTCGCCTTTTTTGAACTCGGTCATCGTCGCTCTCCTGGGGTTGTGGTCGGCATCAATCGCTCGGGGCTTTCGTTGGTTGCACCGGCGCGCGCCACGGGGCATCAGGGCGGCCAGCCCAGGAGACAGGACCCATGAAGACCCGCGCCGCCGTCGCCTTCGAAGCCAAGAAGCCGCTCGAAATCGTCGAACTCGATCTGGAAGGCCCCAAGGCCGGTGAGGTCCTGGTCGAGATCATGGCGACCGGCATCTGCCACACCGATGCCTATACGCTCGACGGTTTCGACAGCGAGGGTATCTTCCCCAGCGTGCTGGGCCATGAAGGCTGCGGCATCGTGCGCGAGGTTGGCGCGGGCGTGACCAGCGTGGTGCCGGGCGATCACGTCATCCCGCTCTACACCCCCGAATGCCGCCAGTGTAAGTCGTGCCTGTCGGGCAAGACGAACCTGTGCACCGCGATCCGTGCGACGCAAGGCAAGGGCCTGATGCCCGACGGTACGACCCGCTTCAGCTATAAGGGGCAGCCGATCTTCCATTATATGGGCTGCTCGACCTTCTCGAACTTCACCGTTCTCCCCGAGATCGCGGTGGCCAAGATCCGCGAAGACGCGCCGTTCGACACCAGCTGCTATATCGGTTGCGGCGTGACGACGGGCGTGGGCGCGGTGGTCAATACCGCCAAGGTCCAGCCGGGCGAGAATATCGTCGTTTTCGGCCTGGGCGGCATCGGCCTGAACGTCATCCAGGGCGCCAAGCTGGCGGGCGCGGGCCGGATCATTGGCGTCGACATCAACCCCGACCGTGAGGAATGGGGCCGCCGCTTCGGCATGACCCACTTCCTCAACTCCAAGGGGCTGAGCCGCGAGGAGACGATCGCCAAGCTGCTGGAACTCACCGATGGCGGCGCGGACTATAGTTTCGACGCGACGGGCAATACCGAGGTGATGCGCACCGCACTGGAATCCTGCCACCGCGGCTGGGGCACCAGCATCATCATCGGCGTGGCCGAGGCGGGCAAGGAGATCAGCACGCGGCCCTTCCAGCTGGTGACGGGCCGCAACTGGCGCGGCACCGCGTTCGGCGGCGCGCGCGGGCGCACCGACACGCCCAAGATCGTCGACTGGTATATGAACGGCATGATCGAGATCGACCCGATGATTACCCACCGGCTGACACTGGAGGAGATCAACAAGGGCTTCGACCTGATGCATGCGGGCGAGAGCATCCGCAGCGTGGTGATCTTCTGATGTTCAGCCATGTCATGTTGGGGGCCGACGACATCGCCGCGGCCAAGCGCTTCTACGACGCGACGCTGGGCGTGCTGGGCGCGCCGGAAGGCGTGGTCGATGCGGCTGGGCGGCTGGTCTATAGCTATAACGGCGCGCGCTTCCTGATCTCCAAGCCGATCAATGGCGAACCCGCCACCTACGCCAATGGCGCTACTCTGGGCTTCGCGATGGAATCGCCCGAACAGGCCGATGCCTGGTACGCGGCGGGCCTGGCGCACGGCGGCACCGCGATCGAGGACCCGCCCGGCATCCGCAACGTGCCTGTCGGCAAGGTCTATCTGGCGTATTTGCGCGATCCGACCGGCAACAAGCTGTGCGCACGGCATCTGGTGGAGGCGAACTGATGTATACCCATGTCATGGTCGGATCGAACGATCTCGCGCGGTCCAAGGCGTTCTACGACGCGCTGTTCGGTGCACTGGGCGGCGAGCCCGGGATGCAGATGGGCGAGCGCCTTCTGTATCGCCACAAGGGCGCGGCCTTCATGGTGACACGGCCGATCGACGGCGAGGCGGCGACCTTCGCCAATGGCGGGACGATTGGCCTGGGCGCGGCCGATCCGGCGCAGCTCGACGCCGCCCATGCGGCGGCCGTGGCACATGGCGGGACCGCGATCGAGGCGCCGGTGGGCGAGCGTCAGACGCCGATGGGTCCGGCCTATCTTGGCTATCTGCGCGACCCGGACGGCAACAAGCTGTGCCTGGGTTGCCGCCTGTCGAAGGCGTGAGCCACGACTATATCCTGACGCTGGCGTGCCAGGACCGGGTCGGCATCGTCGCCGCCGTGTCTGGCGCGCTGGCGGGGATCGACGGGTTCATCCTCGACAGCCAGCAATATGCCGATCTGGAGACGGGACGCTTCTTTCTGCGCATCGTCTTCACCGGGCAGGGGGCACGGTTCCCGGCCTCTGTCGAGGGCGTGCGGGCGGCGCTCGCGGAACCGGCGTCACGCTTCGGCTTCGACTGGCATGTCGCCCCCGCCACCGAGCGGCCCCGGATGCTGATCGCGGTGTCGAAGGGCTCGCACTGCCTGAACGACCTGCTCCATCGCTGGCGGACCAACACGCTGCCGGTCGAGATCGTCGGGGTCGTCTCCAACCATGACGGCCTGCGGCCGTTGGTCGAATGGCATGGCCTGCCCTGGCATCACCTGCCCGTCGACAATAGCAACCGCGCCGAACAGGAAGCGGCGATGCTCGGTCTGATGGAGAGCACGAAGGCCGATTACCTGGTCCTCGCCCGCTATATGCAGGTGCTGGGCGAGCGGCTGGTTGCGGCCTTGCCGGGGCGGTGCATCAATATCCATCACAGCTTCCTGCCCGGCTTCAAGGGCGCGCAGCCCTATCACCGGGCGCACGCACGCGGGGTGAAGCTGATCGGTGCGACCGCGCATTTCGTGACCGCCGACCTGGATGAGGGGCCGATCATCGAACAGGCGGTCGAGCGGGTCGATCACCGCGCCAGCGTCGACGACCTGATCCGCATCGGCCGCGATATCGAGGCGCAGGTGCTGGCCCGTGCGGTCGCCTGGGTGGGCGAGCGGCGGGTGTTCCTCAATGACAACCGGACGGTGGTGTTCCGATGACGATCGAGACGATTTCGACCTCCAAGGCGCATGGCGGCGTGCAGGGCGTCTATGCCCATCAGAGCGGCGCGACCGGCACCCGCATGACCTTCTCGGTCTTCGTGCCCGCGCATGAGGAGGGCGAAAAGCTCCCCGTCCTCTGGTATCTGTCGGGCCTGACTTGCACCCATGCCAATGTCACCGACAAGGGCGAGTATCGTGGGCCCTGCGCCGAGCACCGGGTGATCTTCATCGCCCCCGACACCTCGCCGCGCGGGGAGGGCGTGGCCAATGACGACGCGTACGACATGGGGCAGGGAGCGGGCTTCTATGTCGATGCCACGCAGGAGCCCTGGGCGAAGCATTTCCAGATGCAGACCTATATCGAGCAGGAACTGCCCGCGCTGATCGCCGAGCATTTCCCCATGGCCGATATGGGCGCGCAAGCGATCACCGGCCATTCAATGGGCGGCCACGGGGCATTGACCATCGGGCTTCGCAATCCGGATCGGTTCCGCAGCGTGTCGGCCTTCGCGCCCATCGTCGCGCCCTCTCAGGTACCGTGGGGCGAGAAGGCGCTGGGCGGCTATCTAGGGCAGGACCGGGCGGCATGGCGGCAGGCCGACGCCGTCGCGCTGATCGAGGACGGCGCGCGGGTGCACGACCTGCTGGTCGACCAAGGCGATGCCGACCAATTCCTGACCGAGCAGCTCCGCCCCGAATTGCTGGCCGAGGCTTGTGGGAAGGCGGGAATTGCCCTGACCCTGCGGAGGCAGCCGGGTTACGACCACAGCTACAACTTCATCTCCACCTTCATGGCCGACCATGTGACGTGGGCGGCGGAGCGGCTGCGGCGCTGAGCATCAGTCGCATCCAGGCCTCCGTTCAGCCTGAGCGAAGTCGAAGGCCACGCTATAGCGGCTGAACCCAAGCGTATTCCCTTGGCCTTCGACTTCGCTCAGGCTGAACGGGGCTATGGCTGGGGCGAAGGTGATGGCGTGGGCCAGAACGCAAAGAAGCACTGAACCCAAAATCGTGATGTGGGTTAAGGTGTTGCCCGTTTTGCACCCCGGCAATCGATACGCTATCGCACCGGCTTTGTAGTGAAGGACATGATATGAGCTGCGCGCATGGCGATCCGGAGGATGGCGACCTGATGGGCGCGGACGGCAAGATCGCCGTGCCCGATCATGTTGCCGAAGCCATTCGCACCCTCATCGCCTGGGCGGGGGACGATCCCACGCGCGAAGGGCTGGTCGATACGCCCAAGCGCGTCGCGCGCGCATGGCGTGAATATTGCGCCGGTTATGGCGACGACCCCGCCGTCCACCTGTCGCGGGTGTTCGAAGAGGTCGGCGGCTATGACGAGATCGTGCTGCTGAAGGATATCCCCTTCCAGTCGCATTGCGAGCATCACATGGCGCCGATCATCGGCCGTGCGCATATCGCCTATCTGCCGCGCAACCATGTCGTCGGCATCTCGAAGCTCGCCCGCGTGCTGCATGGTTTCGCCCGCCGCTTGCAGGTGCAGGAGCGGCTGACCGCCGAGGTCGCCGACTGTATCTGGGAAAATTTGAAGCCGCTGGGCGTTGCGGTGGTGATCGAGGCGACGCATGGCTGCATGACCTCGCGCGGGGTGCGCACGCCGGGTGTGTCGATGGTGACCAGCCGGATGATGGGCACCTTCCGCGACGACGAGCGCAGCCGCAAGGAAGTGCTGTCGCTGATGGGCCTGCGCGGATGATCCGCCGCACCGTGCTGGTGACCGGCGCGGCCAAAAGGCTGGGCGCGAGCATCGCCCGGCGGCTGGCGGCGGACGGGCATCGGCCGGTGATCCATTATAATGGCTCGGGCGAGGACGCGGCGGCGTTGGCGAAGGAGCTGGGCGCGCCGATGGTGCAGGGCGACCTGTCGCGGATCGACGAGATTGACACGCTGTTCGCTCGCGTGCGTGCCTCAGCGGGCGGGCCGATTGACGGGCTGGTCAGCAGCGCCTCGTCCTTCGAGTATGATCGCCCCCCGCAAACGGATGCGGGGTTGATGGCCAGGCTCTATGCGATCAACGCCGCCGCGCCCGCCTTGCTCGCCTCAGCGCTGGCGCGGCAGGACGATGTGGCGGACGGCGCGGTGGTCGATATTCTCGACCAGAAGCTGGCGAACCCCAATCCTGATTTCTTCGCCTATAGCTGCGCCAAGTTCGCGCTGGCGGGGGCGAATAGGATGCTGGCGCAGGGACTGGGGCCGCGCATCGCCGTCAATGCGGTGGCGCCGGGCCTGACCCTGCAAAGCGGCGATCAGAGCAACGAAGAGTTCGCGGCGGCATCGGTCAAGAACCTGCTCGGCCGCCCGATCGGCGCAGAGGCGGTAGCGGAGGCCGTATCCTTCCTGCTCACCGCGCGAGGGATCAGGGGGCAGACGCTTTATGTCGATTGCGGCCAGCGCTTCTGCCGCCGCGACGGCGATGTGATGTTCGAGGGACGAGGATGAGCGCGACCTATACCATCCTGCTCGACGATATGAGCGTGGCGATGCGGCTGGGCATCCACCCGCACGAAACCGAGCCCCAGCCGGTCAGCCTGTCGGTGGCGATGACCGTCACCTATCCGTCGGCCCCCCGCGCCGATCGCATCGAGGAAGTGCTCGATTATGACTTCCTGCGCGAAGGGATATTGGCGATGGCGCGCGGCCCCGGCTTCGCGCTCCAGGAAAGCCTGTGCGAAGCGGTGGCGGAGCTGTGCCTGGCCGATGCGCGGGTGGTATCGGTGAAGGTGCGCTCGACCAAGACCGGCATCTATCCCGACGCGCGTGTGGGGTGCGAGATCGATCGGACGCGCTGACGATAACGGCGGTGTCACAGGAATATCACGTCACTGTCATCATTCTGTTGCGAAAGGGGCCGGACCCGTCCTAAGCCGCCGCAAACAGGGCGGAACAGCATGGCGATCAAGTCGAAATCCCAGCGAGCCGGTGTCGGGATCGCCACCGCGATCGTGCTGGCAAGCTGCCCGGTACCGGCGGCTGCCCAGACCGTACAGGAACTGCAGCGGCAGATCGATGAACTCAAGGCGCAGATCAAGGCGCTGACCGATGCCCAGAAGGCGGCGGTCGTCCCCGCAAGCCCGTCGCCCGTCGCGGCGGTACCCACGCCAGCGCCGCAGGTCGCGGCTTCGACGCCTGCGCCATCGCCCACCCCGGCACCAGCGCAGCCGCAGCGGGTCGCGGTCGTCGCGAAGCCGCCCTCGGCTCGCGCACCCTGGTATGAGCGGCTTCGCCTGCGCGGCTATACGCAGCTTCGCTACAATGCGATTCTGGACGATCACGAGCCTCTGTCCGATACCGGGTCGCGGCTACGCTCGGTGCATGACAGCTCGATCAACGACGATGGCGGCTTCCTGCTGCGCCGCGTGCGGCTGGTATTGCAGGGGGATATCACTGACCGGCTGCAACTCTATTTCCAGCATGATTTCGGCGCGGCGGTGAACAACCAGTCGAGCACCGAGCGGCGGGAAAATTTCGGCCAGTTGCGCGACGTCTATGTCGACTGGTTCCTCGACCCCGAACGCCGCCTGCGCCTGCGCTTCGGCCAGTCCAAGGTGCCGTTCGGCTGGGAGAATCTGCAAAGCTCGTCCAACCGCTTGCCGCTCGACCGATCCGATGCGATCAACAGCGGCGTCCCCGGCGAACGCGATGTCGGGGTGAACGTCTATTACACCCCCGACCATGTCCAGGCGATCTGGGACCGGCTGACCAAGAACAAGCAGAAGCTGTTCGGCAATTATGGTGCGTTCGGTCTGGCGGTCTATAACGGGCAGGGCACAAACCGAACCGAGCGCAACGACAGCCTGATGAAGGTCGCCATGGCCACCTGGCCCTTCGCGCTCGACGGGCTGGGGCCGTTGTTCGAGGGGCAGGTGCTGGAGCTGGGCGGATCGGCGATCTTCAACCGCTATCGCCCCGAATTGCGCAGCGGGATCAGTCCCGTCGAATATCGCGACGACCGGGTCGGCTTCCACGCGATCCTTTATCCGCAGCCTTTCGGCATCCAGACCGAATGGACGACCGGCTGGGGCCCGCAATATGACATGGCCCTGCGCTCGGTGCGCAGCCAGCGGCTCGGCGGTGGCTATGTTCAGCTGATGACCGATCTGGGCAAGACCCCGATCGGCAGGGCCATCCCCTATGTCCGGTGGCAGCGTTATCGCGGCGGTTGGAAGGCCAATGTCGACGCGCCCCGGCTGGAAACCGACGAATGGGAACTGGGCGCCGAAATCCAGCTGGTCGAGGCGCTGGAACTCACGCTCGCCTATGCCCGGATGGAGCGGCGCGAGGCGGACTCCCGGCGAACCGGCCGGGCGACGGGCGACCTGATCCGGACCCAGCTGCAATTCACCTATTAGACCATGATGACGTTGCATCCGATCAACGCGAGCCCCTCCCCTGAAGGGGAGGGGTGGGTTCATCTCATGGCATCCTGCTATAAACCTCAGTTGCCACCTCTGGTGGTGGTGAAGTCGATCCGAATACGGACCCATTCGCCGATCATCTCCTTGCCGTTGATGCGCGGCGCACGGATGCGGAATTGCCATGCGGCCTCGCGCATCGCGCGACCCAGGCCGGAGCCTAGCGGGGATTCGCCCAGCACCTGGCAATTCTCCACGCGATAGTCCGGGATGGTGCGGCACGCGATCAGGGCCCAGCCGCCATCGGGCGGCGGGCCGCGCAGATAGCCGTTCAGTTCGGCATTGCTCGGACGGCGCGGGAACCATTCGGCATTATAGAGCCGCCGCCCGCCCGGGCCTTCGCCGGGGCCATAGGCCGATGCGCTGTCCTCGCCCCGGTCGTCGCCCTTGCTCGACCCGACGCCCTTGCCTTCGCCCTTGGGGAGGGCCCCGATATCGCCCGCCGCGAACAGCGACTTGTCGCCCCATTGCCACGGGGTGGGCGCGGAGGTGTCGGCCTTTTTCTCGGTCGGCGGGGTGGGGGTGTCGGGGCGCTTTTCCGTAACCGGCGCCTTGGAGCCGCCCGCCGAAGCGGGCTTGCGCGTCGCGGTTCGGGTCTTGGGCACCGGGGCACCCGCCTCCTTGTCGTCGGGTGATACGGAAAAGGTGTTGAGCGACGAGGATTTCTCCGGGTCGATCAGCTTGGGCGCCAGATGGAAGAGCAGCCATGCCAGCAGCAGATGCGCCAGCACGGTGAGCGTGATCGACGCACCGCGCTCCCGCAGCTTTTCGCGGTAGCGTTCGGGGATGAACGCCCAGCGAGACGGAGGGGCGGCGGCGCTCATGACGCGGCCACTCCTTCGTCAGACCTACGGCCCGCGACCTCGCCCTTCAGGTCAGGAAGAAACGACGCTCCGATGGCCCGCATGGCGCGTCGTCTTAGCCGAGAAGGGCGGGGCGCATCACGCCCGGTTGGCGGCGGAGAGTACCGCCCTGACGCTGGCGGTGGCGATATCGGTGTCGAGCCCGACACCAAATACGACGCGGCCATCGGGGGTGCGCGCCTCGACATAGGCGGCGGCCTGCGCGTCGGCGCCGTGGCCGATGGCATGCTCGTTATAGTCGATGACTTCCAGGTTGGGCCCGGTCGTATCGGCCAGCGCGGCGATCACGCTGGAGATCAGGCCGTTGCCACGCCCCGAGATCGAACGCTCCTCGCCATCCACCAGCACACGGCCGATAAAGGTCCGCTGGCCGGTCGAGCCGCTTTCCTCATAGTCGCGCAGCACGAAGCGGTCGCCGTCGCGCGGCAGATAGGTCGCCTCGAACCCGCCCCAGATGTCGGCGGCATTCAGCTCGCGGCTGGTGGCGTCGGCCATCGCCTGGACATGGCGGCTGAAATCGGCCTGGAGCCGCTTGGGCAGCTTCAGCCCCTTGTCCTGTTCGATCACCCAGGCGACGCCGCCCTTGCCGGACTGCGAATTGACGCGAATGACCGCTTCATAGCTGCGGCCCAGATCGGCGGGGTCGATGGGCAGGTAGGGGACTTCCCACAGATCGTCGTTGCGCGCGCTTTGCGCGGCAAAACCCTTCTTGATCGCGTCCTGATGGCTGCCCGAAAAGGCGGTGAAGACCAGATCGCCCGCATAGGGCGTGCGCGGATGGACGGGCAGGTTGGTGCAATAGTTGACCGTGTTCACCACCTCGTCGATGTCCGACAGGTCGAGCTTTGGGTCGACGCCTTGCGTATACATGTTGAGCGCGACGGTCACGAGATCGCAATTGCCGGTTCGCTCGCCATTGCCGAGCAGACAGCCCTCGACCCGGTCGGCACCCGCCATCACGCCCAACTCGGCCGCCGCGACGCCGGTGCCCCGGTCGTTATGCGTGTGGAGCGAGATGACCACGCAATCGCGGTTCGGAATGTTGCGCCCGAACCATTCGATCTGGTCGGCATAGACATTGGGCGTCGCGCATTCGACGGTCGCGGGCAGGTTCAGGATCAGCGGATGGTCGGGCGTCGGCTTCAGCACGTCCATGACGGCGGCGCAGACTTCGACCGAGAAGTCCAGCTCGGCGGTCGAGAAGGTCTCGGGGCTGTATTCGAAGAACCAGTCGGTGCTGGGGCGCTTGGCCGCTTCGTCGCGCAGGATCTTGGCGCCCTCAATGGCGATCTGGCGCACCTCGTCGCGGGTCATGCCGAACACGATCTTGCGCCAGGCCGGGCTGACGGCGTTGTAGAGGTGGACGATCGCGGTGCGCGCACCCTCCAGGCTTTCGAAACTGCGCTCGATCAGGTCGCGGCGCGATTGCGTCAGGACCTGGATCGTCACGTCGTCGGGAATGCGTTCCTCGCGGATCAGGCCGGAGATGAAGTCGAACTCGGTCGCGCCAGCAGAGGGAAAGCCGACCTCGATCTCCTTCAGCCCGACCTTGACCAGCAGGTCGAACATCCGTGTCTTCTTTTCCGCGTCCATCGGGTCGATCAGCGCCTGGTTGCCGTCGCGCAGATCGGTCGACAGCCAGCGGGGCGCGCTCGTGATCGTGCGGTTCGGCCATTGCCGATCGGGCAGGGCGATGGTCGGGAAGGGGCGGTATTTGGTCGAGGGATCGCGCAGCATGATCGTCGGGTCTTCCAATATTCTCGGCCGCGTCTGGCCTTTTACGCGGCGGGGACAGGCTTATCGGTTCATTCAGCCCTTATGGAAGTCGCGCATGGCCACGCCGATCCTCCCCTAAGGGCGGATAAGTCGAAGCGAACGAAGCAGCAGCGCGGCGATCATGGTGCAGCGGTTCATGCCGCGTCGGGGCGGCCTTGTCTATATCGCGATTGATGACGGGCGCCTGACACCATCCGTCATTGCGAGCGGAGCGAAGCAATCCAGAGCCACGGGCGAGCACGCCCTGGATTGCTTTGCTGCGCTCGCAATGACGGATGTCGGGCAGCAAAAAGGCGGGGCCGCAAAGCTGCGACCCCGCCTTTCGCGGATGGGAGAAGAGAAAGCGATTACTGCGCGGTGAAGGCGGCGTTGATGGTCAGGTCGACCTCGTCACCGACGACCGGCACATAGGCGCCGACGCCAAAGTCCGAACGCTTGATCTTGGCGGTCGCGCGGAAGCCGATGTTCAGCTTCTTCGACATCGGGTTGATGCCCGCGCCGACGAAGGTCGCGTTCAGCGTGACCGGCTTGGTCTGATCCTTGATGGTCAGATTGCCGGTGATGACCGCCTTGGTGCCCATGACCTTCACGCCGGTTGAGACGAAGCGCGCGGTCGGGTAGGTCGCGGCGTCGAAGAAGTCCTTCGACTTCAGGTGATTGGCGAAGGGGGCGGCGGTGACCGAGAGGTCGTTAATGTTGAAGGTCACGTCGACCTTGGCGGCCTGGGGACGGGCCGGGTCGATGGTCAGCGAGCCACCCGACGCGCCGAACTGCCCCTCGAGCATCGAAAAGCCCATGTGGTTCACCGACCAGGTGACCTGGGTATGGGCGGTATCGACGGCATAGGTGCCCGCGACGACGCGCGAGGCGACGGGCGCGCCCGGCTGGGTCTGGGCGATGGCGGCGGGGGCGGCGATGGTGGCGAGCGCCAGGGCGGCGGGGACGACGAAACGCATGGGTGATACTCCCTGTTGGACTGGGGCCTTTGTGGGCCGTGCGGTGAACGCACGTCAAAGGCCAGAGTCGCAACGATGCGTTTCCGCGTTGAGATGGGGAGGTCTCTACGAGGCTCCGCTGCCCTCCCCCATCCCCTCCCGTTTACGGGAGGGGAGCGTTACTTGGCAGTCATTACGCGCCCCCGAAGCCTATCAAATGGTTGAAAGGTCAGTTGGGGAACGTGTCATAGCTTCTGGGCTCACCCCTCCCGCAAGCGGGAGGGGATGGGGGAGGGCAACGGTGTCTCACCGAGCCCCACCCCCGGCGAACAATCAGTTCTTCGCCTTGTCCACCAGCTTGTTCGCGCCGATCCACGGCATCATTGCGCGCAGTTCGCTGCCGACCTGTTCGATCGGGTGGCGCTTGGCGGCAATGCGGCTGGCCTTCAGCTCGGGCTGGCCGGCGCGGTTGTCGAGGACGAAGTCCTTCACGAAGCGGCCCGACTGGATGTCGGCGAGCACGCGCTTCATTTCCTTCTTAGTCTCTTCGGTGATGATGCGCGGGCCGGTCTTGATGTCGCCGTACTCGGCGGTGTTCGAGATCGAGTAGCGCATGTTGGCGATGCCGCCCTCATACATCAGGTCGACGATCAGCTTCAGCTCGTGCAGGCACTCGAAATAGGCCATTTCGGGGGCGTAGCCCGCCTCGACCAGCGTCTCGAAGCCCGCCTGGACCAGCGCGGTCGCGCCGCCGCACAGCACGGCCTGCTCGCCGAACAGATCGGTTTCGCACTCTTCGCGGAAGTTGGTCTCGATGATGCCCGAGCGACCGCCGCCGACGCCGCTGGCATAGGCCAGCGCCACGTCATGCGCATTGCCGCTGGCGTCCTGGTGGATCGCGATCAGGCAGGGCACGCCGCCGCCGCGCACATATTCGCTGCGCACGGTGTGGCCGGGGCCCTTGGGGGCGATCATGATGACGTCGATGTCCGCAGGCGGCTCGATCAGGCCGAAATGCACGTTCAGGCCGTGCGCGAAGGCGAGCGCAGCGCCGGGCTTCATATTGCCCTTCAGATCGGCGTCGTAGATCGCGGCCTGATGCTCGTCGGGGGCCAGGATCATCAGGATGTCGGCCCATGCGGCCGCTTCCTTGTTCGACAGGACCTTGAAGCCCGCGGCTTCCGCCTTGGCGGCCGAGGCCGAACCGGGGCGCAGCGCGATCGCGACATTCTTGACGCCCGAATCGCGCAGGTTCTGCGCATGGGCATGACCCTGCGAACCATAACCCAGGATGGCGATGTTCTTGTCGGTAATCAGGTTCAGATCGGCGTCGCGATCGTAATAGACACGCATTTCAACTTCCCTTTCGAAATGTCCGGGCCGCTTTGGGCCGCTTGATAGTCGGAAAATGTGAGTGGGTCAGGCCGCCTCGGCCCCGCGCGAGATCGCGGCGATGCCGGTGCGGGCGACCTCGACCAGGCCGACTTCGCCCATCAGCTCGACGAACTTGTCGATCTTGGCGATGCCGCCGGTGACCTCGAACACGAAGCTGGAGATCGTCGCGTCGACCACGCGGGCGCGATAGACCTCGGCCAGGCGCAGCGCCTCGATCCGGCGGTCGCCGGTGCCCGACACCTTCACCAGCGCCAGCTCGCGTTCGACATGGTCGCCCAGCACGGTCAGGTCGGTGACCTTGTGGACGGGGACCAGCCGGTCCAGCTGGGCGATGATCTGCTCCATCACCGGCGGCGAGGCGCTGGTGACGATGGTGATGCGGCTGACGGCCTTGTCGGCGGTGATCTCCGACACGGTCAGGCTCTCGATATTATAGCCCCGCGCGGTGAACAGCCCGGCGATCCGGGCGAGGATGCCCGGTTCGTTGTCGACGATCACCGCCAGCGTGTGGCGTTCCACCTGTTCGGTCTTGATGTGCATTTCGTAATTCCTCCCCGGAACGGGGAGGGGGACCGCTCGCGCAGCGAGTGGTGGAGGGGGCTCTCCACCAGCGCTGACCCATGCGGCAATCCCCCTCCACCGTGCCGCTTCGCGTCACGGTCCCCCTCCCCGCGGGCGGGGAGGAGTTGAGAGTTACACCAGCGCCTTGGCCTCGTCGTCCATGGTGCCCGATACCTCATTGGCTTGCAGGATCATGTCGGTGTGGGCCGCACCCGACGGGATCATCGGGAAGCAGTTGGCGAGCTTGGCCACGCGGCAGTCGACGATCACCGGCCCGTCATGGTCCAGCATCGCCGCGATGCCGTCCTCCAGCTGGTCGCGATGCTCGATCAGGATGCCCTTCCAGCCGTAAGCCTCGCCCAGCTTCACGAAGTCGGGCAGGCTGTCCGAATAGCTTTCGGCATAGCGGCTCTCATAGGTCAGTTCCTGCCACTGGCGGACCATGCCCATATATTCGTTGTTCAGGATGAAGATCTTGACCGGCAGGCGATATTGCGTCGCCGTCGCCAGTTCCTGGATGTTCATCTGGATCGAGGCTTCACCGGCGATGTCGATCACCAGCGCGCCCGGATTGCCCAGCTGCGCACCGATCGCGGCGGGCAGGCCGTAACCCATGGTGCCCAAGCCGCCGGAGGTCAGCCACTTGTTGGGCTTTTCGAAGCCGAAATGCTGAGCAGCCCACATCTGATGCTGGCCGACCTCGGTCGTGATAATCGGCTGGCGCGCCTTGGTCGCGTCGTAGAGCGCACGGATCGCGCGCTGCGGCATGATCGCGTCGCCCGCTTCCGGAAACGAGAGACAGCCGACCGCGCGCCACCCTGCGATGCGGCGCTGCCACTCGGTGGTGTCGGGCTTGGGATGCTGGCGCGACTTCCAGATGCGCACCGCATCCTCCAGCGCGTGGCCGACATCGGCGATGATCGCCAGGTCGACGCGAACATTCTTGTTCACGCTCGATCGGTCGATATCGACATGGACCTTCCGGCTGTTCGGGCTGAACGCGTCCAGGCGGCCGGTCACGCGGTCGTCGAACCGACTGCCCAGCGCCACCACCAGGTCGGCCTGGTTCATCGCCATATTGGCTTCGTAGGTGCCGTGCATCCCCAGCATGCCCAGCCATTGCGGGTCGCTGGCCGGGAAGGCGCCCAGACCCATCAGGGTCGAGGTGACGGGCGCGCCGGTGATGCGGGCCAGTTCGCGCAGCAGCTGCGACGCGGCCGGACCCGAATTGATGATGCCGCCGCCGGTATAGAGGATCGGACGTTCGGCGGCCGCCAGCATATCGACCAGCTGCTCGATTTGGGCTTGGTCGGCCTTCACCTGCGGGCGATAGGTCTTGTGACGGATCGGACCCGGCTTCTGATAGCGGGCGGTGGCGACCTGCACGTCCTTGGGGATGTCGATCACGACCGGACCGGGGCGGCCCGAGGTCGCGATGTGGAACGCCTCATGCACCACCTCGCCCAGGCGCGCGGGGTCCTTCACCAGGTAATTATGCTTGGAGCAGTGGCGCGTGATGCCGACCGTATCGGCTTCCTGGAACGCGTCGGTGCCGATCAGCGCGGTCGGCACCTGGCCGGTGATGACCACCATCGGGATCGAATCGAGCAGCGCGTCGGTGATGCCGGTGACCGCATTGGTCGCGCCCGGCCCGGAGGTGACGAGCACCACGCCGGGCTTGCCGGTCGAGCGGGCATAGCCCTCCGCCGCATGGGTTGCCGCCTGTTCGTGGCGGACGAGGATATGGCGGATGCGCTTCGATCGAAACATGGCGTCATAGATCGGCAGCACCGCGCCACCCGGATAGCCGAAGACGACCTCCACGCCGAGATCGCACAGCGCCTCGACCAGGATATCGGCTCCGCTTTTCTCGGTCATCATTCCATCCTTTACGTCCGCGCCTGCGCACAATGAGGCACTTGGGAAGTGGCGCGGCTACAAGTTTAAAAAGTGCGCGTCAACCATCAAATTCGCAATAATGTTTCGATTGTGTTGCGGCGCACACCGGGATCGGTGTCCGAAACAGCGACCCAGTCGGGGCCGGGCTGGTGCCGAAACCAGGTAAATTGCCTTTTGGCATAGCGCCTTGTCGCCAGCGCCCCGGCGGCCTCCGCCTCGGCGCGGGTCATGCGGCCGTCGAGCAGCGCCGCAGCCTCGGGCACGCCGATCGCGCGGCGAATGGGCGCGTCGGCGGGCAGGTCAGGCCGGGCGAGGAGCGCGGCGGCTTCGTCCAGCCCTTCGTCCAGCATCTCGCCGAAACGCCGGTCGATGCGCGCGTTCAGCCAGTCGCGATCGGGCAGCAGGATGACGGCGGAAAGGGCGAAGCGGTCGCCGATGCCGCCTTCCTTGCGCGCCTGCCATTCGTGCAGCGCGCGGCCGGTCGACCGTACCACCTCCAGCGCGCGGGCGACGCGGGTGGTGTCGGCGGGGTTCAGGCGGGCGGCGGCGCCGGGGTCCTCGCGCGACAGGGCGGCATGCGCCTCGGCGACGGGCAGCGCGCGGACCTCTGCGCGAATATCAGCATCGATCTCGGGCACCGGGGCGATGCCGTCGAGCAGGGTGCGCATATAAAGGCCGGTGCCGCCGACCAGGATGGGCAGCGATCCCGCCGCCACGCTGTCGTCGATCGCGGCGCGCGCCTCCGCCGCCCAGCGCGCCGCCGAATAGCCGGTGTCCGCGCCGTCGACATGACCGAACAGCCGGTGCGGAGCCTGCGCCTCTTCCTCGAGGGAGGGGCGGGCGGTCAGGATCGACAGGTCCCGGTACACCTGCGCCGAATCGGCATTGATGATCGTGCCGCCGGTCGCCTTCGCCAGATCGAGCGCCAATGCGGACTTGCCGCTGGCGGTCGGCCCTGCGATGAGCGCGACCCTGGGTCGGTCAGAGGAGTTCGCCATGTTCATCGCCACGCTGATAGCAGCCAAGGGCCGGCTGGCCGATGCCGATTTGACGACCGCGCAGGCAAAATTGGCGGCGGCGGGCTGCACCGTTGCCGATACCCGCTGGATCGATACGGGTATCGCGGCCGACCTCGACTTCACTGGCGATCCGCTGGTAGCGCGTGAGGCGCTGGAGGGGCGGTTCGACGCGACCGATGTCATCGTACAGGCGGCGGCGCACCGTGAGAAGCGGCTGCTGGTCGCCGACATGGACTCCACCATGATTACCGTCGAGTGCATCGACGAACTGGCCGATTATGCCGGGATCAAGGAACAGGTCGCCGAGGTCACCGAACGAGCCATGCGCGGCGAACTCGACTTTGCCGCCGCGCTCGACGCGCGCGTCGCGCTGCTCGAAGGGCTGGACGAGCGCGTCATCGAACAATGCCTGGCCGAGCGGGTCAAACTGATGGCCGGGGCTCGTGCGCTGATCCGCACGATGAAGGCGCGCGGCGGTCACGCCATTCTTGTGTCGGGAGGCTTTACCCGCTTCGCCGAGCCGGTCGCCGCCGAAATCGGCTTCGACCGTGCCATCGCGAATTACCTCGAGATCGCGCACGGCAAGCTGACCGGCACGGTGCGCAAGCCCATCGTGGGTTCGGACACCAAGGAAAAGACGCTGCTCGCCGCGCTCGACGAACTGGGCATCGGCGCGGCGGAGAGCATGGCGGTGGGCGACGGCGCCAACGACCTGGCGATGATCCGCCGGGCCGGGCTGGGCATCGCGTACCGGGCCAAGCCGATCGTCGCGGGCGCGGCGGCGGCGCGGGTCGATCATGGCGACCTGACCGCGCTGCTCTATGCGCAGGGCATTCCCAGCGCGGAATGGGTGGTCGGTTAAGGGCAGGCCGAACATTCCTCCCCTTGCAGGGGCGGTGGCGCGCGCAGCGCGTCGGAGGGGTGTCCCCCTCTCGATAGCGCGACACCCCTCCGTCAAGCCTGACGGCCTGCCACCTCCCCTGTCAGGGGAGGAATAGGGCGTTACGGCGCGACCACCACGCAGGGCTGGCCCGAACGGCTGCACGCCGCCTGTGCCGCGCTACGATTGGCATAGCCGCCCGCCTGCAGCCGGGTGACGCCGCCCGCCGTGACGAAGAAGGGCTTCGCACCGCCCAGGCGACCGCGCACCCTTTGCCAGAGCGCGTCGGCATTTCCGCGATCGCGGAACGCGCCGAGCTGAATCCGCCAGGCACCGCCGCTGGCATGCGTCGCCGGAGCTGGTTTCGCCGCGCGGGGCCTGGGGGCGGGCGGCGGCGCGGCGGCGTTGCGCTGGCCGACCAGATCGGAGGCCTCTTCGCGAACGGCGGGGGCGCCCGGCACTGAATAGCTGGCGCCGTAGCCCGAGGTGGCGGGGCGTGACGGGGCGACCGGCACCGGCTGTACCTTAGATTGCGAAGGGGCGGGCGTGCTGCTGGCGGCGGTCTGGCCGGTGGCGGGATTGGGACCCACCATCACCCGCTTCGGCCCGTTCGCGACGGGTGCGGGCGTGGGCAGCGCGGCGAGCTGCGCACGGTAGCGCTGGGCCAGCTCGACGCCGTGCTGGCGGTCGGGCGGGGTGATATACTGGTCCATCTGCGCCAGCGTCTGCGACGCGGCCTGCACGCCCGCCTGCGACGCCAGCGTCATCAGCGCATAGGCGCGCGGATAGTCACGGGGAACGCCGTCGCCGTTGAACAGCATCGTGCCCAGCACCAGCTGGGCGCGTGGTTCGCCATGCGCGACCGACTTTTCCAGCCAGGGCGCGGCCTCTGCCTTCTTGCCCGCCTGAAACAGCGCGAGGCCGTAATTGTCGGCGGCCTGGACATGGCCCTGGACCGCAGCCTTGCGGAACCAGCTTTCGGCGAGCGCGGGGTCGAGCGGCACGCCGCGCCCCAGCTTATAGGCCTGGGCCAAGTTGAACTGCGCATCGGCATCGCCCGCGACGGCGGGGCCGCGCCATTCGTCGACGGCCTTGCGGTAATCGCCCTGCGCCCAGGCCTCGACCCCGGCCTTGACGTCGGGCACGGCCAAAGCGGGGGCTGCCATCAAGAGGGCGACGGGCGCGACCATGCCGCCGATCGGGAATCTGCGCATCATCCTTCGTCCTTCCGCCCGTGTTGCACGCGCCATCCATGCCCCGCCAGGGGCGGCGGGTAAAGCTGACAGTGAGGGGTTAACCGTTCCTTATGGGCTGGGGGGCTAGCACGGCGTCCGATCGGGGAATGGGGTCATGCTCCGGGCGTCTCGCACGTCCCTGGCACGGCGTATCGGCCGCCTTCCCCTGGGCTGAACCGGATGACCGATATGACCACGTTCCGCACTCTTCTGTCCTGCAGCGTCGGCGTGTTGATACTGGGCGGCTGCACCGCGACGAGCCCGCGCACGGCGAGACTGGATGCGCAGGCCAGTCCGGCTAAGGCGACCGCCGCGCTCGCCGACCATACCCGTCGGATATTGGCGCAGCGCGACGGCGAGGCGGCCGTGGCCTCGGCCGAGCGACTGGTTTCCGCCGAACCGAAGAATGCGACCTATCGTTCGCTTTTGGGACAAAGCTATCTTCAGGCCGGGCGTTTCGCCTCGGCGCGACAGGCCTTTGCGGACGCCCTGCAGCTTGACCCGGGCGATGGCCGCGCCGCGCTGAACCTGGCGCTAGCGTTGATCGCGGGCGGCAATGGCGAGGGGGCGCGGGGGTTGCTCGACGAACATGCCGCCGTCATTCCATCCGCCGATCTGGGGCTCGCCCTGGCGCTAGCGGGAGCACCGGGCGAAGGCGTCCGCCTGCTGACCGCCGCCGCGCGCGAACCGGGGGCGAGCGTCAAGACCCGGCAGAACCTGGCGCTTGCGCTGGCGTTGTCCGGCCAGTGGGAAATGGCACGCATGGCGGCGTCGGCCGACATGGCGCCTGCCGATGTCGAGGTCCGCATGCGCGAATGGGCCGACTTCGCCGCCAATGCCAGCCCGGCCGACCGGGTCTCCTCACTGCTCGGCATCAGACAGGCGGTCGACACCGGCCAGCCCGTCACGCTGGCGCTGAACGCCGCGCCCTCGGCGGCGGTCGTGCAGGAGATGGTGCAGGCCCTGCCTGAGTCACGGCCCGAGGCTGCGAACGCAGGTCCGGCCGAGCCCGCCCCGGCCGTCTCTGATCCGGCGGCGGCCCGGATCGCCTTTGCGGCGCGTCGCGAGATCGTCCAGCCGCTGCCCATGACCCGCGAGCGCCCGGCCTTGCATGTCGCCGCTCCGGCTTCATCGAACCCGATGATGGCGCGGCGTGACGATGACGCGGCGCCCGCCACCATGCTCGCACGGGCCGAGCGCATGGCGCCGGGCCTGGTCACCACGCCCGCCCTGCTTCGTCGCGCCGAGGAACGGCGTGTCGTCGCACGGCGCGGCGGCGACTGGAATGTCCAGATCGGGGCCTTCGGCAAGGCGGACGGCGCGCAAAAGGCCTGGGCGCAGCTCACCCGGCGCTATGGTGGCTTGGCGGGCTATGCCCCGCAAAGCGGGACCGTACGTTTGTCGGGGGGGCAGCTGTACCGACTGTCGGTCGGCGGGCTGAACCGCGCGGATGCCGATTCATTCTGCCGTCGCTATCGTGTGGCGGGAGGCTCGTGTTTCGTTCGCCGTCAGGCTGGCGATCACATGGCGCAATGGGCACGGCCCGGTATCGGCGTCGCCTGAGCCACAGGCGGGAAGGTCAGACGGCCTCGCCCGCCGCGCGGCCGCTCGCCCAGGCCCATTGGAAATTATAGCCGCCCAGCCAGCCGGTGACGTCCACCGCCTCGCCGACGAAATGCAGGCCCGGCACCGCCTTGGCCTCCATGGTGCGGGAGGACAGTCCGGCGGTCGAGACGCCGCCGACCGTCACCTCGGCCTTGGCATAGCCCTCGCTGCCATTGGGGTGGAAAGTCCAGTCGGCCAGGCGGCCCTGTGCCGCCGCCAGTACCTTGTCGGTCGCGGCACCCAGTTCGCCGGGCAATGCCAGCCGTTCCGCCAGCGTCTCGGCCAGCCGGTCGGGCAGGTGCTGCCCGAGCGCGCGGCGCGGACTGGTGCGTGGGGCGCTGCGCTTCAGGGCGAGCAGCCAGTCGGGCGCGCAGTCGGGCAGGAAATCGATCCCTATGGCCTCGCCATGCCGCCAATAGGACGACACCTGCAGGATCGCGGGACCCGACAGCCCGCGATGGGTGAACAGCGCGGCCTCGCGAAACCGCGTCTTGCCCGCGCGCGCGACGACCTCCGACGCGACGCCGGAAAGCGAGCGGAACAGCGTCTCTTCGCCACCCAGCGTCAGCGGCACGAGGGCCGGGCGCGGCTCGACCACCTTCAACCCGAACTGGCGCGCGAGGTCATAGGCATAGCCGGTCGCACCCATCTTGGGGATGCTCGGCCCGCCGGTCGCGACGATCAGGCGGGGGGCGGTTGCGGTCTTGCCGCCGTGGGTCACGCGGAACTGCGTGCCGTCATGGGTGACGCTTCCGACCGGCTGGCCCAAAGCGATGTCGACCACGCCGCCCGATCGCGCTGCGTGGTCACACTCGTCGAGCAGCATGTCGACGATCTGCCGCGCCGAGCCATCGCAGAACAGCTGGCCCAGTGTCTTTTCATGCCAGGCGATGCCATGCGCCTCGACCAGGGCCAGGAAGTCGGCGGGGGTGTAGCGGCCCAGCGCCGACTTGGCGAAATGCGGATTGGACGACAGGAAGCGATCCGGCACGGTGCCGAGATTGGTGAAGTTGCACCGCCCGCCGCCGGAGATCAGGATCTTCTTGCCCGGCGCATCGGCATGATCGACGACCAGCACCCGCCGCCCCCGCTGCCCGGCGGTCGCCGCCGCCATGAGCCCCGCCGCCCCTGCGCCGAGGATGATCGCGTCATAGTGTTGCATGGCGGCGGTTTAGTCGTTCTGCAGCAGAAGCGATAGATTACTCGGTTTGCGGCTTGGCACGCCCCTCCCGCAGGCGGGAGGGGATGGGGGAGGGTAGGCCTCAAGCGATGGTCTCGGTGAGACACCTTTCCCTCCCCTCGGTCCCCTCCCGCCTGCGGGAGGGGATGCAGAAGTGGAAGGTCGGGGAGACTAGCTTACCTCCACCACCTCGATCGCATCCGCTTTCCCCCCGAACGCAACCGTCTCCCCCGCCATCGCGCCCATCAGTGCGCGCGCCAGCGGCGCGGCATAGGCGATGCGGTCATGGGCCGGGTCGGCCTCGTCATGGCCGACGATGGTCAGCGTTTTCGTCTGGCCGTTCAGCCGGATCGTGACCGTACTGCCGATCCCGACCTCGTCCTCGGCGGGGGTGGGGGCCAGTTCGGCGGTGGCGGCGCGAGTGTTCCAGTAACGGAGTTCGCGCTGGAGCCGGGTCCGCTCCTCCTCATCCGTCGCGGAAGCGACCGCGGCTTCGACTTCGGCGACCTTGGCGCGGGTCAACTCCAGCCCCCTGGGCGTGACCAGATTGGGGCCGGGCGGGATCGGCAGCTCGAATTTGGGTTCGAGATGTTCCTCATCGGATTCGCGGCGAAAGGCGACACTCATCGGGGATCAACGCATGGGCTCATGGCGCGGCTCCATGGCGGGCCATTCGGTTCGCCGCAAGCGTGGCTTGAGTTTTCCGTACAATCGTGTAAAGGGCCACGCTTTCACGGAACGCAAACATTCACCCGTGCCGCATGGGTGTATCCGCCAACTAAGAGGGATGGGTCCCTTGGTTCGGCGGTACGCGCTCCTTTTTCTGTTGGAGTCCCCATGCCTTTTTCTGCTTTGCCGCCGGTCCTGTCGGCTGCCCTTTCCGCGCGCGGCTATACCGCGCCAACCCCCGTCCAGGCCGCTGTTATCGAGGATGACGCCCAGGGCCGCGACCTGATCGTGTCGGCACAGACCGGCTCTGGCAAGACCGTCGCCTTCGGCCTTGCGATGGCGAGCGAGCTGCTGGGCGGCGGCGATCACCTGCCCCAGCCGGGCGCGCCGATGGCGCTGGTTATCGCGCCGACCCGCGAGCTGGCGCTGCAGGTCAGCCGCGAGCTGGAATGGCTCTATGCCGGGGCCCGTGCGCGTATCGCGACCTGCGTCGGCGGCATGGACGCCTCGCGCGAGCGCCGGGCGCTCAGCCATGGCACGCATATCGTCGTCGGCACGCCGGGCCGTCTGCGCGACCATCTGGAGCGTGGCGCGCTTGACCTGTCATCGCTGAAGTTCGTCGTTCTCGACGAGGCGGACGAGATGCTCGACATGGGCTTCCGCGAAGACCTGGAGCAGATCCTCGACGGCACGCCGTCCGAGCGCCGCACGCTCCTGTTCTCGGCGACCATGCCGCGCCCGATCGTGCAGCTCGCCAAGCGTTACCAGACCAATGCCAAGCGGATCGAGACGATCAGCGAGGACAAGGGCCATGCGGACATCGCCTATCAGGCGGTGACGGTCGCGCCCGCCGATATCGAGGCGGCGGTGGTCAACCTGCTGCGCCTGCACGAGGCGGAGGTCGCGATCCTGTTCTGCGCCACCCGCGACAATGTCCGCCACCTGCACGCCAGCCTGGTCGAGCGCGGTTTCTCGGCGGTGGCGCTGTCGGGTGAGCATTCGCAGAACGAGCGCAACCATGCGCTCCAGGCGCTGCGTGACGGTCGCGCTCGCGTCTGCGTCGCGACCGACGTCGCGGCACGCGGCATCGACCTGCCCGGCCTGACTTTGGTCATCCATGTCGAAATCCCCCGCGATGCCGAAGCGCTCCAGCACCGTTCGGGCCGCACCGGCCGCGCGGGCCGCAAGGGCACCGCGATCCTGATCGTCCCCTATCCGCGCCGTCGTCGGGTCGAGGGCATGCTACGCGGCGCACGCATCGATGCCGAATGGCGTCGCGCGCCGACGCTGGAGGAAATCCGCGCACAGGACCGCGAGCGTCTGCTCGCCGCGCTGCTGGCGCCGGTCGAGGTGGACGAGGGTGATCGTGAGCTGGCCACCCGCCTGCTCGCCGAGAAGTCGCCGGAGGATATCGCCGCCGCGCTCGTCCGGGCGCACCGCGCAGCCCTTCCCCAGGCCGAGGAACTGGTCGAGGGCGACGCCCCGGCCCCGCGCGAGCGTCGCGAAGGGTTCGACGACACCGCCTGGTTCCGCATGAGCGTCGGTCGCAGCCAGAATGCCGATCCGCGCTGGCTGCTGCCGCTGATCTGCCGTCGCGGGCACATCACCCGCAACGAGATCGGCGCGATCCGCATCCAGCCGAACGAGACGCTGTTCGAAATCCCGTCGGCCCTGGCGTCGCGCTTCATCGCCGCGCTGAAGCGCACCGAAGCGGACCATGCCGAGGACGATATCGCGATCGAGCAGGCCGATGGCCCGCCCGCCGGTGGTTCGGGTCATGGCGGCGGCCCGCGTCGTGGGCCGGGTGGCAACCGTCCGATGGGCGGCCGCCCCGCCGGTGGCCCCGGCGGCCAGCGCCGCTATTCGCCGCGTCCCACCCAGGGCGGCCCGCGCGGTCCCCGTCGCGGCTAAGCCGATAAAGGGGTAAGTAAAAAGCCTCGCCGAGACGTCTCGGCGAGGCTTTTTTATTCCTCCCCAAGCTCGCTTGGGGAGGGGGACCGCCGGGCGTCAGCCCGGTGGTGGAGGGGCATCAACCCTTGCTGGTGTTGCCATGCCCCACCACCACGCCCTGTGGGCGCGGTCCCCCTCCCCATCAGAGATGGGGAGGATTTTTGTTAGAGAATTTCTCGTCCTGCCTTCCACAGCCGCAGCGCGCGGCCCTGGACCGGGAAGCCATCGAACGGTGTATTGCCCGCCGAGGCGAAAGTGTCGCCCGACACCATCCAGGGCTTGTCGGCATCGAACAGCATCAGGTCAGCGGGCTTGCCCGGCTCCAGCGTGCCGGTGTCGAGGCCCAGCACCTTGGCCGGATTGGCGGAGAGCAGCGCGAACAGCCGGGGCAGGGTGATCCGCTCGTCCCGCACCAGCATCAGCGCCAGCGGCAGCAGTGTCTCCGCGCCCGCCATGCCCGCCTCGGCATCGACGAAGGGCAGGCGCTTTTCTTCCGGGCCATGCGGGTCGTGACCCGAGCCGATCACATCGACCGTCCCGTCCGCCACCGCCGCCAGCGCGGCCTGCCGGTCGCTCTCGTCCCGCAACGGCGGCGAGAGGCGGGCGAAGGTGCGGAAGTCCGTAATGGCGATGTCGGAAAGGTGGAGATGCGCAGGCGTGATGCCGCACGTCACCTTCACCCCGCGCCGCTTGGCCGCGCGGATCAGGTCGAAGCCCGCCGCCGTCGTCACCTGCCGAATATGCAGCTTCGCGCCCGTCTCTTCGGCCAGCATCAGGTCGCGCGCGATGGCGAGCGCTTCGGCGATGGCGGGGGCGGAGGGAAGGCCCAGGCGGCTCGCCGTCTCGCCCTCGGTGGCGACCGCATCGGCGGCGAGGCCGCCGTCTTCGGCATGGGCGATGACGGTCAGACCCAAATCGCTGGCATAGGCGAGGACCCGGTGCATCACCCCCGAATCGGCGATCCAGCCGCGCCCGGTGCCTACCGCCTTGGCCCCTGCCGACACGCACACCGCCATCTCGGCCAGATCGGTGCCCGCGAGCGATCGGGTCGCCGCCGCGATCGGATGGATCCACAGGTCCGGCCGCCCGATCAGCGCGGCACGCTGCACCACGCCCGGATCGTCCAGGACCGGCGACTGATCGGGCATCAGACCGATGCGCACGATGCCCCCTGCGCGACAGGCGGCGCGGTCGACCTTGAACACGCCCAGATCGACGATGCCGGGGCTAAGCATCTTGCCGCCGCAGTCGATGATGGTCGCACCCTCGGGAGCGTCCCCGGTGCCGGTGATGATGCCGTCCTCGACCAGCAGGGTCTGGCCCTTGACCTCGCCGCCGACCGGGCAGACCAGCGTGGCGTTGGTGAAGGCGGTGATGCTCATGCCCAGCCCTCCAGCTTGCGGGCTCGGCGGGTCAGCACGTCCAGGCACGCCATGCGCACCGCGACGCCCATCGCCACCTGCTCGGTGATCGCCGATTGCGGTCCATCTGCCACCTCCGAGTCGATCTCGACGCCGCGGTTCATCGGGCCGGGGTGCATGACCAGCGCGCCCGGCTTGGCGCGCTTCAGCCGTTCCGCGGTCAGGCCGTAGCGCATCCGGTATTCGCGCGTGGAGGGGATATAGCCGCCCGCCATCCGCTCGTTCTGGACACGCAGCATCATGACGACGTCGGCATCCTCGATCGCTTCGTCGAAATCGGTGAAGGGGGTCACGAACATCCGCTCGATCCCCTTGGGCATCAGCGTCGAGGGCGCGCAGACCCGCACCTCGGCCGCCAGCGCGGTGAGCGCGAGGATGTCCGAACGCGCGACCCGGCTGTGCAATATGTCGCCGCAGATCACGACCTTCTGCCCCGCGACGCTGCCCCGGCGGCGGCGGATGGTCAGCATGTCGAGCAGTGCCTGGGTGGGGTGCTCGTGCCGCCCGTCGCCTGCATTCAGGACCGGGCAGTCGACCTTGTCGGCGATCAGGCGAACCGCGCCGCTCGCCATGTGGCGGATCACGATCACATCGGCGCGCATCGCGTTCAGCGTCATCGCTGTGTCGATCAGCGTCTCGCCCTTCTTCACGCTCGACTGCGCCGCGTGCATGTTGACCACGTCCGCACCCAGGCGCTTGCCCGCGATCTCGAAGGACAGCAGGGTCCGCGTCGAGTTCTCGAAGAACGCGTTGATCTGGGTGAGGCCCGCCAGTCTTGTGTCCGGCGTATCGGTCGCGCCGCGATCGAGCCAATGTTCCGCCTCGTCGAGCAGGAACATGATCTCATGCGGTTGAAGGCCGTCGATGCCGGTCAGATGCCGGTGCGGGAAAACGGCGCCACCCTGAATGAGCGTGCCG
This sequence comes from Candidatus Sphingomonas excrementigallinarum, assembly GCA_019112965.1. Taxonomy (GTDB): domain Bacteria; phylum Pseudomonadota; class Alphaproteobacteria; order Sphingomonadales; family Sphingomonadaceae; genus Sphingomonas; species Sphingomonas excrementigallinarum. Next base: position 17,285 of record DXIH01000037.1, on the reverse strand, counting down.
GGGCGATGATCCGAGGTCTGCATTAAAGCCGCCGGGTAGCGAGCGGGACGGCGTTCGGCAAGGCTTGAGTGGTGCCGCTCAGCGTGTCGGCCAGGTCACCAGCATGCGTCCATAACCGATCCGCTGGAGCCGGGCCCGGCCGATCGGAAAGCCCGCGGTGCGCAGCCGCATCGCCAATTCGCGGGCGGTGTCCGGTTGCCCGGCGACATGCTCGGTCCAGAACAGCGTGGGGCAGTCGCGCGGCATGGTCCGGTCGCGCGGGTCGGCGATTGGAAAGCCGAAATGGTCCGCGACGATTCGATAGGCAAAGGGGAAGACGTCGCGATTCTCGCTTGGCGGTGTCGCCATGACGAGGCGATTGCCGCTGGCGTCGACATGGATTCGGGTCGTGGGGCAGTTGCGCCGGATCGTCGCGATCGCCCGGCCCGTGCCATACCAGCTCGGCTGTGCCACGGTTCGGACCAGGTTGGCATGGATCGCAGCCAGCGCGGCCAAACTCATCAGCACGGACAGGATCGTCACGAACAGCGGCCGCACCCGGTCGAGCAGCGCCGCCGCGCCCAGCGCCAGCATCATGGCGATCGGCGGATGGAGCGCGACGAGATAGCGGCTCATGATGAAGGGGCGTCACAGATGCACCGCCACCATCACCGCGCAGGCGATCGCCAGCCCCACGCCCAGCGTCACCGCCAGATCGGCCTGCGGGGCAAGACGCCGTTCGCGCCAGCTTCGATGCGCCAGCAACCCGAAACCGACGACCGCCAGGATGGTGATCGGCAGGTTGGCGCTCAGGCCGCTTTCGATCTCCCCCTGGATCGCCCAGCGCGCGCGGGTCAGGCCGCCCTCGATCCAGAAATGGCGGGTATTGGCGTCGAGCTGTCCGAACGACATGACGAGCTGGATCAGCAGCGGCATGGCCGCGATGCTTGCCGCCGCGAGCAACCGGGCGGCACTGGGCCACTGGCGTGCGATCATCCGGCGCAGGATCATGGCCGCGACGAGCCCGTCGACGATCATGCTGGCCGCCAGATGGACGTTGAGCGCCACGAGCAGCGCCAGGGTCAACATCACCCACTCGGCCTTGCGGTGCGCGCGATGGCCCCGCTCGACGGCGATCAGCGCGGCGACCGCGACGGCGGCGGCGGCGAAGGCGAGATAATTGGATCGCAATTCGGCCACGCGGTCGATGGCGGGCCAGGCGCTGGCCAGCGCGACGGCATAGATCCAGCCGATCCGCCGCAAACCCCGCGGGATCAGCCACCACGCCAGCTGGATACCGGCGAGGACGAAAAGGAACAGTTTGACGACGCGCCGCTCCTCGACCGTCGTGCCCAACCATGTCGTCGCGCGGGCCAGCGCATAGAAAAGCGGGGGATGATTGTCCGCCAGCCAGCGGTGAAAGGCGTAAGGCAAGGGAGCGCCCGGTCGCGCGACGTAGAGCGTGTAGAATTCGTCATACCACGGCCCGCGCAGCTGCATCGCCAAGGTCATCGCATGGACCAGCGCCACGAAGACCACCGCCAGCATTGCGGCCATCCAGAAGGATGGGCGACGCCAGTGAAGCGGCGAAGGCGAGGGCGCGTGGTCGGGGATCATGCCCGGCCGGTCTGCCGCACCCGGTTCCGGCTCGCAAGCCAGCGTGCCGGATCGCATGGCGCAAGGCCTGTCGATCCGACACGTCGCTTTCGTCAGAAGGCACCCGACAGGGTGATGAAGCCCATGCGCGGCGGCTGGGCATAGCTGTTCCACGTCTTGGACGCCGCGCCGACGACCAGTTCGTAAATGCCCTTGCGGTTGGTCACGTTGGTGACGTTGACCGACAGCTTCAGGTCCTTGACCCCGAACCCGTCGATCTGCGGCAGGCTGTAGCTCGCCTGCAGGTTCAGCAGGTAACGTCCGCCGATCGACTGGTCGTTGGTATAGGTGGCGAAGCGCGGGCCGACATAATCGCCGATCGCCTGGATCTCGAACGGGCCGTCATTGATCGACACCACCGTCTTGTTCAGCCACTTGGCGGTGTTGGGTACATATTTGTCGGCGGTCGGGACGGTCGTTGTGCCGCTGACATAATTGTCGCGGTATTTCGAGCTGTTGTACGACAGCGCATTGTAGACCGACAGGTGCGGGCCGAAGCGCAGGGTGGCGGAGGCGTCGACGCCGTTGGTGCGCACGCGGCCGACATTCTGCAAGATCGAGACGCCGCCTATGACCGAGGCGATGACCGGCGTCGCGCTGATCTGGAGCAGGCGATTATCGAAATCGACATGATAGGCGCTGATCTGCGCCTCGATTCCCGTCAGCGGGCCGAGGTCGAGCGCATGGCGCGAGCGCAGGCCCGCCTCATAGGTCCAGGAGGTTTCGGGCGAGGTGTTCGCCTTGATCTGGTCGAACGCCTGCTGGCTGCCCACCGCGAAAGGCGACAGGCCCGCCGCGACCGAGGCCTGGAATTGGCGGACATTCTTCTGGATATGGCCGAACAGTTGGTCGTTGCTGCCGATGTCCCAGATCGCACCGAAGGCGGGCAGGAACCACTTCTTCGTGTTCAGCCGCCCTTGTGGATAGCCGGTCGAGGTGCCGGGCAGCGCGCCCGGCAGCGGCTGGGTGGGCACGCGGCCATCGGCGAATTGCAGGCTGGACTTGAACCCGGCCTCGAGCGTCACCGCCGGGGTGACGTGCCAGCGATCCTGGATATGCGTCTGGATCAGGTCGTACTTCGTGATCGCGGCATATTGGGTCAGGCGCAGCTTGGCAGGGTCGGCCCATTCATAGGGCGAGGGCGGATTGTCGATCGGGGCTGCATACCAGCGGCGGAAGATCGTGTTGCGGTTATGCTCGTACCAGCCGCCCAGCTCGATCTCATGGTCGCCCGCACGGATCGCGAGCGTCGAAATACCGCCTTTCCGGTCGATGCCATATTCGGTGGTACGCAGCGCATAGCCCGAGCCGCCGAAGACGGCCTTCAGATTCTGCCCCGGATAATAGATGCGGAACAGGCCGGGCAGACCGGCGGCCGCGATCGGGCCGGTGATCTGCCCCTGGCCCTCGTCATGATGGTAATAGACCTGATTGGTCCAGGTGACGGCATCGCCGAAGCGGTGTTCGTACTTGATATAGCCCAGATAATCGGTGCGCTGTGCGTCGCCGAAATAGTTCATGTAATTGTTGGGGTTGTTCGCAGGCGGCGCGCCGTTCGCATCGACATAGGCGAGCGCGGCCTGCCAGTTCGGATAGAGCAGCGAGCGGTAATAGGGTTCGATCCCGCCCGCATTGTGTGCGACTGAATCCTGGTTCGGCTCGACCTTGTCCGAAATGTCGAAATAGCCGGTCAGCGTGCCGTTCTCGCCCTTGTGGACGAACTTGGCATTGCCCTGCCACCCGCCCTGACGCGCGTTGAATTCCCAAGCCCGCGCCTTTTGCCGGACGACCGAGAGATAGCCGCTATTGGTGCCGCCCAGCCCCTCGACCTCGCCGCTGTCGATGCGCAGATAGGTCCGGGTCGCGTCATAGCTGCCCAGCGTCTGCGCGAAGCGTACGCCCAGCGTGGCCGCCGGATCGCTCGAATAGGTTTCGATCCCGCCGCCCAGATTGCTGGCCGAGGCGGTGCCCAGATCGGCGGCTCCGGCGGTCAGGCGGACGCGCGCGACGTTTTCGCTGATGACCGCACGCTGCGGCGTCAGGCCGTTGTAATTGCCATAGGACTGGTCACCCAGCGGCACGCCGTCCATGGTGAAGCCCAGCTGGTTCTGATTGAAGCCGTGGACGAACAGCGAGATATTCTGCTCGTTATTGCCCCAGGGATCGGCCGTTTCGAACTGCACGCCGGGCAGCGTCTGGATCGCCTTGATCGGGCTGGCGCCGGGCAACACCTTCTGGATCTCCGCCGCGCCCAGCTCGACCGAGGAGCGGGTGGTGCGGTTCGCGGTGACGACGATCTGGTCGCCATTGGTCGCGGCCTCGGTGGCGTCCGGATCGGATTGCTGCTGCGCCATCGCAGGCACGGCGATGACGGCCGCACCGATCATCAACATCGAACGGGAAAGAACGGAAACATGCTGCACGACTGGCCCCCCATAGGCTCCGTAGGAAGCGGCGCAGCTAGGGGGCTTGGGTGACGGGTTAACGACTGGCTAAAGACCAATATATGACATTGCTGGCGATCATGGTCGTTTTGCGGTCAATTGATCGTTATTCATGCTGCCCCACTGTCTTTCCTCCCCTGTAAGGGGAGGGGGACCATCCGAAGGATGGTGGAGGGGTGTAACCGATCGCGAATGCGGTCCGACCTCTCCCGCCGGGATACCCCTCCGTCAGGCCTGCGGCCTGCCACCTCCCCTTCCAGGGGAGGAATGGAAAGAATGTCGATCGGTTTCAGCTGGTCAGGCCATCACCAGCGCGTCGATTGCCGCCTGAAGGATATGCGCGGCCGCCAGATTGTCGATCCGCTCGGCACGCTTGGCGCGGCTCATATCCTGTTCGATCATTGTCCGCTCGACCGCGACAGTGGACCAGCGTTCGTCCCAGAGCAGGATCGGGCCCAGATCGGCGCAGTTGCGGGCAAAGGCGCGGGTCGATTGCGAGCGTGGGCTCTCGCTGCCGTCCAGGTTCAGCGGCAGGCCGATGACCAGGCCCTTGCACCCCTGCTGCGCGATCATCGCGATCAGCTGGTCCTTGTCCTTGGTGAACTTGGTCCGGCGGATCAGGGTGGCGGGGCTGGCGAAGCTCCATCCGGCATCGCACAGTGCGGTGCCCACGGTCTTGGTGCCGACGTCCAGCCCGATCAGCCGCCCACCAGAGGGGAGGGCAGCGCGAAATTCGCTACGGTCGGTCGTAATCAGGGTCATCGAAAGGCTTTCAAGCGGCGTTCCGCATCGGCGCGGACATTGGCCCAGAACAGGCTATAGTCATAGACGTGGTAGTTGTTGCCGGGCAGCACATAGCGGCCGACGCTTGGTCCTTCGCCGATGCTCAGGATGCCGCGCCCCTCGCACTTCGCCGGGACCTTGCCTGCGGCGATGGCGGCGGTCTTAAGGTCGGCGGACGGATAGAGCGTGCCCAGATTGGCGGTGGCGGGGGCTTCGCCGCCGGACATGCCGGTTAGCGGGTTGGTGCAGAGCATCGCGGTCCCTTTCCGCGGTGCCCCGGTATAGCCGTTGGTCTGGTCGAACACGTCGAGGATCAGCGACGGATCGGCGGGCTCGCCGAAGCTCTGCCAGCTGAGGATGCACCCCGTCTGGTCGGGCTTTGTACAGGCAGGCAGACCCATGGCGGGCAGGTCGGCGGTCGTCGAGATCGGCCAGCCGACGACATAGGCCGCGACGATCCGGCGCTTGAGCGAAGGGTCCTTGGTCACGCGGTCGGTCAGCAGACGCGACAGATGCAGCGCGCCCTGGCTATGCCCCGCCAGGATCAGCGGGCGGTTGGGATCGACCTGCGCCAGGAACGCGGTGAAGGCGGCGTCGACATCCTTATAGGCAAGATCGAGCGCGCGCTCGGCATCCGCCATGCTGGTCAGGAACGCGCCGAAGGTCGCCTGGCGATAGCGCGGGGCCCAGATGTCGCCCGCGCCGTTGAAGGCGCTCGCCTGCCCGCGCAGGAACAGCTCGGCGCGGCCATTGGTCTCGGGGTCGTCCAGCGGCGCGTTCCAGTGCGCCTTGCTGATATAGGAGGTCGGGTGGATGAAGAAGACGGCCGCGCCCTGGCCGGGCTGGCCGGGGGTGTAGCCGGTCGGCACCCACATCGCCGGATTGCCCGGCAGGTCGGGTCGCGCCAGCCACATCTTGGTATCGCGATACTCCTCCGCGCGCGTCGCCGCCTGGGTCTGGAACGACTCGGAGGGCACGGTCGACCAGCGGAGCAGCTGGTTGCCGAACAGGCGGTAAGCAAAGGCCGCCGCGATCGTCAGCACGATGAGGGTCGCCACGACATAGAGGAATTTGCGCGCCAAATCATCACTCCGTTGTGCGGTGCAGCAAAATCGGACGGCCCGCAATTGCTATCCATGATGCCCCACTTGTCCCCATTGCAATCGCCGAGACGGCAAAAGCGTTGCGCGAAGCCGCGCGGCGATGCTAGCCGCAAATCCATGTCCGTAGATACCGCAACCGTGAAGAAGATCGCGAGCCTGGCCCGCATCGCGATCACCGAGGAGGACGCGACGCGCCTCGCCCCCGAGCTGGGGAATATCCTGGGCTGGATCGAGCAGCTGGGCGAGGTCGACACCCAAGGCGTCGACCCGATGACCGCGGTCATCCCGAACCAGCTTCGCCTGCGCGACGACGTCGTCAATGACGGCGGCATCCGCGACCTCCTCATGCAGAATGCGCCGCAGGCCGAACATGGCTTCTTCACGGTGCCCAAGGTGATCGAATAATGACTGATCTCACCACACTCGGCATCGCCGCCATCCGCGACGGCGTGCGCGACGGCCAGTTCAAGGCGCGCGAAGTCGCCGAAGCGTTCAACGCCAAGGTCGCGGGTGCCGACGCGCTCAACGCCTTCCTGGTCAAGACCCCGGAACATGCGCTCGCCGCCGCCGATGCGGCCGATGCGGCGCGGGCCGCTGGCGAAACGCTGAAGCCGCTGGCAGGCGTGCCGATCGGCATGAAGGACCTGTTCGCGACCAACGGCGTCGCGACCACCGCCGCCAGCAAGATCCTGGAAGGCTTCGTGCCGCCCTACGAGTCGACGGTTTCGCAGAATCTGTGGAACGCGGGCGCAGGGATGCTCGGCAAGCTGAACCTCGACCAGTTCGCGATGGGTTCGTCCAACGAGACCAGCGCATTCGGCAACGTCATCTCGCCCTGGCGTCGCCCGAACGACACCGCTCCGCTCGCTCCCGGCGGGTCGTCGGGCGGGTCGTCGACGGCGGTGGCGGCGGGGCTGGCGCCGGGCGCGACCGGCACCGATACCGGCGGTTCGATCCGCCAGCCCGCTGCCTTTACCGGCATTTCGGGCATCAAGCCGACCTATGGCCGCTGCTCGCGCTGGGGCACGATCGCCTTTGCCTCCTCGCTCGACCAGGCGGGGCCGATGGCGCGCGACGTGCGCGACTGCGCGATCATGCTGGAGGCGATGGCGGGCTTCGACGTCAAGGACGCGACCTCGCTGAAGCTCGACGTGCCCAACTGGGAAGCCGCGTTGTCGGCGGACCTGAAGGGCAAGAAGGTCGGCGTGCCGAAGGAATACCGGGTCGACGGCATGCCCGCCGAGATCGAAGCTTTGTGGCAGCAGGGCATCGACTGGCTGCGCGACGCGGGCGCCGAGATCGTCGAGGTTTCGCTGCCGCACACCAAGTACGCGCTGCCCGCTTATTACATCATCGCACCCGCCGAGGCGTCGTCCAACCTCGCCCGCTATGACGGCGTGCGTTATGGCCTGCGCGACCTGCCCGAAGGGGCGGGGTTACAGGACATGTACGCCGCGACCCGCGCCGCCGGGTTCGGTGACGAGGTGAAACGCCGCATCCTGATCGGCACCTATGTGCTGTCGGCGGGCTTCTACGACGCCTATTACACCCAGGCGCAGAAGGTCCGCACGCTGATCGCGCGCGATTTCGAGCGGGCTTTCGAGAGTTGCGACGTGCTGCTCACCCCGACCGCGCCGTCGGCGGCGTTCGCGCTGGGTGAGAAGCAGGCCGATCCGCTGGCCATGTACCTCAACGACGTGTTCACGGTGCCCGCTTCGCTGGCCGGGCTGCCCGCCATGTCGGTGCCGGGCGGGCTGGACAAGGACGGGCTGCCGCTCGGCCTCCAGATCATCGGCAAGGCACTGGACGAGCAGGGCGTGCTGAACGCCGGGCTCGCCCTGGAACAGCGCGCGGGCTTCACCGCCCGCCCGCAGGCCTGGTGGTAAGCGACCGCGCCTTTTCGGCCCGCAACATCGCCGTGTTGCGGGAGGCGCAGGGCGCCCTGAACGTCGCGTTCGGGGCGATCCTGAGCGCCTATGTCGGCGTGTCGCTGAGCCACATGGAAAGCCAGCCCTTCGACCATCACACGCTGGCGCGTTTCTTTCTGGGCGTGGCGGGCTTCATCCTGTGCCTGTGCGTGGGCAACAGCGTGATCCTGCGCGGTGAGGTCCGGCTGGGCATCCTGTTCCTGCTGCTGGGCGCGGGCGCGGCCTATGTCGGGTTGCGCGAGGCGCGGCATCTCGGCTTCGAGACGGCCGTGCTGCGCATCCTGTCGACCTGCTGGATCGTCGCCCTGCTGGGCAGCAACGCCGTCCTGACGGCGATCAACTATCTTCATCATCGAGATCGAACATGAGCGAATATCGCATCCAGGGCGCGACGGGGGAATGGGAGGTCGTGATCGGCCTGGAAGTCCATGCCCAGGTCACCTCCAACGCCAAGCTGTTCTCGGGCGCGGCGACTGCGTTCGGCGCGGAGCCCAACACCCAGGTCTCGCTGGTCGACGCCGCGATGCCGGGCATGCTGCCCGTGCCCAACATGGAGTGCATCCGTCAGGCGGTGCGCACCGGCATGGCGATCGACGCGCAGATCAATAAGTGGTCGCGCTTCGACCGGAAGAACTACTTCTACGCCGATCTGCCGCAGGGCTATCAGATCAGCCAGCTCTACCATCCGCTGGTGGGTGAGGGCGCGATCGAGATCAGCCTGGACGAAAAGAACCCCGACGGCCCCACCAAGTCGATCGGCGTCGAGCGCATCCATGTCGAGCAGGATGCGGGCAAGCTGATGCACGACCAGCATCCGACGCGCTCCTATGTCGACCTCAACCGCTCGGGCGTTGCGCTGATGGAAATCGTCAGCCGCCCCGACATGCGTTCGCCCGCTGAAGCAGGGGCTTATCTCCGCAAGCTGCGGGCCATTCTCCGCTATGTCGGGTCGTGCGACGGCAATATGGAAGAAGGCTCGATGCGCGCCGATGTGAACGTGTCGGTTCGTAAAGTGGGCGACGAGTTCGGCACGCGCACCGAGACGAAGAACGTCAACTCGGTTCGCTTCGTGATGGCCGCGATCGAATATGAGGCCAAGCGCCAGGTCGCGGTGCTGGAGGATGGCGGCAAGATCGTCCAGGAAACCCGGCTGTTCAACGTCGAGAGCGGCACCACCCGCTCGATGCGGTCGAAGGAAGATGCGCATGATTACCGCTACTTCCCCGATCCCGACCTGCTGCCGCTGGAACTGACCGACGCGTTCCTCGACGAATGCCGCGCCAGCCTGCCCGAACTGCCCGACGCCAAGCGCCGCCGTTACGAGGCGCTGGGCCTGACCGCCTATAATGCGGGCGTGCTGACCGCCGAGGTCGACACGGCGCGCTGGTTCGACGGGCTGCTGGACGCGCTGGAAGGCTCGCAGGCCAAGCCCGCCCAGGCGGCGAACTGGGTCGCGGCCGAACTGTTCGGCGCGCTCAACCGGCTGGGCAAGGACATCACCGAAAGCCCGGTGTCGCCGACCCAGGCCGCCGAGCTGCTGGCGCTGGTCGCCGATGGCACGCTGTCGGGCAGCCTGTCCAAGCAGGTGTTCGAGATCATGTTGGAGACGGGCGATGGTCCGTCGAAGATCGTCGAGGAGCGTGGCCTGAAGCAGACCAGCGATACCGGCGCGATCGAGGCAGTGATCGCCGAGGTTCTGGAAAAGAACCCGAACCAGCTGGGTCAGTACCGCGCGGGCAAGGAAGCACTGTTCGGATTCTTCGTTGGTCAGACGATGAAGGCGATGGGCGGCAAGGCCAACCCTGCGGTGGTGAACGATCTGCTGAAGAAGGCGCTGGCGGGATGATGTGATGTGCTCCCCCTCCCGCAGGCTGGAGGGGGCTGGGGGGAGGGTAGGGAGCCTCGCAGAGGACGTCGCCCGCGGCTTTCCCTCCCCCATCCCCTCCCGCTTGCGGGAGGGGCGTGCTTCGGGCGAGCGATACGCGCGGTCGTGAGTGTCATATCTAACGAGCGGCCTGCGATCATCTTGGCGCTCGGCCACAACCCTCTCCCCTCCCGCAAGCGGGAGGGGTTGGGGGAGGGCAACGGTGTCTCACCGAGCCCACCCCCTCAATTACTGCGCATCCAAATCCTGATTGCGCACCACGCCGCCGGTCCCACCGACGCCGTCATGCTCGCCGGTATCGGTGAACGTCACCGGCTCCTCACCGCCTTCGCCGCGCTTGACCGCATCCGAGCGCGCCTCGACGGCCTGTTCGATGTCACTCCGTGGGTCCTCACGCGGCGGGCTGTCCGGATTGTTTTCGGGCGCCTCGCCGGGTGGGCTGTCGGGATGGTTTTCGGGATTGGTCGCCATCGTCGGCTCCTTTCAAATCTGGGGCGGCTGGGCCGTGCCGGGATCGCCCGGACCCACACCGGGGGCGGGCTGGTCGATGTCGGGGCCGGGCGGTACGATTTCGGGCGGCGGCGTATCGGGCTGGGCCGGTTGGGTCGGCTGCGGGCTTTCGGGCGGGGGCTGGGTTGCCATTCTCGCACTCCATAAATGGGGCCGTTTTTCCGGCTGGGGAGGGCATAAACGCATGTCGCACGCCGATGTTGCCTGTTGTCCCTTGCCGAAGCCGCCCATGGTGATATAGACGCGCGCCCATCGGCGGTGTCCTCGTGCGGGCGTGGCGGAACTGGTAGACGCGCTGGATTTAGGTTCCAGTATCGTAAGATGTGGGGGTTCGAGTCCCTTCGCCCGCACCAGTCCCCGGTCAAAACGGGGCGACAGCCACACGGAATTTCTCCAGATTGAAGGCCTTTAGATGCAGACTGTCGAGACGCTGAACGAGGGGCTGAAGCGCGCCTACACGCTCACCATCACTGCCAAGGATATCGAGGGTAAGGTCGATGCCGAGCTGAAGCGGATCGCTCCGCAGATGAAGATGCCCGGTTTCCGCCCCGGCAAGGTGCCCGCGAACCTGGTTCGCAAGATGCACGGCCCGGCGCTGCTGCAGGACGCGCTGAACACCGCGCTGCAGGAAGGCGTGCAGTCGCTAATCGCCGAGAAGAACCTGCGCCCCGCGATGCAGCCGCAGGTCGAGCTGGTCGGTGAGTATGAGCAGGGCAAGGATGCCACGCTGAACGTCACGCTCGAAGTGCTGCCGACCGTCCCGACGCCCGCGATCGATGCGCTGAAGCTCGACCGCCTGACCGTGCCGGTCGCCGACGAGGCGATCGACGAGCAGCTTCAGAAGTTCGCCGACCAGCAGAAGCGCTGGGACGATGCGGGCGACAAGGCTGCGGCCGAAGGCGATCAGGTCACCGTCGATTTCGTCGGCAAGACCGCTGACGGCGTCGCCTTCGAGGGCGGCTCGGGCGAGGACATGGCCGTCGAGATCGGCGGCGGTCGCCTGATCCCCGGTTTCGAGGACCAGCTGGTCGGCGTGAAGGCCGGAGACGAGAAGCAGATTTCGGTCACCTTCCCCGAGGACTATCCCGCCAAGGACCTGGCCGGTCAGCCCGCGACCTTCGACCTGACCATCAAGTCGGTGAAGACCGCCGGTGAAGCCAAGGTCGACGACGAGATGGCGAAGAATCTGGGCCTCGAGAGCCTGGAGCAGCTGCGCGGCCTGCTGAAGGGGCAGATCGAGCAGGAGCATAACGGCCTGACCCGCACCTATATGAAGCGCAAGCTGCTCGACCAGCTGGCCGACGGTCACGACTTCGAAGTGCCGCCGTCGATGGTCGAGGCCGAGTTCTCGCAGATCTGGGCGCAGCTCGAGCATGAAGCGACCCACGAGGAAGATCCCGAGGCCGCCAAGGCCGAGATGGAGAAGGAGCGCGACGATTATAAGAAGATCGCCGAGCGCCGCGTCCGTCTGGGCCTGCTCCTCTCGGAGATCGGTCAGGCCAACGGCGTCGAGGTGACCGCGCAGGAGATGAACCGCCTGATCGCGCAGGCCGCACAGCAGTACGGCCCGGAAGATCGCCAGCGCTTCATCCAGTACGTCCAGCAGGAGCCGATGGCCGCCGCCCAGCTGCGCGCCCCGCTCTATGAGGACAAGGTCGTCGACTTCCTGTTCGGCAAGGCCGAAATCACTGACCGCGAAACCACCCGCGAGGAGCTGGAAGCCGCGATCGAGAGCGAAGACGGTTTCGCGACCGGCACGCACGTCCACAATCATGACCACGACCACGATCATGACCACGGCAAGAAGAAGCCCGCCAAGGCGAAGGCCAAGAAGGCCGATGCCGACGTGACCGAGGACGCGGCCGCCGACGACGCCGAGGGCGAGAAGAAGCCGGCCCGCGCCAAGAAGGCTGCACCCGCCGAGGGCGACGCCGAAGCGACCGAGGAAGCCCCCGCGAAGAAGCCGCGCGCCAAGAAGGCCGCTGCTCCGGCCGAGGGCGAGGCGGAAGCCGCCGAGGCCCCCGCGAAGAAGCCGCGCGCCAAGAAGGCCGCGCCGGCCGAGTAAGGTCGGCCGGGGCGGGCTTCTGCCCGCCAGCGGACAAAAAGGGCGGCCGCGCGAGCGGTCGCCCTTTTTGCGTCCAGGCCTGCCGCGCTTTTAGGCTGGATCGACGTTCAGCCATGTCCTCTTCCCTCGCCCCTCTTCGAGGGGAGAGGGTTGCGCAGACCTGGCCTTTGCGAAAGCAAGGGCTTAGTCGGAGCTGGGTGAGGGGTGTGGCGCTTGCCTGTGCGCGCGCGAGCCTTCGGCTCGCTCAACCCCTCACACAAGCTGCGCTAGCCAGCCAAGCTGGCAAGCTTCGTTAACCCTCTCCCCTGTCCAGTGGAGAGGGAAGAAGGGGGGCCAAATGTCGATTGGTTCTGGAATCCGGCGTCGAGCAGCGGTGATGACGAAACAGGCGGCGAGCAGCGGGAGCAGCCACAGCACCCGGCTCTGGTAACGATCGTCAGGGCCGGAAAGATCGCCAGTGATCGCCGCATTGAGCAGGAGCGTCGCAACGACCAACCCCGTCAGGCCGATCAGTGACCATTGCCGCCGCCGCATCGCCCATAGCAGCATCAGCGGCAGCAGTAGGACGATCGCCACGGCCACCGCGACATCCGGCGCGAATTTCAGGGGATCGAGCGCCCCGCGCTGTTGTCGCGAATGGGAAAAGGCCTGGAAATCGCCGGGAAGCCGCGCTTGCAGGATGCGGGAAATCTGCATGGCGGCCGAGTAAGGCGGCAGGACACCCTTGCGCACCGTTATCAGCTGCTCGGCGAAACCCCGCCACGCCAACCGCGCAACGCCGCCGGGATCGTCGTGCAGCACCGTGCGGATGATGCGCCGCTGCTCGGCGATGACGCCCGCCCGGTCACGGGTCAGCATCGCACCGATCGGCGAACGCTTGTCCCAGAGATAGGCCTGGCCCGGCTTGGCGATGGCGGGATCGTCGACCAGCGGTTGAACCGCGCAATGCGCCAGCGCCTCCTCGCGACACAGCCGCGCCAGCGTCGGCTGTGCCACATGCCCGTCGAACAGCCGGGCGAGCAGGAAGGTGTCGGACGACAGGGCGGGCCTGAATTCATAGCCCGCCACCCGGTTGAGGCTGCTCAGGCCCAATAGCGCCAGGAGGATGGCCAGGGCAGCAGGCAGCGACCGAAGGAACGTCTCGCGCCACCCCATGCCAGCCAGCAGCATGACGACCGCGGCGAGCCCCAGAAGCCCTGCCGTCAGCAACACATGGCTGAGATGCACGGCGATCAGCAATGTCAGCAACGCGCCCAGTCCGGCGCGTTGCCACAGCGGCGCATCGGCGGGACGAGTGAGCAGCGCGAAGAGCACCAGCGGTATGAAGCCGGTGGCGAGGTCGGGCATGATCTGCCCGACGAACCAGGGCAGGCTGCTCGCTGACGCCAGAAAGCTGCAGGTCGCGATCACCTCCACCGGGCGCGGGCGTTCCCGACCGATGGACAGTGTCATGGCGATCATCATCGCGCTGCCGATCGCCTGGACGGCGACGATCCCCCACAGGCCCGCCAGCCGCAGGGGTAATCCGATCGCCAGGCCGTAGATCGGCGGCCGATCGGTCGGATAATATAGTTCGAGCGGAATCCGCAGATAGGTACCCGAATCGGCAAAGACCAACGGGAAACCGTTGGCGATCGCCACCCAGGATAACAGCACCGCACCGATCAGCACCGCGCCGATAAACAGCCATGATGGTCGGGGGATCGATCGATGCGGCTTTGACTCGTCCATGGCGCAGCTTAGGGATATGGCCGATCCGGGGGCAAGCACGGGCGCCGTCTCGCTTTAGGTCGTGATCCGCCATAAAGGGCGTCGCTTCGGCTGACCGTACAGCCCACGAGGGAAGAATGATGGACTACCAGGGAGCCGCGCCAAGCATTGCGGTGCTGTTGCCATGCTATAACGAGGAAGCGGCGATCGCCCAGACGATCGCGGGCTTCCGCGAGGCGCTGCCGACCGCGACCATCTATGTCTACGACAATAACAGCAAGGACCGCACGGTCGAGGTTGCGCGCGCGGCGGGGGCTGTCGTGCGGTCGGAGCGGATCCAGGGCAAGGGCGCGGTGGTCCGTCGCATGTTCGCCGATATCGATGCCGACATCTATGTCATGGCGGATGGCGACGCGACCTATGACGCCGCCTCCGCGCCCGATCTGGTCGCGCGCATGGTCGAGGAGCAACTCGACATGGTGGTCGGCCAGCGGGTGAGCGAGGCCGAACTCGCCTATCGTCGCGGGCATCGCTTCGGCAATGCCATGCTGACGGGGATGCTCGCCAAGCTGTTCGGGCGGAGCTTCACCGACATCCTGTCGGGCTACCGCGTCTTTTCCCGCCGCTTCGTGAAGAGCTTCCCGGTCCTGTCGGTCGGCTTCGAGATCGAGACCGAGATCAGTGTCCATGCGCTGGAGCTGAAGATGCCCTGCGCCGAGATTGCCACGCCCTATTATGCGCGGCCGGAAGGATCGGCGTCGAAGCTGTCCACCTATTCGGACGGCTGGCGCATCCTGCGAACCATCCTGAAGCTGTACCGGATCGAGCGGCCGATGTGGTTCTTCGGCGCGGTCGCGGCGCTGTTCGCGGCGCTTTCCATTTTGCTCGCCGTGCCGATCGTCCTGACCTATCTTCAGACGCATCAGGTGCCGCGCTTCCCGACCGCGATCCTGTCCACGGGTTTGATGCTGCTCGCCGCGCTGAACGTCTTTACCGGGCTGATCCTCGATACCGTGGTGCGCGGGCGGCAGGAGGTGCGACGGCTGGCCTATCTGGCGCTGCCCGCGCCGGGCAACCCGCGCTAATCGGATTTTCACCCCTGAAAGCCATAAACGCTGCATGGCAGCATCGCGGGATGCCGCCGGGGCTTGAATATGCGCGGCCACCACGCGACATAGGGGCTCTTCTGGGCATAAGAGAGATTTCCATGCACAATCCGTTCGAGACCGGCGATTTCGCGAGCCCGCTGGCCCATGCTGGCGTCGGGCTGCGGCAGACGCAGGCCGGGCTGGTTCCGATCGTCATCGAACAGTCGAACCGCGGCGAACGGTCGTTCGATATCTTCAGCCGCCTGCTTCGCGAGCGCATCATCTTCGTCACCGGCGGTGTCGAGGACGGCATGGCTTCGCTGATCTGCGCGCAGCTGCTGTTCCTTGAGTCGGAAAATCCGAAGAAGGACATCTACATGTACATCAACTCGCCGGGCGGTGTCGTCACGGCGGGCATGGCGATCCATGACACGATGCAGTATATCCGTCCGCGCGTCGGCACGCTGTGCATCGGTCAGGCCGCCTCGATGGGCAGCTTCCTGCTCTCGGCCGGTGAACCGGGCATGCGCGTCGCAACGACGAACAGCCGCATCATGATCCACCAGCCTTCGGGCGGGGCGCAGGGCATGGCTGCGGACATTGAGATCCAGGCGCGTGAAATCCTGCGTATGCGGCATTTCCTGAACACGCTGTACGCCAAATATACCGGCAAGCCGCTGGAAGAGATCGAGCGTGCGATGGACCGCGACAAGTTCATGAGCGCCGAGGAAGCCAAGGAGTTCGGCCTGATCGACCAGGTGTTCGACAAGCGTCCGACCCCGGCCGACGACGCGTCGACCGCGGCGTAAGGCGGATCGTTCACTATGAACGGTTTATTTCGATTGTGACTTTATCGGGGTGCGGTACGATGCGTACCCCGGCAACGGTAGCGCACCGCTTCATGGGTGCGAGAGGTGATTGATGGACAAGGTGAGCGGTGGCAACTCGAAAAGCACCCTCTATTGCTCGTTCTGCGGGAAGTCGCAGCACGAGGTGCGCAAGCTGATCGCGGGGCCGACCGTCTTCATTTGCGACGAGTGCGTGGAGCTGTGCAACGACATCATCCGTGAGGAGACCAAGTCCGCGCTTGTCTCCAAGAAGGATGGTGGCGTCCCGACGCCGCAGGAAATCTGCAATGTGCTCGACGATTACGTCATCGGGCAGAAGCAGGCCAAGCGTGTCCTGTCGGTCGCGGTGCACAACCACTATAAGCGCCTGAACCATGGTGCGAAGGGCGCCGACGTCGAACTGGCCAAGTCGAACATCCTGCTGGTCGGCCCGACGGGTTGCGGCAAGACGTTGCTGGCGCAGACGCTGGCACGCATCCTCGATGTGCCCTTCACCATGGCGGACGCGACGACGCTGACCGAAGCGGGCTATGTCGGCGAGGACGTCGAGAACATCATCCTGAAGCTGCTCCAGGCGTCGGACTATAATGTCGAGCGGGCGCAGCGTGGCATCGTCTATATCGACGAGATCGACAAGATCAGCCGCAAGGCCGAAAACCCTTCGATCACCCGTGACGTGTCGGGCGAGGGCGTTCAGCAGGCGCTCCTGAAGCTGATGGAAGGCACGACCGCCAGCGTTCCGCCCCAGGGTGGCCGCAAGCATCCGCAGCAGGAATTCCTGCAGGTCGACACGACGAACATTCTGTTCATCTGTGGCGGCGCATTCGCAGGGCTCGAGAAGATCATCGGCGACCGTCTGCAGGGCAAGTCGATCGGCTTCGGCGCCTATGTCGCGGCGCCGGAAGAAAAGCGGACGGGCGAATATCTGCGCCAGACCGAGCCGGAGGATCTCCTCAAGTTCGGCCTGATCCCCGAATTCGTCGGTCGTCTGCCGGTCATCGCGACGTTGGAAGACCTCGACATCGCGGCGCTGGTCAAGATCCTGTCCGAGCCGAAGAACGCGCTGGTCAAGCAGTATCAGAAGCTGTTCGAGATGGAGAATGTCGAACTGGACTTCACCGACGACGCGCTGACCACGGTCGCCAAGAAGGCGATCGAGCGCAAGACCGGCGCGCGCGGGCTCCGCTCGATCCTGGAGGGCATCCTGCTCGACACCATGTTCGACCTGCCCGGCATGGACGGCGTCGACGAGGTGATGGTCGACAAGGACGTGGTCGAGGGCCGCA
>DXIH01000036.1 GCA_019112965.1 Candidatus Sphingomonas excrementigallinarum | reverse complement strand
TTCAGCCTGAGCGAAGTCGAAGGCAACGCGGGAACCTCTCCAAACACCCATGGGGCGGGCGGATTCCCTTGGCCTTCGACTTCGCTCAGGCTGAACGGAGGGTGGGCAGGGGGGGGCGGCCTTAACGCCCGGCCTGGATCAGGATCGAATCGGACGGCAACAGCCGGTCCATGAAGGGCAGCATCGCCGCGCCGATCGCGGGGGCGTCCTGCGCGCGGCGGGCGGGACGGATGGCGGGGCGGGCAGGCAGCTCGACCCCCGCCAGCGCCTCGGTAAGCCCCACCGACAGCCGCTCGAGCAGCCAGCCGGGCAGGCGTCCGCCGATCAGGATGGCATGGGGATCGAACAGCGTCGTCACCGCGATGATGGGCTGGAGCAGTGCGGCGATCGAATCCTCGATCCACTGGTCGATGACCGCGCACAGCATCGGGTCGTCGCCGTCGCCCAGCGTCTCGGGCGAATCGAGCGTATAGCCTGCCGTCTTCAGCCGCACCTCCAGCCCCGCCAGCGATACCGTGTCCTGCACGATCGCACCGGGCCGCCCCGCCGTGGGGTCAGGCATCAGCCCGATCTCGCCCGATCGGCGATGCGCACCGCGATGATAGGTCCGGTCGATGACCAGCCCGCCGCCCAGCCCCGCCGTGATGAGCAGATAGAAGAAACTGGGGCAGTCGAAATCATGGTCGTGCTGCGCCTCGCCCAGCGCGGCGGCGGCGGCGTCGTTGTCGCGGTACATCGGCCAGGGCAACAGGGGCGCGAGCAGCGCGGCCGTGTCGACGCCGTTCCAGGCATCATAGCCGCGCGTCTGGTTGGGCAGCGAACGGTCGACGCCGTCCGGCATCGCCACCCCGACGCCCAGCACGCGTGCGCGGTCCACCTGACCTTCGGCGAGGGCCGGTTCCAGCGTGTCGCGGATAAAGCTCAGCACGTCGTCGGGCGTCGCAAAGGCGATCTCGCGCGTCGCCCGTGCGCGCACCGTGCCGCACAGGTCGAGGATCGCGATGGCCAGATGGTCGCGGTCGATGGTCAGGCCGATGCCGAACGCGCCATCGGGACACAGCTCGATCTTCAGCGCGGGCTGCCCGCGTCCTCGGTGCAGCCGCCCGGCGGTGCGGATCAGCCCCATCTCGATCAGCCGCCCGGTGATGTTGGCGATGGTCGGCGGGGTCAGCCCGGTCTGGTTGGCGATGGCGATCCGCGTCGTCTCGCGGTGCAGGCGGATGACCTGGAGCACTGTGCGCAGGTTGTAATCGCCCGCCCGCTCCAAGTTCGTGCCCGACAGTCCGCGCGACAGACGCGAATCGCGCGAATGCGCCTCGATGGCAGGCCCCCGCTCCGGCGGGATGGGCTGCGTCGATCGCGTCATTCTGGTATCGTCTCCCATGGTGGAGCGAAACCGGATCGCCCGTCTTTGCCGCAGGATCGGCCCGCGGGTCGGGTCCGGTCAAGGCCTATTGTCGGACCTGACCATGCCGCCCCGACACATTGGCCCTGCTTTCGCGGGCTTATGCCGGGGTGGAAAGGGGAATCAGGCCGGTGTGAGCTTGATGAGCCTGCCTTGCGAATCGCCGCCATCCTCCAGGACATAGATGGCGCCGTCGGGCCCCTGTTCGACCTCGCGGATGCGCGCGCCCATGTCCCACTGGTCGCCCTTGGTGGCGCTGGTGCCGCTCAGGTCGACACGGATCAGCGCCTTGCTCGACAGCCCGCCGATAAAGGCGTCGCCGCGCCATTGCGGGAAGAGCGAGCCCGAATAGATCATCAGCCCACCTGGCGAGATCACCGGATTCCACCAGACCTTGGGCGCTTCATAGCCGTCGCCCGCACGGTGGTCGGGAATGTCGCGCCCGTCATAATGCGACCCGTTGGAGGCGTTGGGCCAGCCATAGTTGCGGCCCGGCAGGATCAGGTTCAGCTCGTCGCCGCCCTTGGGGCCCATCTCCTGCTGCCACAAATTGCCGGCACTATCGAAGGCGATCCCGAGCAGGTTGCGGTGGCCATAGGACCAGACCGCCGGATCGAAGCCCTGCGATGCCAGGGGATTACCGGCCGCCGGTTTGCCGTCCGGGGTCAGGCGCAGCACCTTGCCGAGTGTCGCCTTGGGGTCCTGAGCGGGCGTGAACTTCTGGCGGTCGCCCGCCGTGAAGAACAGATATTGGCCGTCCGGCGAGAAGGCGATGCGGCCCGAATAATGGCCGTCGCCGGTGACGGCGGGACTGGCGGCCCACAGCGTCTCGATCCCCGTCAGCTGCGCGGTGCCGTTCGATTCCTGCAACCGGCCGCGCGCCAGCACGACGCGCTTGCCGCCGTCCGCCGCGGCCGAATAGCTGAAATAGACGCGGCCGCTTTGTGCGAAATCGGGGGCGAGGACCACGTCCATCAGGCCGCCCTGACCGGCCGAATCGACTGCGATCCGCGCGATCGTCTGCCGCGCCTGGCCGTCCGCGCCGACCAGCAGCATCCGTCCGTCCTTCTCGGTCACGAGCATCCGCCGATCCGGCAGGAAGGTCATCGCCCAGGGCGCGTCGAAATCGGCGATGACGGTGCGGCCGAAGGGCTGTCCGTCCACCACCGTCGCGGGCGGCGTCGCCGTGGCGGACGGGGAGGGCGAGGGCGTGGCGCCGGGCGTCATCGTCACCGGCGGCGTGTTGCCCGTCTCGTCGGGGCCGGGTCCGTTGCCCGAACAGGCGATCAGCGCCACCGGCAAGGCGGCAAGCAAAGGCAGTTTCATCTTCTATTCTCCCGGTTGGGCCCCTGACCGGCCCGTTGGGCCGACAACGCCCTGGCATGGATGCTTGTTTCGTTCGTCGTTCCCGTGTATAGACTGCGCTATTCTCTTACATCGTCGGGTGAAAGAGGCTGCGGGACGGGTTCCGCGGCACCGATCCGGCACATCTGGAGCTTTCATGGCGGACATCGCCCTTCTGACGCAACTCATCGAACCCGAGGCCAAGGCGCTCGGCTTCGAGCTCGTGCGCGTGAAGATGTATGGCGGCACGTCGGACCCCACGCTGCAGGTGATGGCCGAGCGTCCCGACACGCGCCAGCTGAACATCGACGACTGCGCCGACCTGTCGCGCCGTATCTCGGACGTGATGGACGCGCTGGAAGCGGAAGGCCGCGACCCGATCGACCATGCGTACCGGCTGGAGGTGTCTTCGCCCGGTATCGACCGCCCGCTGACGCGGCTGAAGGACTTTGCCGACTGGGCGGGGCATGAGGCGCGGATCACGCTCGCCGAGAAGCTGAACGGCCGCAAGCAGTTCAAGGGCGATCTGGCCGGGGTCGAGGGCGAGAATGTCGTCATCGTCGACGGGGAAGAGGTTCGCCACGAACTGCCCTTCACCGCGATCGAGGACGCCAAGCTCGTGATGACCGACCGGCTGATCGCCGCGACGGTGCCGCTGTCTCCCGAAGGCGCGGAAGAGGTTTATTATCAGGACGCGCCCGAACAGGACGGCGCCACCACGGAAGGACGGCACTGATGGCTACCGCCATTTCCGCCAACAAGGCGGAACTGATCGCGATCGCGAATGCGGTCGCCTCGGAAAAGATGATCGACAAGGGCATCGTCATCGAGGCGATGGAGGACGCGATCCAGCGCGCCGCCCGCGCCCGCTATGGTGCCGAGAACGACATCCGCGCGAAGCTCGATCCGAACTCGGGCGACCTGCGTCTGTGGCGCGTCGTCGAGGTGGTCGAGCAGGTCGACGATTATTACAAGCAGATCGACCTGAAGGGCGCCGAGAAGCTGCAAAAGGGTGCCGCGATCGGCGACTTCATCGTCGACCCGCTGCCCCCGATCGAGTTCGGCCGCATCGCCGCGCAGGCGGCCAAGCAGGTCATCTTCCAGAAGGTCCGCGACGCCGAGCGCGACCGTCAGTATGACGAGTTCAAGGACCGCCAGGGCGAGATCATCACCGGCGTCGTCAAGCGCGTCGAGTTCGGTCACATCGTCGTCGATCTGGGCCGCGCCGAGGGCGTGATCCGTCGCGACCAGCAGATCCCGCGCGAAGTCGTCCGCGTGAACGACCGCATCCGCTCGCTGATCCTGAACGTGCGCCGCGAGAACCGTGGCCCGCAGATCTTCCTGAGCCGCGCGCATCCCGACTTCATGAAGAAGCTGTTCGCGCAGGAAGTGCCGGAAATCTATGACGGCATCATCGAGATCAAGGCCGCCGCGCGCGATCCGGGCAGCCGCGCCAAGATCGGCGTGATCTCGCACGACTCGAGCATCGACCCGGTCGGCGCTTGCGTCGGCATGAAGGGCAGCCGCGTGCAGGCCGTCGTGCAGGAGATGCAGGGCGAGAAGATCGACATTATCCCCTGGTCGCCCGACACCGCGACTTTTGTGGTGAACGCGCTCCAGCCCGCCAATGTCAGCCGCGTCGTGATCGACGAGGAAGAGGACCGGATCGAGGTCGTCGTCCCCGACGATCAGCTCAGCCTCGCCATCGGCCGTCGCGGCCAGAATGTGCGCCTCGCCAGCCAGTTGACCGCCAAGGCGATCGACATCCTGACCGAGGCCGACGCCTCCGAGAAGCGCCAGAAGGAATTCGTGGCCAACTCCGAGATGTTCCAGAACGAGCTGGACGTCGACGAGACGCTGGCCCAGCTGCTGGTCGCCGAGGGCTTCGGCGCGCTGGAAGAGGTCGCCTATGTTGAGCTCGACGAGCTGGCCGCGATCGAGGGCTTCGACGAAGACCTGGCGCAGGAGCTGCAGAGCCGTGCGCAGGAAGCGCTGGACCGCCGCGAGCAGGCTGCCCGCGACGAGCGTCGTGGCCTGGGCGTCGAGGACGCGCTGGCCGAGATGCCGTACCTGACCGAAGCGATGCTGGTCACGCTGGGCAAGGCGGGCATCAAGACGCTGGACGATCTCGCCGATCTCGCGACCGACGAACTGGTCGAGAAGAAGCGCGCCGAGCCGCGTCGCCGTGGCGACGACACCCCGCGTGCGGCCCCCAAGGGCGGCATCCTGGCCGAGTATGGCCTGAGCGACGAGCAGGGTAACGAGATCATCATGGCCGCGCGTGCGCACTGGTTCACCGATGAGGACGAACCCGTGGCGGAAGACGCGCAGGCGGAGGGCGACGAAGCCTGATGCCGTTCGTCTCGATCCGTCTGGCGGGCACCGCCTCCAAGCAGCAAAAGGCCGAGATCGTCGCCGACGTAACTCGTTCGCTGGTGGAGCGGCTGGGCAAGAACCCGGCCGCCGTCCAGATCGTGATCGAGGAGGTCTCCACCGAAAACTACGGCGCGGGCGGTCAATTGATCGCCGACCGTGACGCGCCTGCCTCAAGCCCCCCGGGAGACGCGCATGCGGAACCGGGACAATGAGCGCGGTGGCGTAAACAATGCTCCGGCCGCGAAAGGCCGGAGTCCTCGCAACGCCGCAAAGGCCGCCCGCGAGTCGATCGACGGGCCGGTTCGCCGCTGCATCCTGTCGGGCGAGCATGACGCGCGCCCGCACCTGATCCGTCTGGCGCTCGCGCCCGACGGCCGGGTGCTGCCCGATGTCCGCGCGAAAGCGCCGGGCCGGGGCGGCTGGATCGGCGTGACCCGCGGCGAACTGGAAACCGCGATTCAGAAGGGGCGGTTGAAGGGAGCGCTCGCCCGCGCGTTCAAGACGGGCGAGTTCAGCATTCCCGACGATCTGCCCGACCTTATCACTGCCGCGCTGGAGCGTAACGCGCTCGACCGGCTGGGCCTCGAATCGCGCTCGGGCATGCTGCTGACCGGATCGGACAAGATCGCGACGGCGGCCCGCTCGGGACAGCTGCATGCGCTCTATCATGCGTCCGATGCGGGAGAAGACGGCTGTCGCAAGCTGGCGCAGGCGTGGCGCGTGGGATCGGATCGTGAAGGAACCGATCTCAAGGGGTTGGCACTGCCCGCCACACGCCCCATATTGTCAATGGCGTTGGGCCGCGAAAATGTGGTACACATCGGCCTGACAGATCGTAACGCGGCAAAGCGGGTGAGCGAAGCGCTCGACCGCTGGCTGCATTTTATCGGACCCGACCCTGTGGCAACGCCTTGCGAAACGGCCTCGCAAGGCGCATCGGCGTCCGACATTACTGGTGACCGAACGGCCGTGACCGTACACGAGGATTTTGAGTGAGCGAGACCGACAACGACAAGCCGAAACTCGGGATGCGCCAGCCTTTGGGGCTGAAGCGCACGGTCGAGACCGGCAAGGTGAAGCAGAGCTTCAGCCACGGCCGCTCGAACACCGTGATCGTCGAGACGAAGCGCCGTCGCGTCCTGGGCCCGCAGGGTGGAGCGCCCGAGGCGGCCGGCCCTGCGCCGACCCCGGCTCCGGCTCCGGCCGCCCCCGCGGCGCCGGTTGCCCCGCCGCGCCCCGTGCCGTCGAACGAGACGGCGCAGGAGCGTCAGGCCCGTCTGCTGCGCGAGGCCGAGGAACAGCGCCTCGCCATGCAGGAAGAGATTCGTCGCCGCGAGGACGCCGAGCGTCAGCAGCGCGCCGAGGACGAGCGTGCCCGGGCCGAGGAACGCGCCCGCGCCGAGGCGGAAGCCGCAGCGGCCGCCGCCGCACCGACTCCCGAGCCGACTCCGGCCCCGGAACCGGCTCCCGAGCCTGTCGCCGAAACGCCTGCCCAGGCGGAAGTGCCCGCCGCGCCGACCATTTCGGTGCAGCCGCGCATGTTCCGCCCGGTCGAGCGTCCGGTGATTCCGGCGCCCGAGCCGAAGGTGGAAGAGCCCAAGGTCGCGGCTCCGGCCGCAACTCCGGCTCCTGCGCCGACGCCCGCACCGGCGCCGGTCGCGGCGAAGCCTGCGCCCGCGCCCGCTCCGGCCCCCGCGCCGGTGGTGCCGACGCCGCCGGTCCTGGGTCGCGATCCCTCGATGCCCGCGCCGCGCCGCTTCTCGCCGGTGCAGCGTCCGGAGATTCCGAAGCCTGCGCCCAAGCCCGCGCCTGCGCCCGCCGCAGCCGCTGCGCCGGCCGCCAGCGCGCCCAGCAACAACGCCGCTTCCGCTCCGTCGGGTGGCGCACCGCGTTCGATGCCCTCGGGCCAGCCGACGCCGCGCAACGCGCCTCCGGGCCGTCCGCAGCAGCGTGACCGCAAGGGCGACGAGCGTCGCGGCGGCAAGCTGACCGTGACGCGCGCGCTGAACGAGGACGGCGCCCGCGCCCGCTCGCTTGCCGCGCTGAAGCGTGCCCGCGAGAAGGAAAAGCGTGGCTTTGGCGGCCCGCGCGAGCCGCAGGTCAAGCAGGTCCGCGACGTGCAGGTGCCGGAAGCGATTACCGTCCAGGAACTGGCCAATCGTATGGCCGAAAAGGGCGCGGATCTGGTCAAGGCGCTGTTCAAGATGGGCATGCCCGTCACGATGACGCAGACCATCGACCAGGATACGGCCGAGCTGCTGGTGACCGAATTCGGCCACAACATCGTCCGCGTCTCCGATAGCGACATCGACCTGGCGCTCGACACCACCGAGGATGCGGCGGAAAGCCTTCAGCCGCGCCCGCCGGTCGTGACGATCATGGGCCATGTCGACCACGGCAAGACCTCGCTGCTCGACGCGCTGCGCGGCACCGATGTGGTGCGTGGCGAGGCCGGTGGCATCACCCAGCATATCGGCGCCTATCAGGTCACGCTGAAGGACAAGTCGAAGATCACCTTCCTCGACACGCCGGGCCACGAGGCCTTTACCCAGATGCGCGCGCGCGGTGCCGACGTCACGGATATCGTGGTGCTGGTGGTCGCGGCCGATGATGGGCTGATGCCGCAGACGATCGAGGCGATCAACCACACTAAGGCGGCGGGCAAGCCGATGATCGTGGCGATTAACAAGATCGACAAGCACGACGCCAATGCCCAGCGTGTCCGCGAACGCCTGCTCGAACATGACGTGCAGGTCGAGGACATGGGCGGCGAGACCCAGGACGTCGAAGTGTCGGCGCTCAAGAAGATCGGTCTGGATACGCTGATCGAGAAGATTCAGCTTCAGGCCGAACTGCTCGAACTGTCGGCCAACCCCGACCGTCCTGCCGAGGGCAGCGTGGTCGAGGCTAAGCTGGACAAGGGCCGTGGTCCGGTCGCGACCGTGCTGGTCACGCGCGGCACGCTGAAGGTCGGCGACGTGTTCGTGGTCGGCGCGGAAAGCGGCAAGGTCCGTGCGCTGGTCGACGACAAGGGCCGTCAGGTGAAGGAAGCGGGTCCGGCGATGCCGGTCGAGGTCCTCGGCCTGTCGGGCGTGCCCCAGGCGGGCGACCTGTTGCAGGTCGTCGAGAATGAGGCGCGTGCCCGCGAGGTCGCCGAATACCGCCAGAGCGTGGTGCTCCAGAAGCGCACGACCTCGGCCCCGGCCAGCCTGGAGTCGATGTTCTCGGCGCTGAAGGCGAACCAGGCCAAGGAATATCCGCTGGTCGTGAAGGCGGATACGCAAGGCACCGTCGAGGCGATCGTGGCGTCGATCACCAAGATCCAGTCGGATCTGATCAAGGCGCGCATCCTGCACTCGGGCGTCGGTGGCATCACCGAGTCGGACGTGACGCTGGCGGCCGCTTCGGGCGCGCCGATCATCGGCTTCAACGTCCGTGCGAACGCCAAGGCGCGCGAGATCGCCGAGCGGAACAAGGTGGCGCTCAAATATTACGACGTCATCTACGACCTGATCGACGAGATTCGTGCGGGCATGGCCGGCGAGCTGGGCCCCGAGGCGTTCGAAACGGTCGTCGGCCGCGCCGAAATCCGCGAGGTCTTCTCGGCGGGCAAGATCGGCAAGGCGGCCGGTCTGCTGGTCACCGAGGGTGTCATCCGCAAGGCGCTCAAGGCGCGCATCACGCGCAACGACGTCATCATCTACCAGGGCGAGATCAACTCGCTCCGCCGGTTCAAGGACGATGTCGCCGAGGTTCGCGCCGGTCTGGAATGCGGTGTGACGTTCACGCAGAACTTCACCGACATCAAGGCGGGCGACTATCTCGAAACCTTCGAGGTCGAACTGCGCGAGCGTTCGCTCTGATGATCGCGGGGCGGCGGGACAGGTCCTGCCGCCCACGCTTCATGCCGGAATGAGTCGCGGTCGCCTGTCCGGCGGCCGCGATTTTCGTTTGAGAAGAAACTGAACATGGTCCGACCCAACAATCCCGCCGAACCCTCGGTCCGCCTGCTGCGCGTCGGCGAGCAGGTCCGTCACATCCTGTCCGAAATCCTCGCGCGCGGCGACGTGCATGACGAGACGCTGGCCAAGCACATGGTCAGCGTAACCGAGGTGCGCATGTCCCCCGACCTGCGCCACGCGACCGTCTTCGTGAAGCCGCTGCTCGGTCGTGACGAGGAGGTGGTCATCAAGGCGCTGCGCACCAACACCGCGTATTTGCAGCGCGAGGTCGCGCACCGGGTAAAGATGAAATACGCCGCCAAGCTGAAGTTCCTGGCGGACGAGAGCTTCGACGAGGGGAGCCATATCGACTCGCTGCTGCGCTCACCCAAGGTGTCGCAGGACCTGGAAGAGGGGGAAGCGGGAGAGGGGTGATCGCTTTCCTGCTTCTCGCCTTTTCCACCCTCCGTTCAGCCTGAGCCCTTCGGCAGGCTGGCAAGCCAGCCGCTCAGGATAAACTTCGGCGTATAACGCCGAAGTCGAAGGCCACGCCGTTACCGTCGTAGAATAGGGTTCACGCGAAGCCGCGAAGTCGCGAAGATTTTTTGTTCGCGCAGAGGCGCCGAGGGCGCAGAGAAGAAGGGCAGTCACACAATAGGGCAGTCCACCCCGGCGAAGGCCGAGGTCCAGTATCTTTTCGCCTCGATGGCGCGCTGCGCCAAGGCGGGGGAGGCGAATGCCTTGCGCCATCGTATGTCTGTCGCGACTGGACCCCGGCCTTCGCCGGGGTGGGGCTGACCTCCTCTGCGCCTCTGCGCGAACCTGAAACGAAGGGATGCCCATGGCCATCGACTTCGCTCAGGCTGAACGGGGCGGGGGTAGGGGGCCTTAGCCTCCAACCGGCACCAGATCCGCGTCGATCGCGATCGTCACCTGCCGCCCGACGATCAGCGGATAGGCCGTCATCCCGAAGTCCCGCCGGTCGATTCGCGTCGTCGCGGCGATATGCACCGGCTCGCGGCCCGTCATGGCTGCAAAGGGCTGCGAGAAGTCGACGGCGAGCATCGCCGGACGCGTGATGCCCCGCGCGGAGATCGTCCCCGCCACGGTCGCGCTATGCGGCCCGGTGCGGGTCATGCCGGTCGCGTGGAAGGTCACATGGGGATAATGCTCGACATCGAAAAAGTCCGCGCCCCGCAACCGCGACCGGGTGAGCGCATCGCCCGCCTCCAGTGTCTGCGTGTCGATCCGTACGTCCAGCGTCACCGCCTTGGCATCGCGGTCGGACAGCGCGACATGGCCTTCGGTGCGCGGGAAACGCGCGGTCTTGCTGCCCAGCCCGAAAAAGCCGACCTTGGCTTCGACGCGCGCATGGGCGGGGTCGATGCTATAGCCGATCGCGCCGGTGCTACTGGCCGAGGCCATGCTCCCGAGCATTGCGACCGCGACCATCGCGAAATTTGCGATTCTCAACCCATTCACCTCATGCTCGAAAAGGTCGCCCCCTTCCGATAAGGGGCCGCCATGGCCAAGCTCTATTTCTACTATGCCAGCATGAATGCGGGGAAATCGACCATGCTGCTGCAGGCCGATTTCAACTATCGCGAGCGGGGGATGAACACGATGCTGTTCACCGCCGCGATCGACGACCGCTTCGCCTATGGCACCATCGCCTCGCGCATCGGCCTGTCGCAGCCTGCGACGCCGTTTCACGCCACGACCGACTTGGAGGCCTGTGCGCTCGACCAGCATGGCCGCACGCCGCTGGCGTGCATCCTGGTCGACGAGGCGCAATTCCTGACGGCGGAACAGGTCGATCAACTCGCGCGGCTGGCCGACCGGCATCGCATTCCGGTGCTCTGCTACGGCCTGCGCACCGACTTCAAAGGCCAACTCTTCCCCGGTTCGGCGCGGTTGCTGGCGCTGGCCGATGCGCTCAGCGAGATCAAATCGGTCTGCGTCTGCGGGGCCAAGGCGACGATGAACCTGCGTGTCGACGGTCAGGGCAAGGCGATTGCCGAGGGCGCGCAGACCGAGATCGGCGGCAACGACCGCTATGTCGCACTGTGCCGCCGTCATTTCGGCGAGGCGCTGGCGGGCGCGCCAGTGCTTGAGGGCGGGGCGAACCCCGACTAACGCCTTGCCGATGCACGGATGGATCATACTCGACAAGCCGCTGGGGCTCGGTTCGACGCAAGGGGTGAGCGCGGTCAAGCGCTGCTTGCGCCAGGGCGGCTATGGCAAGGGGATCAAGGTCGGCCATGGCGGCACGCTCGATCCGCTGGCGACCGGCGTGCTGCCGATCGCGGTGGGCGAGGCGACCAAGCTGGCCGGGCGGATGCTCGACAGCGACAAGGTATATGACTTCACCATCCGCTTCGGCGAACAGACCGCGACGCTGGACGCGGAGGGCGAGGTGGTAGCGACCAGCGACGTCCGCCCGACCCGCGCCGCGCTGGAGGCGGTGCTGCCGCGCTTCACCGGTCCGATCGAACAGGTCCCGCCCGCCTATTCGGCGCTGAAGATCGACGGTGAGCGGGCGTATGACCTGGCCCGCGCCGGGGAAGACGTGGTGCTGGCGAGTCGAGCCGTGACGATTCACAGCCTCCAATCCTCCCCGGCACGGGGAGGGGGACCGTTCGCGTCAGCGAATGGTGGAGGGGGGGAGCCTCTAGGTGATTCCGTGGAGGAAGCCCCCCTCCACCATCCTTCGGATGGTCCCCCTCCCCAAGCGGAGCTTGGGGAGGAATTCGAGGAGATTACCCTTACCGCCCATGTCTCCAAGGGCACGTATATCCGTTCCCTCGCCCGCGACATCGCGCTGGCGCTCGGCACCGTCGGGCACGTCACCATGCTCCGCCGCATCAAGGCGGGGCCGTTCACCCTGGCCCCGGCGATATCGCTGGACAAATTGAACGAAATGGGGCAGGCGGCCACCCTTGAACAGATACTCCTGCCGCTGAGGGCGGGGCTGGACGACATCCCGGCTCTTGCTCTCGACCCCGACCAGGCAGGGGCGCTCCGTCAGGGGCGTGTGCTGGCCGGGATTGCCGTGGATGATGGCCAATATTTCGCGATGCTGGGGGATATCCCGGTGGCGCTGGTAGGGGCGCTGGACCAGCAGGTCCGGGTCGTTCGCGGTTTCAACCTCGATTAAGAAAGGATCACGATGTCGATCACCGCTGAACGCCGCCAGGAAATCATCAAGGATCATGCCCGCGCCGAGGGTGACACGGGTTCGCCCGAAGTCCAGGTCGCGATCCTGACCCAGCGTATTCAGAACCTGACCGAGCACTTCAAGACCCACGCGAAGGACAACCACTCGCGTCGCGGCCTGCTGATGCTGGTCAACAAGCGCCGCTCGCTGCTCGACTATCTGCGTCACAAGGATGGCGACCGCTATCTGGCGCTGATCGCCAAGCTCGGCCTGCGCAAGTAAGCCACGGGCGAGAGCCACGAAAAAGGGCATCCCTCACGGGGTGCCCTTTTTTTATCGGCTGGTGTATAGAGCCCCCGGCCGACCGGATGGCGCGATGGCGCATCCCCAAGGCCTGAAATGTCATCAAACCCGGCGATCATGTCGGGCAGGATCGGAGGCGCGGCAATTCGGCCGACCTCCAGAGCCAATCTTGGCTCAACCCATAGGCCCCGGCGGGATAGGCCCGTCGGAGTGAAGGATATTCCATGTTCAATACCAAGAAAGTGGCCATCGAGTGGGGCGGCAAGACGCTGACCCTCGAAACCGGCAAGGTGGCCCGTCAGGCCGACGGCGCGGTGATCGCGACGCTGGGCGAGACGGTGGTGCTGTGCGCCGTGACGGCCGCGAAGAATGTGAAGGAAGGGCAGGACTTCTTCCCGCTCACCGTTCACTATCAGGAGAAGTTCTCGTCGGCGGGCCGAATCCCCGGCGGTTTCTTCAAGCGCGAGCGCGGTGCGACCGAGCGTGAGACGCTCATCAGCCGCCTGATCGACCGTCCGATCCGCCCGCTGTTCCCCGAAGGTTTCTACAACGAGATCAACTGCATCTGCCAGGTGCTGTCCTATGACGGCGAGAACGAGCCCGACATCCTGGCGCTGGTCGCCGCGTCGGCCGCGCTCACCATCTCGGGCGTGCCGTTCATGGGCCCGATCGGCGCGGCGCGCGTCGGCTATGTCGATGGCAAGTATCAGCTGAACCCGACCGACGCCGAGGCGCTGGCCGGTGACCTGGATCTGGTCGTCGCCGCGACGCACGACGCGGTGATGATGGTCGAGTCGGAAGCCAAGGAGCTGTCCGAAGAGGTCATGCTGGGCGCCGTCATGTACGCGCACAAGGCATCGCAGCAGATCATCGACGCGATCATCGACCTGGCCGAGCAGG
Source organism: Candidatus Sphingomonas excrementigallinarum (assembly GCA_019112965.1). Classification (GTDB taxonomy): domain Bacteria; phylum Pseudomonadota; class Alphaproteobacteria; order Sphingomonadales; family Sphingomonadaceae; genus Sphingomonas; species Sphingomonas excrementigallinarum. The sequence continues at coordinate 6,776 of DXIH01000036.1, read as the reverse complement.
CCGCGAAGGACCCGTGGGAGCTGAAGGTCGGCGACGACCAGAAGGCGGTCAAGGCCGAGCTGAAGAAGCTGGTCGGCAAGGACATCACCGCGGCCTACAAGCTGACCGACAAGCAGCAGCGCCAGACCGCGCTGGGCGAGGCGCGCGCCAAGGCGAAGGCCGCCATGGCCGACCGCACCCCGCAGGAGCAGCTGGTCGCCGCCAAGCTGGTCAAGAAGCTGGAAGCCGAGATCGTCCGCACCGCGATCCTGAAGGACGGCCGCCGCATCGACGGTCGCTCGACCACCCAGATTCGTCCGATCGAGGCGGAAGTGCACTTCCTGCCGCGTTCGCACGGCTCGGCGCTGTTCACGCGCGGCGAAACCCAGACGATCGCCACCACCACGCTGGGCACCCGCGACGCGGAGCAGATGATCGACGGCCTGAACGGCCTGTCGTACCAGCACTTCATGCTGCACTATAACTTCCCGCCCTATTCGGTCGGCGAAGTGGGCCGCTTCGGCGCGCCGGGCCGTCGCGAGATCGGCCATGGCAAGCTGGCGTGGCGCGCGCTGCACCCGGTGCTGCCGAGCAAGGAAGAGTTCCCCTACACCATCCGCGTGACCAGCGATATCACCGAGTCGAACGGCTCGTCGTCGATGGCCACCGTCTGCGGCGGCTCGCTGTCGCTGATGGATGCGGGCGTGCCGCTGAAGCGTCCGGTTTCGGGCATCGCCATGGGCCTGATCCTGGAAGGCAAGGACTTCGCCGTCCTGTCCGACATCCTGGGTGACGAGGATCACCTGGGCGACATGGACTTCAAGGTGGCGGGCACCTCCGAGGGCATCACCTCGCTCCAGATGGACATCAAGATCGCCGGTATCACCGAGGAGATCATGAAGGTCGCGCTGGCGCAGGCCAAGGAAGGCCGTGCGCACATCCTGGGCGAGATGAACAAGGCGCTGGGCGAGACCCGCACCGAGCTGTCGGCCCATGCCCCGCGCATCGAGACGATGACGATCGACAAGTCGAAGATCCGCGACGTGATCGGCACCGGCGGCAAGGTGATCCGCGAGATCGTCGCGACGACCGGCGCCAAGGTCGACATCGACGACGAGGGCGTCATCAAGATCAGCTCGTCGGACGGTTCGCAGATCGAAGCCGCGATGAACTGGATCAAGGGCATCGTCGAAGAGGCCGAGGTCGGCAAGATCTACAACGGCAAGGTCGTCAACCTGGTCGATTTCGGTGCGTTCGTGAACTTCATGGGCGGCAAGGACGGTCTGGTCCACGTCTCGGAGATCAAGAACGAGCGCGTTGAGAAGGTCTCGGACGTCCTGAGCGAAGGCCAGGAAGTCAAGGTCAAGGTCCTCGAGATCGACCCGCGCGGCAAGGTCCGCCTGTCGATGCGCGTCGTCGACCAGGAAACCGGCGCCGAGCTGGAAGACAATCGTCCGGCCCGCGAACCGCGTGAACCGCGCGGCGATCGTGGTCCCCGTGAGGGCGGTCGTGGCCCGCGCCGCGATGGCGGCGACCGTGGCGGCGAAGGCCGTGGTGATCGCGGCGGCGAAGGCCGCAGCGGCCCGCGTCGCGACCGTGGCGACCGTCCCCGTCGCGAAGGCGGCGAGCAGGGCGGCTCGTCCGAGTTCGCGGCCCCGGCCTTCCTGACCGGCGATCGCGACTGATCCTTCGCCTTCGGGTGAAAGGAAAAGGGCTCGGGGGAAACCCCGGGCCCTTTTTTGTTTGGGGGCATCCCGTGGCCTTCGACTTCGCTCAGGCTGAACGGCGTTCGGGAATGCGTCTAGATTGGGATGACATGATGTTGACCCGTCATTGCGAGCGCAGCGAAGCAATCCAGGGGTCCGCGCGCCGCCCTGGATTGCTTCGCTGCGCTCGCAATGACGGGTGATTCATCGTAGTGCCATCTCGCTATAGACACGAAAATCCGTTCAGCCTGAGCGAAGTCGAAGGCCATGCCCTGACCCCCGCCGCGTGCGTTCCGGAGGCAAGATTCCCGTGCGAAAGTCAGCCCGCTACCACCACGCCGACGAACGCCGGGTGAGTCCTGCCGGAGCGGATGTGCCCGCGCCGGACCTGACCCGCGCGATGGCGGTCAGGCGAGGTCTTTCGCCCCCTCATGCGCGCTGTACCCCAGCCGCGCATGGCCCTGCACCGGCCCCGCCACATCCGCGACCAGATAGAGCGGCCGCCGCTTCGACTCGATATAGAGCCGCCCCAGATATTCGCCGATCATGCCCAGCACGAACATCTGCACCGCGCCCAGGACGACGGTGACGAGCATGGTCGAGGTCCAGCCCTGTACCGCCGTTCCGGTCAGCCAGCCGATCGCGATATAGACCAGCAGCAGCAGCGACGCCCCGGTCAGGGCGAGGCCGATATGACTGGCCCAGCGAAGCGGCGCGGTCGAGAAGCCCGTCACCGCGTCAAAGGCCAGCGCGATCATCTTGCCCAGCGGATAGTGCGTCTCGCCCGCGTGACGCTCGGCGCGGTCATAGGGGAAGGGGACCTGGCGGAAGCCGACCCAGGCGACCATGCCGCGGATGAAGCGTGCCTGTTCGGGCAGCGATTGCAGTGCGTCGAGCGCGCGACGGCTCATCAGGCGGAAATCGCCGGTGTCCAGCGGGATCGGCGTATCGGTCAGCCGGTCGAGCATCCGGTAGAAGACCGCCGCCGTCGCCTTTTTAAACAGCGTCTCGCCCGCCCGCTTGCGGCGCACGGCATAGACCACGTCGGCCCCCTGCGCCGCCATGGTCGCGCGCATGTCGGTCAGCAGTTCGGGCGGGTCCTGAAGATCGGCGTCGATGATGAGGATCTGTTCGCCCGCGCACAGGTCCAGCCCCGCGGTCAGCGCCAGCTGGTGGCCATGGTTGCGCGACAGGTTGATCGCCACCAGACGCGGATCACCGGCGGCCAGCCGCTGCATCACCGGCCAGCTGTCGTCCTTCGAACCGTCGTTGATGAGGACGATCTCGTAATCCTCGCCCACCGCCGCGCGTGCCGCGCCGGAAATGCGGGCATGCAACACGTCCAGACACGCGGCTTCGTTGTAGCAGGGGACGACGACGGACAGGGCAGGACGCTTCATGACGCCGCCGGTTTAGCGGCGTCGAAGCCGTCCGTCACCCGCCTACGACCAACTTGACCAAACGGCCCGGCGTCAGCGCCTGGTCCGCGTCGAGCCCGTTGAGCGTGATGAAGCGTTCGCGCTTGTAATCCGGGAAGGCCATGCGTGCGGCCAAGCTGTCGATCGTGTCCCCGGTCTTGACGGTCACGATACTGATCTTCTTGCCGCGAATGCCGTTGGCCTCTGCGGTGGAGAGCGGCGCGACCGAGGCGAGCAGCGACTGGAACGGCCCGATCCCCGACCCTGCGGGCGTGACCACAGTGAAGGTATAGGTCGCCGAGGGGAAGCGGTACGCGACCACCGTGGCATCGACCGCGCGGTTATTGGCGGCGGCGCGGGTGGTCACATAGGCATAGGGAATGCCGTTCGCCGTGCCGTTCTGAAGCTGGCCCGAGGGGGTGCCGGTGCCGAGCTGCGAAAAGCGCTGGGTGATCGCCTGGCCCAGATCGCTGGCCTGGGCCAGCCGCATCTCGGCCTGTCCGCCCTGGCCGACCACCGTCACCGCATCGCTGCCATTGGCGATGGCATAACCGCTGGGGGCAGTGAACTTCAGCTTGAGGCCGGGATGGCGGAAGGTCTGGCCGTCGACGATGCCTTCCTTGGGATCGTCGCCATAGGGCATGCCGTCGAGCATCCGGAGGAAGGCGGTGTCCTGCGGCGGCGTGGTTTCCGGGCGGCCGGTTTGCTGCGCCAGCGCGGCGGCGCGGCGCACGCGGTCGGCGCTGTTGGGGTGGGTCGAGGCCCAGGTGGGCACGGCATTGGCCTCCTTGCCCGCCGTGCGCGCGGCCAGATTGCTCGACGCCGCCAGCGAGGCGAGCATGTCGGCCGAGGCATAAGGATCGTATCCGGCGGCGGTCATGTAGCGGATGCCCAGGCCATCGGCCTGATATTCCTGATCGCGGCCATATTTCAGCGTGTAGAGCTGCGCGCCGGTGCCCACGACCTGGCTGGCCAGATTGCTGCCGGTCAACAACCCTGCCCCCGCCGCCAGGATCGAGCCGATGGTCGAGCGAGTGTTGCGGCTCTGCGAATGGCGGGCGGCGACATGGCCGACCTCATGACCCAGCACCGAAGCCAGCTCGGCTTCCGAGTTCATCAGCGCGAGCAGCTGGCGCGTGACATAGATATAGCCGCCGGGGATGGCGAAGGCGTTCTCGACCGGCGAATTGAGTGTGGTGACGGTGAAGTCGCCCTGCGCGTTCGACAATCCCGACTGGACCGCGACCCGCTTGCCGACCCGCTCGACGAATGCGGCCTGCGGGCCGGTGTAGCGACCGCCATATTGCTTGACGAGTTCGGGATTTGCCTGCGCGCCCTGTGCCTTGTCCGAGGCGGAGATTGACCGTGTGGTCTGGGCGGTGACTGGGGCAGTGACGGGGACGGTGACGAGCGTGAGCATGGCTGCGGCGGTGGCGAAACGCATCGGTGAGGGACTCCCTGTTCGCGCTTTTCAAAGCGTGTCGCGGGCGCGGGTTCCAGCTTTTTGTTACGGAGGCGTCATTTTGATGTCAGGAAAGGCGGTAAGAAATGATGCCTAATTCCTCCCCATCGTGAGATGGGGAGGGGGACCGCGCCCGCAGGGCGTGGTGGAGGGGCATGGCCGGCCCGTCACGCCCCTCCACCATCGCTGGCGCGACGGTCCCCCTCCCCAAGCACAGCTTGGGGAGGAATGGAGGGGGGCGGCGGCGCCCTAAACCCGCTCCACCAAACTCACTACATCGGCTGCGCGCAACGCGGCGATCAGGCGCATCAGATGTTGCAGATCGTGCACTTCGACATCGATCAAATTGGTATGGAAGCGCGTGTCGCGCGTATCCAGCCGGACGTTGATGATGTTGGCCTTATGCTGGCCGATGATCGTCGCCAGGATGCCCAGCGCACCGGGTTCGTTCTTGACCATGACCGAGATGCGCGCGGTCGCGCCTTCGCTGTCGTCGCCCCAGGACACGTCGACCCAGTCGGTCTCCTCGTCCGTCCGGTCGGCCAGTTCGGCGAGCACCGGGCATTGGATCGCATGGACCTCGATCCCCGCATCGGGACGGCGCAGGCCGACGATGCGGTCGCCCGGCACCGGGTGACAGCATTGCGCCAAGTCATAGGCGACGCCCGGCGTCAGCCCCTTGATCGAGATGGCGCTCGACTGCGGCGCGAGGGCGGCGACATCCGCGCCTGCGGAGCCCGGCATCAGCGCCTCCATCACCGCGGCGTCGGACAGGGTGCGCCTGGCGATCGCGATCATCAGATGCGCTTCGTCGGGCATCTTCAGCCGTTGGAGTGCATGGGTCAGCGCGTCGGGGCCGATCTGCGCGGGCAGGCGGCGGACGATGTCCTCGTACAGCTTGGTGCCCAGCGTCACCTGCTCGTCGCGCTCGGCATGGCGCAGGTGGCGGCGGATCGCGGCCAGCGCCTTGCCGGTGATCGCCAGGTTCAGCCAGTTGGCCTGCGGCGTCTGTCCGGCCGAGCGCAATATCTGCACCTGGTCGCCGTTGGAGATGACGGTCGACAGCGGCACGACGCGGCCATTGAGCTTCGCGCCCACCGCCTGGTCGCCCAGATCGGTGTGGACGGCATAGGCGAAGTCGATCGGCGTGGCACCTTTCGGCAACTGGATCAGTTCGCCCTTGGGGGTGAAGGCGAAGATGCGATCCTGATACATCGCCATCTTCGTATGCTCGATCAGCTCTTCGGGACTGTCCGAGGTATCGAGGATTTCGACCAGGTCGCGAATCCAGCTGACCTGCGCGTCGTGGCGGGTCGCCTGTTTATAGGTCCAGTGCGCGGCCAGGCCGAAATCGGCCTCGGCATGCATTTCGGGGGTGCGGATCTGGATTTCGATGCGCGCATTGTCGGCATGGATGACGCTGGTGTGCAGCGAGCGGTACCCGTTGCGCTTGGGCGTCGAGATATAGTCCTTGAACCGCCCCGGAACCATCGGCCAGCGGCGATGGATCAGCCCCAGCGCGCGGTAACAATCCTCTTCCGTGGGCACGATTGCGCGGAACGCCATGACGTCGGACAGCTGCTCGAAGCTGATGTGCCGCTCGTTCATCTTGCGGAAGATCGAGAAGGCCGACTTTTCGCGCCCCGTCACGTCTGCCTCTACGCCGCCGCGCGACATCAGCAGCTTCAGGCCGGAGGCGATCTTGGAAATCCGGTCGCCGCCGCCCTCCTTCATCTGCGCGAGACGCAAGCTGATCGACTCATACGCCTCGGGTTCGAGCTGCTGGAAGGAGAGCATCTGCATCTCCTTCATGAACTCGTACATGCCGATCCGCTCGGCGAGCGGGGCATAGATGTCCATCGTCTCCTTCGCGATGCGGCGGCGCTTCTCCGGCTTCGCGATATGATGGAGCGTGCGCATGTTGTGCAGCCGGTCGGCGACCTTGATCACGAGGACGCGGGGATCGTGCGCCATCGCCACGATCATCTTGCGGATGGTCTCCGCTTCTGCGGCGGAGCCGAGGGCGACCTTGTCGAGCTTCGTCACGCCGTCGACGAGCAGAGCGACCTCCGGGCCGAAGTCGCGGGTGAGATCGTCAAGGGAGTAGTCGGTGTCCTCGACCGTGTCATGGAGCAGCGCGGCGACCAGCGTGGTGGTGTCCATGCCGATCTCGGCGGCGATGTTCGCGACCGCGAGCGGGTGTGTGATGTA
>DXIH01000035.1 GCA_019112965.1 Candidatus Sphingomonas excrementigallinarum | reverse complement strand
GACATCATCCTCATGGCCACGGGTTCGGAACTGTCGCTGGTCGTGGATGCCTATGAGACGCTGAAGGCGGACGGCGTGAAGGTCCGCGTCGTCTCGCTGCCGAGCTGGTATCGCTTCGAGCTGCAGGATGCGGCGTACAAGGACAGCGTGCTGCCCAAGACCGTCACCAAGCGTCTGGCGGTCGAGCAGGCCGGGTCGATCGGCTGGGACCGCTATGTCGGGTTCGACGGTCGTACGATCACCATGTCGACCTTCGGGGCCTCGGCCCCGCTCGCCAAGTTGCAGGACAAGTATGGCTTCACCCACGACAATGTCGTGAAGGTGGCCCGCGAAATGCTGGAGACCAAGTGATGAGCAAGCTGTCGGAACTGGGCGCCAAGGGCTGCGCCCCCTGGCTCGATTTCGTCGATCGCAAGTTCCTGGAGGCGAAGGGGCTGGAAAAGCTCGTCGCCGAGGACGGGCTGACCGGCGTCACCTCCAACCCTTCGATCTTCGAAAAGGCGATGGGGCATGGCGACGCCTATGACGCGACGCTCGCCGCCTTCGACAAGGAAAACCCCGGCGCGGCGACCATCGACCGCTACGAGCATCTGGCGATCCAGGACATCAAGGCGGCGGCGGAGACGTTGAAGCCGGTCTATGACCGGCTCGACGCCAAGGACGGCTATGTCAGCTTGGAGGTGTCGCCCTACATCGCCGACGATACCGACGCGACCACCGCCGAGGCCGAGAAGCTGTGGCATGCGGTCGATCGCCCGAATCTGATGATCAAGATTCCGGGCACCGATGCGGGCGCGCCAGCCATCACCGCGACCATTGCCAAGGGCATCAACGTCAATGTGACGCTGCTCTTCTCGGTCGATGCGTATATCAAGGTGGCGGAGGCCTATGCCGCCGGGCTCGAAGAGCGGGTGAAGGCCGGGCAGCCGATCGACCGGATCGCCAGCGTCGCCAGCTTCTTCATCAGCCGCATCGATTCGGCGATCGACAAGAAGATTGACGAACGCGTCGCCGCCGGTGACGCCGAAGCCGATGCGCTCAAGGCCGTCCGTGGCAAGGTCGCCATCGCCAACGCCAAGATGGCGTATCAATGGTATCTGGACTTCCTGAAGTCCGACCGCTGGCAGGCGCTGGCGGCCAAGGGCGCGCAGCCGCAGCGTCTGCTCTGGGCCTCGACCGGGACCAAGGACCCGGCCTACCCAGACACGCTCTATGTCGACACGCTGATCGGGCCGGACACGGTCAACACCATGCCGCCCAAGACGATGGACGCCTTCCGCGACCATGGCACGGTGGCCGAGACGCTGACCGCCGATATCGACGACGCCAAGCATGTGCTCGCCGAGGCGGAGCGCCTGGGTCTCGACCTGAACGGTGTCACCGATACGCTGGTGCAGGAAGGGGTTGCGTCGTTCGTCAAGGCGTTCGACGATCTACTCGGCGCCATCGGCCAGAAGCAGCCGGCGGCCTGATGCCCCGGCAGGCCCCCTCCCCAGACACGGGGAGGGGGCCTTTCTCTTTTTCACGACAGTAACGGAGTTCCCGCATGAAGATCGGTCTGGTCGGCCTCGGCCGCATGGGAGGCAATATCGCACGCCGCCTGATGCAGGCGGGGCATCAGGTGGTGGCCTGGGATCGCAGCGATGAGGCGGTGCAGACGCTCGCCAAGGACGGCGCCGAAGCCGCCACCGGGCTGGAGGACATGGCCGCCAAGCTCGCCGACAAGGCGATCTGGTGGGTGATGCTGCCCGCCGGTGGCCCGACCGAGGACACGATCGCGGAGATCGCCAAGCTGGCCAAGGACGGCGACGTCGTCATCGACGGCGGCAACAGCTTCTACAAGGACGACATCCGCCGCGCCAAGATGCTCGCCGAGCAAGGCATCCATTATGTCGATGTCGGCACCTCGGGCGGCGTCTGGGGCCTGGAGCGCGGCTATTGCATGATGATCGGCGGCGACAAGGAAACCGTCGATCACCTCGACCCGATCTTCGAGGCGCTGGCACCCGGCCTGGGCGATATCGTCCGCACGCCCGGCCGCGTCGCCGACAAGGTCGATCAGCGCGCCGAAAAGGGCTATATCCATGCCGGGCCCGCCGGTGCCGGCCACTTCGTCAAGATGATCCACAACGGCATCGAGTACGGCCTGATGCAGGCCTATGCCGAGGGCTTCGACATTCTGAAGTCGAAGAACAGCGACAAGCTGCCCGAGGATGAGCGGTTCGACCTGAACCTGACCGACATCGCCGAGGTATGGCGTCGCGGCAGCGTCATCTCGTCCTGGCTGCTCGACCTGACCGCGATTGCGCTGGCCAAGGACGAGATGCTGGAGCAGTTCTCGGGCCATGTCGCCGATTCGGGCGAGGGCCAGTGGACCATCGACGCGGCGATGGAGGAGAAGGTTCCGGCCAACGTCCTGACCGCCTCGCTCTTCGCGCGCTATCGCAGCCGTATCGAGCATACCTATGGCGACAAGGTGCTGTCGGCGATGCGCTTCGGCTTTGGCGGCCATACCGAAATCCCGCAATGAGCAAGCCCATCCGCCTGGTGGTGTCGGACGTCGACGGCACGCTCGTCGACCCCGACAAGAAACTGCGCGCCGCCACCATCGCCGCCGTCCGGCGGCTGGAGGCGGCGGGCGTCGGCTTCACCATCATCAGCGCCCGGCCGCGGTCGGGGCTGGGCTGGCTGGCCGACGAACTGGCGATCGAATCGCCGATCGGGGCGTTCAACGGCGGCACCGTGTTCCGCCGCGACGGCTCGGTCGATGCGCAGTTTCGCGTGCCGGTCGCGGTGGTCAACGACGTGCTGGCGATGGCGGCGGACAATCCCGTCGCCATCTGGGTCTTCGCCGACGATCGCTGGTACGCCAGCAGCGGCGAAGGCACCCATGTCGAGCATGAGCGCAAGGCCTCGTCGCAGGAGCCGGTGATTACCCGGGACTTTTCCGCGCTCGTGGAGAAGGTCGACAAGATCACCCTGGTCAGCGACGATGCCGACCTGCTGCACGGTCTACTGGATCAGGCGAATGCCGCACACGGGGAAGAAGCGACCATCGCCCAGTCGCAGACCTATTATCTCGACGTGACCGCGCTCAAGGCGAACAAGGGCGACGGTGTGGCGACGCTGGCCCAGGCGTTCGGCGTGTCGCTGGAGGAAGTGGCGGTGCTGGGCGACCAGGCGAACGACCTTCCCATGTTGACACGCGCCGGGCTGCCGATCGTGATGGCGAATGCGCCGGATGCCGTTAGGGAACAGATCTCGGTACACACCCGTTCCAATGCCGAGGATGGCGTAGCCTATGCCATCGACACCATCATCATGCCCAGAATCGGAGTGCCTTCATGAAGCAACTGGTTGCGTTCGACCTCGACGGTACGCTGGCCGAAAGCAAGCAGCCTTTGGGCGAGCCGATGGGGGAGGCGCTGGCCGACCTGCTCGACGTCGCGCATGTCGCAGTGATTTCGGGCGGCGACTGGCCGCAGTTCGACAAGCAGGTCGCCAGCCGCCTGCCAGAGCGCGCCGACCGCACCAAGCTGTGGCTGATGCCGACCACCGGCACCAAGCTCTATACGTACAAGGACGGTAGCTGGACCCCGGTCTATGCCGAGCTGTTCGACGACGCGACCAAGGCCAAGATCCTGGAGGCGTTCGACGCCTCGCTGGAGGCGACCGGCTTCGTCCCCGAACAGACCTGGGGCGAGCGGATCGAGGATCGCGGCAGCCAGATTACCTTCTCCGCGCTCGGCCAGCAGGCGCCGATCGACGCCAAGGAACATTGGGACCCCAAGTTCGAGAAGCGCAAGGTCATCCAGGCGGACCTCAAGCAGCGCCTGCCGGGCCTGTCGATCAACATGGGCGGCGCGACCTCGATCGACATCACCCGCGAGGGCGTCGACAAGGCATACGGCCTGAAGAAGCTGCGCGACGCCAGCGGCATCCCGCTCGATGCGATGATGTTCATCGGCGACGCGATCTTCCCGGGCGGCAACGACTATCCCGCCAAGGAACTCGGCCTCGACACGGTGCGCGTGCGCGATCCGGAAGAGACGTTGGCGGTCATCGCGGGGATCGTCGCCTGCCTGAAGAAGTAAGCCCCGGTGCGTCCGCTGCCCTACGCGCCCGCACAGGTCCGGCGCATGAGGCGGTGGACACCGCTTACGGCGCCTATCGGCTGGACGATCGGGAAAGCTACACCGCTTTCCTGATCGCCCATGCCCGCGCCCTTCCTGCGGTCGAGGCCTGGCTGGCCGGGCGTAGCCTCGACTTTCCCTGGCGGTCTCGGCGCGAGGCGCTGGCGGCGGACCTGATGACGCTGGGTGAGGCTTTTCCCGAACCGCTGCCGTTCGACCTCCCCGATGACAATGCTGCACATTGGGGTGCGCTTTACGTGACCGAAGGATCGCGACTGGGTGGCGTGATGCTCGCCCGGCAGGTGGGCGAGGGGTTGCCGCGCGCGTATCTCGAGTCAGGCTTCGGGGCCGGGGAGTGGCGCAGGTTTCGCGATGCCCTGGACGAAGCAGCGGCGGATGCGGCGTGGATCGATCGCGCGGTGGCGGCGGCGGAGCAGGTCTTCGCGCTGTACGGGCGGGCGGCGTAATCCCCGCCCCCGTTCAGCCTGAGCGAAGTCGAAGGCCACGGGTATCTTCGACCAAGCTACCCTCACCCTTCCGGCGCTTCGCGCCTCCCTCCCTCTCCCACGGGGAGAGGGAAGGGGCCCGCCCGCTTTAGCGGGTGGGAAGGGTGAGGGCAGTACAGACACTCTCATGGCCTTCGACTTCGCGCAGGCTGAACGGAGCGTGGGGTGAAAAAGGCCGCCTGGTGACCGCCCTCAATCCGTGATCGGCGCGATCACGATCGCTCGCAGGCCGGGCTGGTTGTCGTCATATTCGATCGACCCTGATAGCCGCTGCATCATCGCCGCCATCATCCGGCTGCCGAACCCCCGGCCATCGCCCGGTGCGTTGTCCTGGTCCGCCCTTCCACGGCCCTGGTCCGCAACGATCAGGCGCAGGCGGTTGCCATATTGCTCCAGCGTGATCGTCACCGGGCCGACCGCGCCGTCATAGGCATATTTGGTCGCGTTGATGATGAGTTCGGTCGTCACCAGTCCCAGATTGATCGCCCGATCGGTCGGCATCAGCACGGGGGCGAGGTCCAGCCGCATCATCGCCGCCCAGTCCCGGCCCATCGACTGCTTCATGTCGCCGACCAGATCCTCGAGGTAGCGCGCCAGATCGACCGTCTGGATCTGGTCGTCGCGGTAGAGGCGACGATGGACCAGCGCGACGGCGGACAGCCGCGCCTTGGCTTCGTTCAGCTGTTCGCGCACGCGGGGATCGTCGGCCGCCTTGGCCTGGAGCGATAGGAAGGACGAGACAAGCTGGAGGCTGTTCTGGACCCGGTGGTCCACCTCCTTCATCAGCACGTCCTTCTGGACGAGCAGCGCCTCCTTGTCGTCCAGCGTGCGCTGGAGCGCGGTGTTCAGACCGCGCAGCCGGTGGTTCTGCGCCGCGTCGTGCAGCGCCCGGCGCAGGCGATGCCCGGCCTCCACCTCTTCCATCGTCCAACGGCGCGAACGGCCGCGCACCGTCTCGCGCCAGCTTTCGAACGAGGTGCGCGGGTTGAGCGTGGCGTCCGGGGTCAGCGCGACCGATTTGTGCGGATTGCCCGCCCATTCGACCTCCTCGACATGCTCGGCCCGGAACCAGAGGAGGGTGACGCCGCCATCGACCAGCGGCAGGGCCAGCACACCCGCCGCCGCAGCGGCCAGCGGCGCGGCATCCGGCATCAACGCGGGCAGCTCATGGGTGAAGAACAGGTCGCCGCCGCCGCGGATCGCGGCCCAGCTGGCGATGTCGGGAATCGCCAGATCGTGCGGGCAGGTGCCGTAGGTATGGACCTTTTTTTGGTCGACGACGGCAAAGCCCGTTGCGCCCATCATCGCCATCATTTCCGGCATCAGGCGACGGATGGCCGGGACCAGGTCGCCCATGCCGATGATACGCGGCAACAGGCTGTCCTCCGCCGCGCGCAGGCGCAGCCGCTCGCGGTATAGTTCGGCCTCTTCCTTGGCGCGGATCTGTCGCGCCAGCGCGCTCGCCAGGCCGGCGGCGGCGGCGCGCAGTTCGGGCGACAGGCGGCGCGGGGTGTAATGATGGCATGCCATCATGCCCCAGAGCAGCCCGTCTTTGACGATCGAGATCGACGCCGATGCCGCCACGCCCATGTTCTTCAGATATTGGACATGGATCGGCGACACGCTGCGCAGGCCGACATCGCTGAGGTCCAGCGTCTCGAAGCCCTCGGGTCGGATGGGGGCTGGCACATAGTCCACATCCGGGATGCTGCGCGTCCGGTTGCGGACATAAAGCGCGCGCGCTTGTTTCGGAATGTCGGAGGCGGGGAAATGATGATGGAGGAAGGAGGGCAGGTCGGCCGACCGCGCCTCGGCGACGACGCGACCCGCATCCTCGTCGAGAAAGCGGTAGAGCATGACCCGATCAAACCCGGTCAGCTGCTGGAAGGTGGCGGCCGCCCGCTCGAACAACATGGGCAGGTCGGCGGTTCGCTCGAAGCCGGTGACGGCGGCATCGATCCAGCTGAGCGGGCTTCCCTTGCCCCAGGGGGCATCGGTCATCCCGGCTTCCAGCTCGATCAGCACGCGCTCGCCCGCGACCCGGTGCGCGGTCACCGAAAAGCGTTCGGAAACCCCATCGACCGGCACGGCGGCAACGGCGCTACCCGGCCCGATCGGCATGTCCGCGACCATCTGCGCCACATCGCGTCCCAGCAGCGTGTCCAGCGGCAGGCCCAGCCATGCAGCGGCCAGCCGATCCTCGATCGGTCCTGCACCCGCGATGACGGTCAATGTCGGGGCATCCACCACCAGCAACAGCCCATGCGGCTGGATCGCGCCAGGGATATGGATCGGTTCCCGGTCGCAAGCCGTGATATCCTGGCTTGGATCGGTGACGATGGGACGCGTGGCCATCAGGGTCGGAATTCCTCTCTATCCGCCACATGCCGGGTTTTCCGCGGGGTTGCAAACACATGGGCGCTGCAATCGATCCGATTTTGGAGCATCCCAGTCGGCGGCGGAACGAAGATTGCGCGTTTGGGTAATATACGGTTAAAGCGGCCTACGGACTCAAAGAGCCGTTTGGAGAGGACATGATCGACGATTTCGATTTCGCACTGGGCGAAAGCGCGGACATGATCCGTGAAGCGACGCGCCGTTTCGCGACCGACCGGATCGCGCCGCTCGCCGCCCGGATGGACGCGGAAGACTGGTTTCCCCGTGATATATGGCCTGACATGGGCGCGCTGGGCCTGCACGGCATCACCGTGGCCGAAGCCGATGGCGGGCTGGGCCTGGGCTATCTGGAGCATGTCGTCGCGATCGAGGAAGTGTCGCGGGCCTCGGCTTCACTGGGCCTGTCCTACGGCGCGCATTCCAACCTGTGCGTCAACCAGATCAGCCGCTGGGGCAATGCGGAGCAGAAGGCGAAATATCTGCCCGGCCTGATCTCGGGCGAGCATGTCGGCAGCCTGGCCATGTCCGAAGTCTCGGCGGGCTCGGACGTCGTGTCGATGAAGCTGCGTGCGGTGAAGGCCGATGGCGGCTGGGTGCTGAACGGCACGAAATTCTGGATCACCAACGCGGCCTATGCCGAGACGCTCGTCGTCTATGCCAAGACGGGTGAGGGCAGCCGGGGCATTACCGCCTTCCTGATCGAGAAGGACATGGCGGGTTTTGCGATCGGCCAGAAGATCGACAAGATGGGCATGCGCGGCAGCCCGACCGCCGAGCTGGTCTTCAACGACTGTTTCGTCGGCGATGCGCAGGTCATGGGGCCGGTCAATGGCGGCGTCGGCGTGTTGATGAGCGGGCTGGACTATGAGCGCGCGGTGCTGGCGGGGATTCAGCTGGGCATCATGCAGGCGTGCCTCGACGTGGTGGTGCCGTACGTCCGCGAACGTCGCCAGTTCGGCCGCGCGATCGGCGAGTTCCAGCTGATCCAGGCCAAGATCGCCGACATGTATGTCGCGCTCAATTCGGCGCGGGCCTATGTCTATGCGGTCGCGCGCAGCTGCGATGCGGGGCGGACGACGCGGTTCGATGCGGCGGGCGCGATTCTGCTGGCGAGCGAGAATGCGGTGAAGGTCTCGCTGGAGGCGATCCAGGCGTTGGGTGGGGCGGGCTATACCAAGGACTGGCCGGTCGAACGCTTCGCGCGCGATGCCAAGCTGCTCGACATCGGCGCGGGGACGAACGAGATTCGCCGGATGCTGATCGGCCGCGAATTGATCGGCAAGCTCGAAAAGGTGGCGCAATGACGGCTGACGCATTCCTCCCCATCGCAGCTGGGGAGGGGGACCACCGCGAAGCGGTGGTGGAGGGGCGTGCGCCCCTTGCCCCTCCACCACTCGCTGCGCGAGCGGTCCCCCTCCCCAAGCAAAGCTTGGGGAGGATTTGATGGGAGCGGTTCTTTCCTCGCGTCTCTCGCGTGACGATGCGGCGTTCCATAGCAATGCCAATCACAACCGGGCGCTGGCCGAACGTCTCCGCAGCGATGTGGCGAAGGCGGGGCTCGGCGGCAGCGAAGCCTCGCGCGAGCGCCATGTCGCGCGCGGCAAGCTGCTCCCCCGCGACCGGGTGGAACAGCTGCTCGACGCCGGTTCGCCCTTCCTCGAAATCGGCCAGCTCGCCGCCAACGGCCTGTACGACGATGCGGTCCCCGGCGCGGGGATGATCGCCGGGATCGGCCGCGTCCATGGCCGACAGGTCATGATCGTCGCCAATGATGCGACGGTGAAGGGCGGCACCTATTTCCCGCTGACCGTCAAGAAGCACCTGCGCGCGCAGGAGATCGCGCTCGAGAACCGGCTCCCCTGCATCTATCTGGTCGATAGCGGCGGCGCGAACCTGCCGCATCAGGCGGAGGTGTTTCCCGACCGCGATCATTTCGGCCGCATCTTCTTCAACCAGGCGCAGATGTCGGCGGCGGGCATTCCGCAGATCGCCTGCGTCATGGGCAGCTGTACGGCGGGCGGCGCGTACGTCCCCGCCATGTCGGACGAGACGGTGATCGTGCGCGGGCAGGGGACGATCTTCCTGGCCGGGCCACCGCTGGTGAAGGCGGCGACCGGCGAGGTCATCTCGGCGGAGGAACTGGGCGGTGCGGATACGCATGGCCGCAAGTCGGGCGTGGTCGATCATGCCGCCGAGAATGACGATCACGCGCTGTCCATCGTCCGCGACATCGTCGAGACGCTGCCGCCGCAGTTCATGCCGGACGTCAACCTAGCCGAGCCGGACGAGCCGCTTTACCCGGCCAAGGAGCTGTACGGCCTGATCCCGCAGGACGTGCGCGCACCCTATGATGTGCATGAGGTGATCGCCCGGCTGGTCGATGGATCACGCTTCCATGAATTCAAGGCGCTGTATGGCGCGTCGCTGGTCTGCGGTTTCGCGCATATCCATGGCAAGCCGGTCGCGATCCTGGCGAATAACGGCGTGCTGTTCTCCGAGAGTGCGCAGAAGGGCGCGCACTTTATCGAGCTGGCGTGCCAGCGGCGGATCCCCTTGTTGTTCCTCCAGAACATCTCCGGCTTCATGGTCGGTGGCCGCTATGAGGCCGAAGGGATCGCCAAGCATGGCGCCAAGCTGGTGACGGCGGTGGCGACGGCGCAGGTGCCCAAGATCACCGTGCTGATCGGCGGCAGCTTCGGCGCGGGCAATTACGGCATGTGCGGGCGCGCCTATTCGCCGCGCTTCCTGTTCACCTGGCCCAATGCGCGGATCAGCGTGATGGGCGGCGAGCAGGCGGCGAGCGTCCTGGCGACCGTCCACCGCGATGCGGAGAACTGGACGCCCGACGAGGCGGAGGCGTTCAAGGCCCCGATCCGCCAGCGTTACGAGGATGAGGGCAATCCCTGGTACGCGACCGCGCGGCTGTGGGACGACGGCATCGTCGATCCGGCGCAGACGCGGGATGTCCTGGGTCTGGCGCTGGATGCGTGCCTCAACGCGCCGATCGCGGAGGCACCCCGGTTCGGGGTGTTCCGGATGTGATGGGAATGGACCTGACGATCGACGGCGCGACCGTCAAGGACGAGGCCGATTTCCATGCCCGTATCCGCGAAGCCTCCGGCGTCGAATGGTATGGCGGCAGTCTCGACGCCTTGTTCGACCTGCTCATCGCGGTCGTCGAGCCGCCGATCGCGCTGACCCTCGCCAACGCGGCGGCGGCACGCAAGGTGATCGGTGAGCGGTTCGATCGCATCCTGACCGTAATATTTGACGCCATCGCCGAACGACCGGGAGCCATCACGTTGAAGCTGGAATCCTGATGATGAAGAGCCTCCTCATCGCCAATCGCGGCGAGATCGCCTGCCGCATCATCCGTACCGCACGCGAGATGGGCCTGCGCACCATCGCGGTCTATTCCGAGGCCGATGCGCAGGCGCTGCACGTCCGCATGGCCGACGAGGCCATTCTGATCGGCCCAGCCCCGGCGCGGGAGAGCTATCTGGACGCCGCACGCATCCTCGCCGCCGCGCGCGACAGCGGGGCCGAGGCGATCCACCCCGGCTATGGCTTCCTGTCGGAAAATGCCGAGTTCGCCGAAAGCGTGATCGCCGCCGGGCTGGTCTGGGTCGGCCCCAACCCCGACAGCATCCGCGCCATGGGCCTGAAGGACGCGGCCAAGGCGCGGATGATCGCCGCCGGTGTGCCCGTCACGCCGGGCTATCTGGGCGAGGACCAGTCGCCCGACCGCCTCGCCGCCGAGGCCGAAAAAGTCGGCTATCCCGTCCTCATCAAGGCGGTCGCGGGCGGCGGCGGCAAGGGGATGCGCCGCGTTGACGACCCCGCCGGTTTTGCGGAGGCGCTGGCCTCCTGCCGACGCGAGGCGGCGTCCTCGTTTGGCGACGACCGGGTGCTGATCGAGAAATATATCCTCTCGCCCCGCCATATCGAGGTGCAGGTCTTCGGCGACCGCCATGGGCAGGTGGTTCATCTGTTCGAGCGCGACTGTTCGCTGCAACGCCGCCACCAGAAGGTGATCGAGGAAGCCCCAGCGCCGGGCATGGACGATGCGACCCGTGAAGCCGTCTGCGGTGCCGCCGTCCGCGCGGCGCAGGCGGTGGACTATGTCGGGGCGGGCACGATCGAGTTCATCGCCGACGCCTCGGAAGGGCTTCGCGCCGACCGGGTGTGGTTCATGGAGATGAACACCCGGCTCCAGGTCGAGCATCCGGTGACCGAGGCGATCACCGGCGTTGATCTGGTCGAATGGCAGCTGCGCGTCGCGGCGGGCGAGCCTTTGCCGATGGCGCAGGGCGATTTGTCCATCCATGGCCATGCCATCGAGGCCCGGCTCTATGCCGAGGACCCGGCCAAGGGCTTTCTACCCGCGATCGGCACGCTGGAGGTGTTCGACCTGGGCGACGACCCGGCGATCCGCATCGACACCGGCGTCGAGGAAGGCGCGGAGATCACCCCCTGGTACGACCCGATGATCGCCAAGGTCATCGCACATGGCGACACCCGCGAGGCGGCGCGCGAGGCGCTGGCCGATGCGCTGGACGAGGCGGTGATCTGGCCGGTGCGCACCAATGCGGGCTTTCTGGTCGAGGCGCTCGACCATCCCGATTTCGCCAGCGGCCGGGTCGATACCGGGCTGATCGCACGCGAGGGCGACGCGCTGATGCCGCCGCCCGAGCCGTCCGAAGAGGCTTTGGCCGAGGCGGCGGCGGCGCTGATCGGCCAGGACGAACTGTCGGGCTTCCGCCTGAACGCCGCGCCGCGCCGGAGCGCGCGCTTCCTGCTAAACGGGCAACCGATCACCGTCGATTTTGCGCACGCGGGCGAGGTGCCCCCGGCGCCGTCCGACGAAGTGCTGATCTGCGAGGGCGGGCAGAGCTGGTCCTTCACCCGCTGGCGCGCCGATGGGCTGGCGGCAGGCGGGGCGGGGGACGGCGCGATCCTGTCGCCCATGCCCGGCCGGATCATCGCGGTCGCCGTGACCGAGGGGCAGGCCGTCCGCGCAGGCCAACCGCTCGTCACGCTGGAGGCGATGAAGATGGAGCATGTCCTGACCGCGCCCTTTGACGGCGTGGTCACCGACCTGAAGGCCGAAACCGGCGGCCAGGTGGCCGAGGGGATCGCGCTGGTCCGCATCTTTGCGGAGGATGCGGCATGAGCGGGCGCTTCTTCGACGACTGGACGATCGGCGACCGTATCGACCATCCCATCCGCCGCACCGTGACCGAGACGGACAATCTGCTCTTCTCGACCATGACCCATAATCCGCAGCCGTTGCACATCGATGCCGAGGCGGCGAAGGCCAGCGAGTTCGGGCAGATCCTCGTCAACGGCACCTTCACTTTCTCGTTGATGGTCGGGCTGTCGGTGGGGGAGACGACGCTGGGGACGCTGGTGGCGAATCTGGGCTATGACGAACTGGTCATGCCCGCGCCGGTGTTCCTGGGCGATACGCTGCGCGCGACGAGCGAGGTGACGGGCCTGCGGACAAGCAAGTCCCGGCCGGGCGCGGGGCTGGTGACGTTCCGGCACGAGGCGCTGAACCAGCGGGGTGAGGTGGTGTGCCGGTGCCTGCGGACGGCATTGGTGAAGAAGCGGGGGTAGCGAGGCCTTCGACTTCGCTCAGGCTGAACGGAGGCTGGGCTTCAATGCCAAATCCCGTTCGCACTGAGCGAAGTCGAAGTGCACGTCCCATCGCTTACAACCGCGTCCGAACCCCGATCCAAAGCGTCCGCGGCGTCGCCCGCTCGATCAGCCCCGCGCCGCTATATGCCGCCTCGACGCGCGCATCGGCGAGGTTCTCGGCCCGCGCTTCGATCAGCCAGCCGCGTACGATCGGCACCGCCGCATAGGCATCCAGCGTCGTCGCAGGCGCCAGCGAGCGGATATTCTGGTCGTCTTCATATTGTCGCCCGACATGGCGCAGCGTTCCGCTCAACACCGCCCCGCGGCGTTCGACCGCCAAACTCCCCGAAAACTGGTCGCGCGGTGTCTGGGCCGGACGCAAGCCGTCGAGCGGGGCGGCATTGCCCGATGCCTCGACCCGCGCACTGACATGCGACCAGGATGCGCGGGCGCTGAACGGCCCGGCGGCGGCATTGGCCTCCAGTTCGAACCCCTGAGATCGGGTCGCGTCGAGATTCTGCCGCATCCGGTACACGCCGTTCGCCGCGACGAAGCCGACGCCGGGGAACATCCCCGGCCCACGACCCAGCGTCACATTGGCGATGGCATCGGTCAGCCGGTTGAAGAAATAGGTGCCCGACAGTCGAACCCCGGCCGCCGGGGTCAGGTCGAACCCGCCCTCGACCCCCTCGACCCGTTCGGGGTTCAGCGCGGCATTGGCGGCGGTCGCGTCCGCTCCCGCGCGGAACGGCCGGTAGAGTTCGTTGAGCGTCGGCAGTCGCCACCCGCGATAGGCCGCCGTGCGCAGGATCAGCGGCTGGACGACCCGCAGCGCGGCACCCAGTCGCCCGGTAAATTCCTGCCCCGAGCGGTTCGGAAAATCGGTATCGGTCAGCACCGCGCCGGTCGCCAGCACGCCCTCGTCCAGCCGTCCGTTGCGGATGCGCCAGTCATCCACGCGTGCAGCGGCGGTGATGGTCAGCCCGCCCGCCTCGACACTGCCGTCGGCGAACAGCCCCATGGTCCGCGTCGCGCCGCCCGCCTCACGCCGCCGGGTGGGGAGCCCCGCGACATAGGTATAGCGCTCCTGCGTCCGCCCGCTGGTGTCGCGAATATCGCCGCCCAGCCGCAACGTGAAGCTGTCGCCAAGCGGCGGCGACACCTCCACCCGTCCGCCCAGGCCGGTGGCGGGAACGTTATACTGGTCGAGCGTCAGCGTGGCCGCCGTCCGAGCGGCATTCACGCTGGCATAGCGCGAGGCGAATTGCCGCGTCTGGACATAGGCCAGCGCCGACCAGCCCCAGGCGCCGCGCCCGACCAGCCGCACGCTGGCATCCGCGCCGTCCGAACGATTGTCGGTGAAGTCGGTCCCCCGGTCGCGCGCGTCGTGGAAGGCGGCCAGCGTCATCTGCAACTCGGTGGCGGGCGCGATTCCGACGACCCCGCGCGCAGCACCGGAATATTGTTCGTAAGGCGCGGGCCGGTCTGCGGGGCCCCGCTGGCCCTCGACGACAGGAATGAAGCCGTCGCCACGGGCATAGGCGCCGGACATCGTCAGGAAGCCGCCGTCCCGCACCAGCGACGCGGACCCTTGCGCATCGATCGCATTGCGGCTGCCATAGGAAAGGGCCATGTCCAACGGGAACAGCTGGTCGGGCGTGGCGCTGTCCATCTCGATCGTACCCGCCAGCGCGCCCGGCCCCCAAAAGCCCGACCCGCCGCCGCGAGTCACCCGGATGCGGCCCAGCCGTCCGGTCGCATAAGCGGGAAAGACCACCCAGCCGCCGAACGGGTCGGCCTGCGGCACGCCGTCCAGCACCAGCAGCGCCCGGCTCGACGCATTGCCGCCCAGCCCGCGCAAGGTGATGCCCTGCGACGTCGGATGCGCCGAACGGCTGTCCGAGCGGCGGAACTGCTGGAGCCCGGCGACGTCGGCGAGGACATTCTCCAGCCGCTGCGAGGCATTCTGCGCGATCCGGTCGCGGTCGATCGTCACCACGTCCAGCGCGCGGTCGCCGGGTTGGTCGCTCAGGCCGCGGCCGGTGACGACGATGGTGTCGGGCTCGGTCGTTTGCGCGGAGAGGGTGGCGGGCGCGAGCACGATGGCGAGCAGAGGCAGGCGGTGGAATACAGGCATGATGATGTGAAGGTCCCCTTTGCTCCCCTGATAGGGATGCCATGGAGTGAAGACGAGTCATGGGAGAAGCAGGTCCGCAGCTGATGAGCCTCACGCCCCTCCGGCAAGCGGGAGGGGATGGGGGAGGGCATGCCGCAAGCGATGGTCTCTACGAGACCCCATGCCCTCCCCAAACCCGTCCCGTTTACGGGAGGGGCTTAAGAAGAGGGGTAAGCCGGGCCGGAAACACGGATGACGCGCCCGAAAAACCGCCTTACAGTCCTGTCATCGTGGCCACTCTGCACACCCTTGCGAATCCTGCGCGTTTCCTGAAGATCGCTCGTCCGCTGACCGGGATTTTCCTGGGGCTGGGGATCGCGCTGATCGTGGTCGCGGTCTGGGCCGGGCTCGTCATGACGCCGCCCGATTATCTTCAGGGCGAGACGGTGCGCATCCTCTATATCCACGTCCCCGCCGCCTGGCTGGGCATGGGCGGATGGAGCGGGATCGCGCTGGCCAGCCTTTCGCTGATCGTGTGGCGGCATCCGCTCGCGCAGGTCGCGGGGCGGGCCATCGCCTGGCCGGGGGCGGTCTTCACCGCCTTGTGCCTGGCGACGGGGTCGATCTGGGGGCGGCCGACCTGGGGGACATGGTGGCAATGGGACGGGCGACTGACCTCGATGCTGCTCCTCCTGTTCGTCTATCTGGGCTATATCGCGCTGGCGCGGGCCGACGCCGATCGGGGCGGGGACGGTCGGATACCGGCATTGTATGGCTTGGCGGGCACGGCGTTGTTGCCGGTCATCCGTTACTCGGTGGTATGGTGGAACACGCTGCACCAAGGCCAGTCGATCGGGCTGACCGGCTCCAGCATCGACAAATCCCTGCTGTGGCCGCTGCCCATCGCAGTGGGCGGCTTCACCTTCCTGTTTGGGGCCATCGTGCTGATGCGGATGCGGACCCTGTTGGCCAGAGCCAAGGCCGAGGCGCGGATGCGGCGGATGGCGCGCGCATGAACCAGATGGCGTTCGTGGCGGCGGCCTATGCGGTCATGCTGGGCGGGGCGGGCGCGTTGACGCTCATCAGCTATCTGGCGATGAAGCGCGCCGAGAAATGACGCCCAAATCCCAACGCCTCACGCTGGCGCTGCTGGCGCTGGCCGCGATCGTCGCGGCGGTCCTGCTCGCCATGTCGGCGATGAAGGACCAGGCGGCGTTCTTCTATACCCCCTCCGACGCAAAAGCGCAGGGCCTGCCGCTGGGCAAGGCGGTGCGGCTGGGCGGAATGGTCGAGGCGGGATCGGTGAAGCGCGCGCCCGACGGCGTGACGGTGCGTTTCGTCGTGACGGACGGCAAGGCGACGACGCCCGTCACCTTTGCCGGGATCACCCCCGACCTGTTCCGCGAGAAATCGGGCGTGGTGGCCGAGGGGCAATTCCAGCCCGATGGCCGCTTCGTCGCGACCAACCTGCTCGCCAAGCATGACGAGAAATACATGCCCCCCGAAATGGCGGGCAAGATGCACGAGAGCCGGAGCCTGGAGCCGTGATCGCCGAAGCCGGTCTGGCCGCGCTCTGGTTCGCCGCGATGCTGGCGGGGCTGCAACTGCTGCTCGGCGTTCTCGCGCTGAGGCGCAAGGACGCGGCGGGTGAGCAGGCGATGGCCGCGATCGGCCCGGTCGCGATCGTGCAGGGCGCGCTGGTCGCCATCGCGATGGGGGCGTTGATCGCGGTGTTCCTGAACACCGATCTGTCGGTCAAGCTGGTCGCCGAGAACAGCCATTCGGCCAAGCCCTGGATCTACAAATTCGCCGGCGCCTGGGGCAATCACGAAGGGTCGATGCTGCTCTGGGTCACGATCCTGGGCGCAGGCGGGGCGCTGGTCGCGTGGAGGGAGCGCACGCTCGACCGGCCGACCCATGTCGCGACGCTGGCGGCGCAGGGCGCAATTGCGCTGGGTTTCTATGCCTTTCTGCTGTTCGCCTCCAATCCCTTCGCCCGGCTGAACCCGGCGCCGATCGAGGGGCAGGGGCTCAATCCGCTGTTGCAGGACCCCGGCTTGGCCTTCCATCCGCCGACGCTCTATGCGGGCTATGTCGGGCTGTCGGTCGCCTTTTCCTTCGCAGTCGGTGCACTGGTGACGGGGCAGGTCGGCCCGGCCTTCGCGCGCGCGATGCGGCCCTGGGTGCTGGGCGCCTGGGTGCTGCTGACCATCGGCATCACGGCTGGGTCCTATTGGGCCTATTATGAACTGGGCTGGGGCGGCTGGTGGTTCTGGGACCCGGTCGAGAATGCTTCGTTGATGCCGTGGCTGGCTGCGACCGCGCTGCTTCATTCGGTCAATGTGCTGGCGGCGCGCGACGGCCTTCGGGCGTGGACGGTGATGCTGGCGGTCGTCGCCTTCTCCATGTCGATGATCGGCACCTTCCTGGTGCGATCCGGCATCCTGACCAGCGTCCATGCCTTTGCCGTCGATCCCCGGCGCGGAGCATTCATCCTGGCGCTGCTGGGTGTCTATATCGGCGGGGCGCTGGCGCTGTTCGGCGCGCGGATCGGGCAGGTGCGGGCGGGGCGGAGCTTCGCGTTCGTCAGCCGCGAGGGCGGGCTGGTCGTCAACAATCTGCTGCTCTCGGTGATCCTGGGCATCGTGCTGATCGGTACGCTCTATCCGCTGGTCGCGGCAGGCTTCGGTGTGCGGCTGTCGGTCGGGCCGCCCTTCTTCCACGCCGCCGCCGGGCCGATCGCGCTGGTTCTGGTCGCGGTGATGGCGGTCGGGCCCGCCTTGCGCTGGCGGAGTGACGAGGCCGAGGCGGTGCTGATCCGCATGTTGTGGCCGATGGTCGCGGCGGCGGGGATCTTTGCGCTGATGCTGACCCTGACCGGGGGCATGGGCGTGCTGTCGCTGCTCGGCCTGTCCTTCGGCGTCGGGCTGATCGTCGCCAGCATATTGCCGATCACCCGGCGCAACTGGCGGCGCACGCCCCTGCCGATCTGGGGCATGGTGGTCGCGCATGTCGGCTTGGGCGTCAGCATGATCGGCATGGCGTGCGACAGCGCCTTTACCGCCGAGCGGCTGGTCGCGCTGTATCCGGGGCAGGCGACGATCGTCGGCCCGTGGCGCGTGAAGCTCGACCGCATCTATCCCAATGTCGGGGCGAACTGGTCGGCGCTGGAGGCGAGGCTGACCGCGACGCGAGACGGCGACGGAGAGACCCTGCGCCCGCAGCAGCGCTTCTTCACCGATCCGCCGACTACGACCAGCGAAAGCGCCATCGCGACCCGCTGGGACGGGCAGCTCTACACCGTCCTGGGGCAACAGGATGCCGCGACCGGCCGCTGGCAGTTGCGGCTGTGGTGGAAGCCGTTCGTGACGCTGATCTGGCTGGGCGGCGTGCTGATCGCGCTGGGCGGCGTGCTGGCGCTGGTCGGGCGGTGGTTCAAGGCGTGGCAACAGCGGCGGCGGGAGGCTCTGTGGGGATGAAGCGTGCGCTGATCTGGTTGCCGCTGGGGCTGTTCGGGGTGTTCTTCGCGGTGGTCGCGGTCGGGCTGATGCGGCCCGCCGACACGACGGTGCATTCGACCTTGGTTGACAAGCCGCTTCCCGCTTTCAAGCTGGAGCCGATGGTGTCGGGCAAGCCGGGACTGGCGAGCAGCGATTTCGGCACCGGCAAACCGCGTCTGCTCAACGTCTTTGCCAGCTGGTGCATCCCCTGCATCGCCGAGGCGCCGCAGCTGATGGCGCTCAAGGCGCGCGGGGTGCCGATCGACGCGATCGCGATCCATGACACGGGGCCCGCCATCGCCGCCTTCCTGCGTCGCAACGGCGATCCTTATGGCGCGATCGGCGACGACAGCCGCAGCCGGGTGCAGATGGCGCTCGGTTCGTCGGGCGTGCCGGAGACGTTCCTGATCGACGGACGCGGGCGGATCGTGCGGCAATATATCGGCGATATCCGCGCCGATCAGGTGGACCAGATCGTCCGCGATATGGCCGCGGCGCGATGAGCCTGTCGCTCGCCCTGCTGCTGGCCGCCGCGCCGCCTTCGGTCGATTACGGCAATATCCAGCTGCCTGATCCCCGTGCGGAGGCGCAGGCCCGCGCGCTGATGGGCGAGCTGCGTTGCGTCGTGTGCCAGGGACAGTCGATCGCGGACAGCGACGCCGACATGGCCGCCGACATGCGCGCTCTGGTCCGCCAGCGGATCGCGCGCGGCGAGCAACCCGAGGCGATCCGCAAATGGCTGATCGAGCGGTACGG
Organism: Candidatus Sphingomonas excrementigallinarum; assembly: GCA_019112965.1. Classification (GTDB taxonomy): domain Bacteria; phylum Pseudomonadota; class Alphaproteobacteria; order Sphingomonadales; family Sphingomonadaceae; genus Sphingomonas; species Sphingomonas excrementigallinarum. Next base: position 2,031 of record DXIH01000035.1, on the reverse strand, counting down.
CGATTATGTCAGCTATGATCCGCCCCTGTCGGGCGCAACCGCGCTGCTCTGGGCAACGCCGATCCTGCTTCTGGCGATTGGCGCGTGGATCGCGCGGTCCAGCTTTCGGAAGCGGCGCTGATGGGCTGGCTGATCCTGCTGCTGATCGCCGCTGCGGCGATGGGCACGGCATTGTGGCTGCGTTTTCCGCGAGCGCTCTGGACGATGCTGGGCGCCGCGCTGGCGCTGGGCGGGGTGGGCTATGCATGGCAGGGGCGGCCGACCCTGGCGGCCAGCGCGCCCGCGCCGCGTCCCGATCCGCTGCTCGACAATGATGCGATTTCTGAACTGCGCGGACAGCTGATCGGGCGTTACGGCGGCGAGGCCGCGATGTTCACTGCGGCCGACGCCCTGTCGCGATCGGGCAACAAGCGGACGGCGGTGCAGGTCATGCTGGGCGCGGTCGGCGGCGATCGGGGCAGCGTGCCGTACTGGACCGAGCTGGGCAACGTGCTGTTCGCGCATGACGGCTATCAGATGTCGCCCGCCGCCCGCTTCGCCTTTCGCCGTGCCCGCACCTTGGGGCCCAGAGACCCTGCGCCCTTCTTCTTCGAGGGGCTGGCGTGGATGCGGGTGGGCGATTTCCGCAAGGCACGGATGTTCTGGGGCCGCGCACTGGAGCTGTCCCCCGCCGATGCCGCCTATCGCCCGGCGATCGAGCAGCGGGTGATGCTGCTCGATCAGGCGATTCGGATGATGGGGCAATAAGGGCTTACTGGCCCCGGCCGGTCTTGGCCTGGAGCGCGTCGATCTGCTTGGAGGCATCCGCCTTGGTCAGCGTATCGTCGAACTCTTCGCCCGCCTCTTCGGACAGGGTCTTCAGATAACTGGCCTGCGCGCCGGTCATCTTCTCGTCGCCAGTGGTCCAGTCATCGGGATCCTTCTCGGCGTTCGAGAAGGGCTCGGTCTTGGGGTTGTCGGTCATCGGTTGATCCTTTCGACGGGATCAACGGCGATGTTCCAGTTTTGTTTCTTTTGGTTCGCGCGAACTTGCTCGGGCCCTTGTGGGAGAGGAAAGAGCGTGCGCTTCGACTTCGCTCAGCGTGAACGGAGCGGGGGATCAAATCCTGAAACCCGTTCAGCCTGAGCGAAGTCGAAGGCCACGGACCAGCCTTGCGACCAAGTCCGTGGCGCGCACTTCGACTTCGCTCAGTGCAACCGGCTGAAGGGCTTTAGCCCGCCCAGGCCTCGAACGGCAGATCGAGCGCTTCGGCGACCGCCGCGTGGCGAATCTTGCCGCCCGAGACGTTCAGGCCCCCCGCCAGATGCGGATCGGCCTTCATCGCGGCCTCGGCGCCCATGTTCGCCAGCTTCACCGCGAAGGGCAGCGTCGCGTTGTTCAGTGCGAAGGTCGAGGTGCGGGCGACCGCGCCAGGCATGTTGGCGACGCAGTAATGGATCACGCCGTCGACCTCGAACACCGGGTCCTGGTGGGTGGTGGCATGGCTGGTCTCGAAGCAGCCGCCCTGGTCGATCGCGATGTCGACCATCACCGAGCCGCGCTTCATCGTCTTCAGCATGTCGCGCGTGACGAGCTTCGGGGCCGCCGCACCGGGGACCAGCACCGCGCCGATGACGAGATGGGCGTTCTTCACCGCCGCCGCGATCGCCGCCTTCGACGCATAGGCGGTCTTGATCTGGCTGGAGAAGAACATGTCCAGCTCGGCCAGACGGTCGTTGTTGATGTCATAGATGGTGACGTCGGCGCGCAGGCCGACCGCCATCTGCGCGGCGTTCACGCCAGAGACGCCGCCGCCCAGGATCGCGACCTTAGCAGGCGCCACGCCGGGCACGCCGCCGAGCAGGATACCGCGACCGCCCTGCTGCTTTTCCAGATAATGCGCGCCGACCTGCACCGCCATGCGGCCCGCGACTTCCGACATCGGCTTGAGCAGCGGCACGCCGCCGCGCGGGGACGTGACCGTCTCATAGGCGATGCAGGTCGCGCCCGACTTCATCAGGCCTTCGGCCTGCGGCTTGTCGGCGGCGAGG
>DXIH01000002.1 GCA_019112965.1 Candidatus Sphingomonas excrementigallinarum | reverse complement strand
AACGCAGACCGGCAAAAGGCGCTCGACGCCGCACTCGCCCAGATCGACCGGGCATTCGGCAAGGGCTCGGCGATGAAGCTGGGGCAGAAGGAGACGATGCAGGTCGAGGCGATCTCGACCGGCTCGCTCGGCCTCGACATCGCGCTGGGCGTCGGCGGCTTGCCGCGCGGCCGCGTGATTGAGGTCTATGGCCCTGAATCCTCGGGCAAGACCACGTTGGCGCTGCACGTCATCGCCGAGGCACAGAAGATGGGCGGCACCGCCGCCTTCGTCGACGCCGAACACGCGCTCGACCCCGTCTATGCCAAAAAGCTGGGCGTCAATATCGACGAACTGATCGTGTCGCAGCCGGACACCGGCGAACAGGCGCTGGAAATCACCGACACGCTCGTCCGCTCGAACGCGATCGACGTGCTGGTGGTCGACTCGGTCGCCGCCCTCGTGCCACGTGCCGAAATCGAGGGCGAGATGGGCGACAGCCATGTCGGGCTCCAGGCCCGCCTGATGTCGCAGTCGCTTCGCAAGCTGACCGGCTCCATCAGCCGTTCGCGCTGCATGGTGATCTTCATCAACCAGCTGCGCATGAAGATCGGCGTGATGTACGGCAATCCGGAGACGACGACGGGCGGCAATGCGCTGAAATTCTATGCATCCGTCCGCCTCGACATCCGCCGTACCGGCGCGATCAAGGATCGTGAGGAAGTGACCGGCAACGCGACCCGTGTGAAGGTCGTGAAGAACAAGGTCGCGCCGCCGTTCAAGCAGGTCGAATTCGACATCATGTATGGCGAAGGCATCTCGAAGATCGGCGAGATCCTCGACCTGGGCGTCAAGGCGGGTCTGGTCGAGAAGTCGGGCAGCTGGTTCTCCTACGACTCGGTGCGGATCGGGCAGGGGCGTGAAAACGCCAAGAATTACCTGCGCGACAATCCCGACATGGCCGACCGCCTCGAACGGGCGATCCGCCAGCGCACGGAGAAGGTCGCAGAGGAAATGATGACCGGTCCCGACGCCGAGGACGACATCTGATGACATACGGCCCGCCAGCGATGGCGGGCCGTTTTGTTGTGGGATGCGTGAACGTACGGGGCGGGCGATGACGAGCGGGATGGATTGGCGCGGTCGCGTCGGCGATGTCTGGGCGGCGGAGTGGCGTCGCACCGACCGCAGCCTGGCGGACCTGTCACGCCATCTCGATGCCGCGATCGCCTCTGTCGCACCTGAAACAGGCCACGCACTCGATATCGGCAGCGGTGGCGGTGCGACCAGCCTGGCGTTGCGGGCGGCACGGCCGGGACTTTGCGTGACGGGGGTCGACCTGTCGGCGGAGCTGGTCGCGGTGGCACGGGGCCGGGCGGGAGAGGTGGCGGGCGACCGTCTGCACTTCCGATGCGGCGATGCGCTGACCGTTTCGGCGGACGAAGGCCCGTTCGACCTGATGTGTTCGCGCCACGGCGTCATGTTCTTTCCCGATCCGGTGGCGGCGCTCACGAGCCTGCGGGGGGCAGCGCGTGATGGCGCGCGGCTGGTCTTCTCCTGCTTTGCGGAGAGAGTGGCCAATGGCTTCGCGACGCTCGCCGATGCGGCGATCGGTGTCGCGCCACCGGAGGAGCAGGGATACTTGCCGGGCCCCTTCGCCTTTGCCGACATGAACCGGGTAAGTGACTGGCTGACGAAAAGCCGATGGCAGCCTGACAGCGCCGCGCGCGTCTCCTTCGACTATGTGGTGGGAGAAGGCCGCGATCCGCTCGAGGATGCGCTGTCCTTCCTGTCGAAGATCGGTCCCGCCGCGCGCGCCTTGGCGCAGGCCGCGCCGCCGGAGCGCGAACGCCTCCTGAACGCTCTTGGCACCCGGCTCGCGGAATATCGGGTCGGCGATCGGATCACGCTGCCCGCAACGGCCTGGATCTGGCAGGCGACGGCTTAGACCGGATCGACATCCACGCTATTCCTCCCCTTCTAGAGCATGATGACATGAGATGAACTCACCCCTCTCCTTCAGGGGAGGGGCCGGGGGTGGGGCGCTTCCACAAGCGTGAGGCCTATGGCGAGGCCCCACCCCAACCCCTTCCCTGAAGGGGAGGGGCTCTCCTTGGTTCAACGCAACGTCATCACGGTCTAGCGGAGGTGGCAGGCCGAAAGCCTGACTGAGGGGTGTCCCGGTCAGAGAGGTCGGACCTTCCCCACCACCGGCGACACCCCTCCACCATCCTTTTGGGGGCCCCCTTCCCCTCGCAGGGGAGGAATGTGTGGCATCTTGGCTGAATGTTGATCGGCCCTGGCGCAATCGCCATTCAGCCCATTCTTTTCTTGTCACGCAGGCAATGGGTCTCAGGCTTACATAAGGGGCTTCTGATAGGGTGGATTCCTGACCACCATCCTTGGGCCAAATCCTTTTGCTCCGCTCCGGTCATGGCTGATGCAAAGTTCAACCAACGTCTAGTCCGCACCGCGTTGCACCCCGACCCGTTCCTGACGCGTTATCGCGCGCGACTATGGGGGACAGCCATGACGATCATCGTCCATCATCTCGAAAACAGCCGCTCGCAACGCATCCTCTGGATGTTGGAGGAACTCGGTCTCCCCTATGAGGTCAAACGCTACAAGCGCGATCCGAAGACGATGCTGGCCCCCCGCGAGTTGCGCGCTGTGCATCCGCTCGGCAAGTCGCCGGTGATCGAGGATGACGGGCTGGTGATCGCCGAGACGGGCGCGATCATCGAATATCTGGTCGGCAAGGGCGATGGTCGCCTGGGGCCGCCCGCCCACCGGGAGGCGATGCAGCGCTGGCGTTTCTGGCTGCATTATGCCGAAGGTTCGCTGATGCCGCCGCTGTTCGTGACGCTGGTGCTCAGCCGTATCCCTGTCATGGGCAAGGTGGCGATGAAGCGGTTCCAGCCCATGGTCGACCGGCATCTGGATTATGTCGAAAGCGAACTGGCGCGTTCGCCTTGGTTCGCGGGCGAGCAGATGACGGCCGCCGACATCATCATGAGCTTCCCGCTGGAGGCCGCCCGGTCGCGCGCCGGGCTGGACGAGCGCCGCCCCGCCACCATCGCGTGGCTGGAGCGGATCCATGCTCGTCCGACCTATCAGGCGGCGCTCGCCAAGGGCGGACCCTATGCCTATGCGTGAGGCATAGGGTCTGGCGATCAATGCCCCCCGATCTGGCGGAAGCTGTCGGGGGCGTCCTTCGCGGGCGTGCCCGAGGGGGCGTGGAGCGACGCCACATCGACCGGCTCGGGCGGATCGAGCGGACCTTCCCACTTCGCGATGACCGCGCTCGCCACCGCATTACCGATCACGTTCGTCGCCGAGCGGCCCATGTCGAGAAAATGGTCGACCGCGAGGATGAGCAGCAATCCGGCCTCGGGAATGTTGAACATCGGCATGGTCGCGGCGATCACGACCAGCGAGGCACGGGGCACGCCCGCAATCCCCTTCGACGTGACCATCAGGACCAGCAGCATGGTGATCTGCTGCCCGATCGACAGGTCGATGCCATAAGCCTGCGCGATGAACAGCGACGCAAAGGTCATGTACATCATCGAGCCGTCGAGATTGAACGAATAGCCCAGCGGCAGCACGAAGCTGGCGATGCGCGGCGGCACGCCGAACCGGTCCAATCCCTCCAGGATGCGGGGATAGGCGGCCTCGGATGAGGCGGTCGAGAAGGCGAGGATCAGCGGTGCGCGGATATGCGCGATCAGGTCGCGGATGCGCGGCCCGATGAACAGCGTGGCGACGCCGAGCAGCACGCACCACAGCAGGATCAACCCCAGATAGAAACTGCCCATGAAAATGGCGAGCTTGCCGATGACCGACGGCCCCTGCTCGGTCAGCGTGCCCGCGACGGCGGCGAATACGGCGACCGGCGCGACGCGCATGACGTAATCCGTCACCTGCAGCATCACCGCGACCAGCGCGTCGACCGCACGGACGAGCGGCGCGGCCCGCTCGCCGACCGCCGTGATCGCGACGCCCAGGAAGAGCGATCCGATGACGATCTGGAGGACTTCGTTCGTCGCCATCGCCTCGATCAGCGAGGCGGGGACGAGGTGGGTGACGAATTTCTGCAGGTCGAACCCAGCCTTCACCACCCCGCTATCGGCGGTGACGGCGGGCAGCGGCAGGTTCAGGCCGACACCGGGATGGAGCAGGTTGACGAGCAACATGCCCAGGCTGAGCGAGACGAGGCTGGCCGAGATGAACCAGGCCAGCGACCGCACGCCGATCCGGCCCAGCGCCTTG
>DXIH01000034.1 GCA_019112965.1 Candidatus Sphingomonas excrementigallinarum | reverse complement strand
GGTCGGTGACGAACTGCTCATCACCGTGGCGCGCCGCCTGAAAGGGGCGCTGCGGTCGCGCGACTCGATCGGGCGGATCGGCGGCAACGAGTTCGGCATCCTGATGATGATCGACGGCAGCGAGGCGGAGGCGCATGTCCTTGCCGACCGGATCGACCGGGCGCTGCGCGCACCGTTCCGGCTGACCGACTATGAGGTCAATGTCGAGGCATCGGTCGGTATCGCCTTCAACGAAGGGCCGGACGGCGATGCCGAGGAGCTGATCCGCCACGCCCAGTTCGCGGTCAAGCACGCCAAGGCGGCGGGGCGGACGGAAGTCTATCATCCCCAGGCCTTCACCATCGCGCGGGCGCAATTCGCGATGGAAACCGCGCTTCGCCGGGCGATCGGGCAGGAAGAACTTCATCTCGCCTATCAGCCGATCTGCGACCTGAGCACCGGCCGGACCATCGCGTTCGAGGCGCTGGCCCGGTGGCGCGATGCGGACGGCCGCGATCATTCGCCGGTCGACTTCATCCCCGTCGCCGAGGAATCGGGGCTGATCGTGCCGCTGGGGCGCTGGGCCGCCAATCAGGCGTTGCTGCAGCTGGCGGAGTGGGACCGGCGCGCGGGCGGGAACTGCGGCGTGCGCATGTCGGTCAATGTCTCGGCGATCCAGTTGCAGCGTGACGACATCCCGGCGGTCATCGAATCGGCGCTGGCCAAGGCGCGCGTGGCGGGGGAGCGGCTGATCCTGGAGCTGACCGAAAGCGCCATCGTCGGCGATCCCGACCGGGTCAGCGCGATCATGAACGCGCTCAAGAAGCTCGGCCCGACCATTGCGATGGACGATTTCGGCACCGGCTATTCCAGCCTTGCCTATCTCCAGAAACTGCCGATCGACATCTTGAAGATCGACCGCAGCTTCGTGTCGGGGATGCTGGCCGACCGCGACAAGATCGCCATCGTCCGCGCCATATTGGGCCTGGCGCAGGCGCTGGGCATGAAGACCACCGCCGAGGGGATCGAGACGGTCGAACTGGGCCAGACGCTGGCCGCTTTGGGGTGCAGCCACGGGCAAGGCTATTACTACGCCCGCCCGCTCGATCCCGAAGCCGCCTGGGCGATGATCGCCGATCAGGCCTGAGCCACCGCCGCGTCGGCAATCTGACCGACCCGTTCGGCGTCGGGAAAACCTTCCGCAATCCATTGGGTCTCGATTCGGCGAAGCAGCCGCGCCACCTCCGGCCCCTTGCCGATCCCGCGTTCGACCAACGCACCGCCGGTCAGCGGCAGGGAAGGGGGCGTCCAGTCGCGAATCGAATCGACCGACTCGCCCGCGAGCAACAGCCGGTCCACCGCGCTGGTCAGCCCCGTGCGATAGGCCAGCGCGCGAGGCCCTTCCTCGCCCGGCCCGGCCGTCGCGGCGATCAGGCGCTTGCGATCCGTGTTGGACAGCTTCAGCCGCGCGCCGACATTTTCCGCTGCGTCCGGGGGCAAGAGCGCGGCGAGTCGCCGGATGGCATCCGGCGCGATTCCTGCCGCATCCTCGCGCTCGGCGACTCGGCTCAACCGTTCCACGCCGCCGGCGTCGATTTCGGGGATGACCGCACGGAATATGCCGTGCTCGACCATCAGCGCCACGACCGGGACGGCGCGGGCGGCGACCAGCAGTTTCAGCAGTTCCGCCGCGATCCGCTCACGTGACAGCGCCATCAGATCGTTGGCCCGCGCCGCACAGGCCGCCAGCCCGGCCTCGTCGACCGCATGGCCGAACCGCGCATGAAAACGGAAGAAGCGCAGGATGCGCAAATGATCCTCGGCGATCCGCTGCAAAGGGTCGCCGATGAAGCGCACGCGCCCGGCCTTCAGATCGTCCAGACCGCCGAAATAATCGAACAGTTCGCCGGTCGCGGGATCGGCATAGAGCGCGTTCATCGTGAAATCGCGCCGCGCCGCGTCCTCGCGCCAGTCGTCGGTAAAGGCGACGACGGCATGGCGGCCATCGGTCGACACGTCGCGGCGCAGCGTCGTAACCTCGACCGGCCCGTCGGGCAGGACGACCGTGATCGTGCCATGCGCGATGCCGGTCGGCACCGGCTTGAATCCACTGGCGCGCACCCGGTCGATCACCGTCTCGGGCGACAGCGGCGTCGCCAGGTCGATATCGGCGACGGCCAGGCCCAGCAGCATGTCGCGCACCGCGCCGCCGACGAAACGACCCTCCAGCCGCTCGGCAAGAGCGATCAGCTCGGGGCGGTCGGCCCAGGGCGCGGGGCCGGGCGTCATGCCGTCCATTGCATCCGCCGTGACAGGTTGACGATCATCGCCGCGGTCGCGCCCCAGATGCGCCGGTCGTTCCATAATATCTCGTAGAAATGGCGGGTCCGCCCGCGCCACGGCGCGCTGACCCGGTGGTGATGGGCAGGGTCGAGCAGGAAGGACAGCGGCACCTCGAACAGGTCCGCGACTTCCGCCTCGGCGGGGGTCAGCGTCAGGTCGGGCGGGATGACGCCGACGATCGGCGTCACCTCGAACCCGGTAACGGTGCGGTAGCGATCGGCCAGTCCGACGACGGTGACGGTGGCGGCGGGCAGCCCGATCTCCTCCTCCGCCTCGCGCAGCGCGGTCGCGACCAGATCGGCGTCGCCGGGGTCGGCGCGGCCGCCGGGAAAGGCGATCTGCCCGGCATGGTTGCGCAAGGTTTCGGTTCGCTGGGTCAGCAGCACGCCCGGCTCCGCCCGATCGGTCACGGGCACCAGCACGGCGGCGGCGGTGGGCGTCGCGCCGATCTCATGCGGCTCGACACCGTCGCCGGTCAGCAGGTCGGTCGCCGGTATCCGCGCCATCGCCGCTGCCAGCCTTTCGGCCAGCGTCATGCGGCGGGCGAGGGCGTCAGGGGAAAGAAGACGCCGTCACTCCACACGCCGGGCACATCGCCGTCGCCCGCCAGCGCCCGTTCGGCTAGTTCGTAATAGACCGGCCGCGCGATCAACGCTTCCAGCCCGTCCCGGACATGCACATAGGGGCGGGGGCCATCCTCGCCCTCGACGAAGCGCAGACCATGGTCCGGCCCCGCCGCGACCAGATCGCCGGTGTTGAGCTGGAACACCAGGCGTCCGTTTTCACCCTGTCCTTCGGCCTTCAGCGCGGTGGCGACGAAAGGCGCGTCCTCGACCGCGATGTCGAGCTTTTCGACCGGCGTGACCAGCACATGGCGGCCATCGGGTTCGCGCCGCAATATGGTGGAGAACAGGCGGACCATGGCGGGCCGGGTGATCGGGCTGCCCTGATGAAACCAGGTGCCGTCGCGCGCGATCCGCATCTCGCTGTCGCCGCAATGGCTGGGGTGCCATTGCGAGACGGGGGGCAGCTTCTGCGCCTCCATCGCCTGGACGATTTCGGCCAGGCTCAGCGCGGACAGATCGGGGGGTGGTGCCATCGGCATGATGCGACCGAGTTAGGGATGCTGGCCGGGCAGGTAAAGACCCTGGCCCTGCCCCGTATCGGGGCCGAGCATCCCGGCGAGTGCAGGCACGTCGGGCCCGCGCGCCAGCAGCCGGTGTCGCTCGACCGGGCCGGGCAGGCGCCAGTCGGCGGTGCGCTCGGCGGAAAAGCCGAAGAAACGGCCATAATATTCCGGGTCGCCGATCAGCATCATCGCGCGGTCACGCCCCTGCGCGGCGGCGGCATCGAGCATGTGGCGGAGCAGTTCGCGCCCGATCCCGCCCTGCTGATGCTCCGGTTCGACCGCGACCGGACCGACCATGACCATCGGATGCGCGCGGCCGTCGTCGTCGGTCAGGGCGACCGGCCAGCACTGGATCGATCCGATCAGGCGGGTCCCCGCGACTGCGGCAAAGCACAGCGAGGCGATCGGCCGCACGCTGCCCCGCACCTTATACGCGGTGCGCGCCTGCCGTCCGGGCGGAAAGGCACGGTCCAGCAAAGCCTCGACCGCATCGGGTGCGACCGCGTCGAGCGGGACAAGGGCGGTCATCACGGTCAAGAAGCTGAAGTCCGGTGGTGCGGGGAGGGGGACGCGCGCCCTTAGCGCGACGGCGGGGGGATGCAAGCTTTCCTTCGGCGCGGGCTCTGCTACAGGCGCGGGAATGGAAGACCGTCTCCAGCTCGAAGTCCACGACCTCGAAGTCCAGGTGCTGACCGGCATCTATTCCGAGGAAACGCACCTGCCGCAGCCGCTGCGCATCTCGCTGACCGTGGATCTCGACTGTCCGGCGCGCTACACGCCCGACAGCCCGCTGACCGAGTCCAAAAACTATCTCGATCTGAAACATGCTGCGACCCAGCTGCCCGAGGGCGTGCATTTCACGCTGATCGAAGGGGTTGCCGACCATATCTGCGACACGCTGTTCCTTCAGGACAAGCGGGTCCGCCGCGTGCAGGTGAAGATCGTGAAGCTGGCGATCGCCGAGGATGGCGAGGCGATCGGCATCACGCTGGTCCGCCACCGCCGTTGACGCGCGTGACGGCGCGGCGAGTCGATCTTGCGCCCGACGTCGATATCGCAGGCGTGGTCGCCGGGCATCCCGGTGAGGATTTGGTGCTGGTCATCCGTCCCGGTCGCGACGCGCTGTCCCAGGCGATGGTCGAGGCGGCGATCGCCCCGCTCGCCATCGCGGCGGCGCCGGGCGCGCGGATCAACGCGGTGATCCCGGCCGAGGGGGCTGCGGACGAGGCGATCGCGGCGGCGGTCGATTATCTCGCCGCCGCGCATGCGGTCACGGGTCAGTCGCTGGCGGTCGGCATCTGACGCTCGCGCCCGCAGGGGCCGAGCTTTTGCAGCACGAAACGATAGTCGTCGCGCGCCGCCTGGGCATTTTCCGGCGTCAGCGAGGCGGTGCTTCGATCGGGCAGCGACTCCGGCAGTGCGCAGGCAAGCCGGTACCAGAGCAGCGTGTCGCGCGCCGGGGGGGCGGCGGACTCGTCCACGATCTCGCTCAGCGCCACGGCATAGCGGCGCTCCTCGCCCGGCCGACGCAATACCGACAGCGAGACGGGGCGATTGTTGGCGGTGGTCAGGAAGATTTGGGTCTCGCCTTCGCCGGGCAGGCTGCCGGGCACGTAAAAGGCGTTGCCGACCCCGGTGATGACCGGCGGTGCGTCGGGCGACAGGGCGTCGCGGGCGATGGTTCGGCTGCGCTGCTCGGTATCGGGCGTCCAGGGCAGCTGCGCGTCGGGTGCGACGAGCTGGAGCTGGTCGGCGGCATTGGGCACGCGGCGGGCATAGATCAGCACCCGCATCTTCCGGAGCTTGGGCGCCCGGCCGCGCGCATCGGTGGCGGCATCGAACAGATAGCCGACCCGCGCAGGCAGGCCGCCCGCGCCGCGGATCAGCGTGCCGACATCGGCCTCGATATAGAAACGCTGATGGCCGGGGGCGACCCCGGCGGCCTCCGCGCCCTTGATCGCAGTCGCCGACCGGATGGTCACGTCGGCGATCACCGGCGCCGACAGTACCAGATCGGCCAGATCGGCATAGCCCGGCCCCATGGGTGCCATTCCTGCCTGCGCTGCTATCGAATCACCCGGCCGGACGGACGGCGCAGTGGCGATCTGGGCGGGCAGGGGGGCGGCGAATAGGGGAATCGACAGCGTCAAAGCGCCAGCGCGGATGGCGTGGGACAGGGGATTCATAGCTTCGCGCTACTCCTTTGCACATTAACGGTACAGAAATAATTTCGTCATGCGTAGGTTGTACGTTTATTACGTCCGACAAACTGATTGCGCCGCGCCAGCCGTCACGATAGGGTTCAAGGCTCTGCCGCATGCCGCAAGAGCATGGCAGGAGTTTCCCACGTCCCCACGCTACGGCGAGGCGAAACTGGCAGACTGAGGAGTTTCGTTGCTGAATGGCCTATACTGACCAGAAGATGTCCGGGGGCAAGGTGGTCGCGATCGTTATCGTCGTGCTCATCCATGCTGCCCTGGGCTATGCCTTCGTCACGGGGCTGGCTTACCAGTACGTGAAGAAGGCGACCGAGAAGCTCAACACGTTCGACGTGCAAGAGCCGCCGCCCCCACCTCCGCCGGAGGAACCGCCGCCCCCGCCGCCGCCGGAACAGCCCAATGTTCCGCCGCCGCCGACGACGGTCGTGACCCCGCCGCCGATCGTCAACGTGCCGACCCAGGCGCCGACGATCTCGACGACCACGGTGATTCCGCTCAGCCAGCCGACCGCGCCGCCGGCCCCGCCTGCGCCGCCGGCCCCGCCTGCGCCGCCGGCACCGCCCGCTATCTCGAAGGCCGCTGGCCTGAAGGGTAACCCGGGTCAGTTCTTCGGCCCCGATGCCTATCCGCCCTCGGCCCAGCGCGAAGGCGCGGAAGGTCGCGTGGTCGCCAAGCTGACGGTCGGTACGGACGGTCGCGTCACCGATTGCGTCGTGACGACGAGCAGCAACAACCGTGCGCTCGACGATACGACGTGTCGCATCGCGAAGGCGCGCGTGCGCTTCTCGCCTGCGCTCGACAGTGCGGGCAACCCGATCACGTCGTCCTACACGCTTCCGGTACGCTGGCAGCTGCCGCAGGAATAACGGCTTTTTAGGCCGAACTTAAAAATTCAACGCTTTAGTCAGAGGACCTAACCAACCATGCTCACCACCATCCTCGCCGCGGGCGGCGCCGCGGCCGGTGCCGAAAACCCCTACGGTCTCGGCCAGGCTCTCAAGGAAGGCGGCCTCATCTCGCAGTCGGTGTTCACCATCCTCTGCCTGATGTCGATCGTATCGTTCTACATCCTGTTCTCGAAGCTGTTCGAGCAGCAGAAGATCATCAACCAGGCCAAGCGCGTCCGTCAGGGCTTCTGGTCGTCGAACTCGCTGCGCGAGGGCTCGGCCAAGCTCGAGAAGAACTCGGCCTACAAGCAGATCGTCGACGACGGTCTGGCCGCGCAGGACCAGCACTCGAAGCTGACCGATCCGGTCGAAGCGCATGACTGGCTGCACGGCTCGCTGGCGCGTTCGGAAGCCGCGATCAACTCGAAGCTGGGCGGCGGTCTCGCCTTCCTGGCGACCGTCGGTGCGACCGCGCCGTTCATCGGTCTGTTCGGTACGGTTATCGGCATCTACCGCGCGCTCATCAAGATCGGCTCGTCGGGCCAGGCCTCGATCGACGCCGTCGCCGGTCCGGTCGGTGAAGCGCTCATCATGACCGCTCTGGGTCTCGTCGTCGCCGTTCCGGCGGTGCTCGCCTTCAACTGGCTGCAGCGTCGTAACAAGGGCATCGCGGAAGACCTGTCGTCGTTCTCGAACGACGTGCTGGGCTTCCTGGCCTCGAACGGTGCGGTTCGTCCGGCGATCGCCGGTGCGTCCAAGCCTGCCGCCGTCAAGGCGCCTGCTGGCACCACCACCGCCGGTCAGGCCGGTGGCGTTCAGACCCGCGCCTGAGCTTAAGGGGGCGGGGCGGCCATCTCCGGATGGTCGCCCCGCCACCCCCCGCCGCTCATTCGGGGCGGCGCAAGAATGCATGGATAGGATAGCTCTCTCATGGCGATGAGCGTTGGCGGTGACTCCGCCGAGAAACCGATGTCGGAGATCAACACGACGCCCCTCGTGGACGTCATGCTGGTGCTCCTCATCATCTTCCTGATCGCGGTTCCGGTCGTGATTCAGACCGTTCCGCTGAAGCTGCCGAACGTCCGCTTCGAACCTACGACGACGAAGCCGGAAAACGTGTCGCTCTCGGTGACCAGCGAGAATGGCCAGTGCAAGGTGTACTGGAACCTGACGCCGGTCAGCTCGGACGAACTGCGTACCCGCGCGGTCGAAAAGCTGAAGGCCGAAATCGAGCGGCTCGGGCCGAATATCACGGCCGATCAGCTTCCCGAAGTTCACATTCGCGCTGACGTGAACGCGCCGTATCGGTGTGTCGGTGGCACCATCTACACGATGCAGCAGGCCGGTTTCGCCCGTGTCGGCTTCATCTCCGAGCCGCCCCCCGGCGGCAACCCCCGCGCCTGATCGGCCGGGCGGACAGAATAGGAGTTAGCACGCCATGGCAATGAGCGCCGGATCTGATGATGGCGAGCCGATGATGGACATGAACACGACGCCGTTGATCGACGTCATGCTCGTGCTCCTCATCATGTTCATCATCACCATCCCGATCCAGACTCACGCGGTGAAGGTCGACCTGCCGGTCAACTCGAAGACCAACACGCCGGTCGTGAATACCGAGAAGAACAAGATCGGTATCGACGCCGCCGGTACGGTCACCTGGAACGGTGCCCCGGTCGACGAGGTGACGCTGCGCCAGTTCCTGGACCAGACCGCCGCGATGAACCCGGAACCCGAACTGCACTTCCAGCCAGCCCCCGACGCCAAGTATGCCAAGGTCGACGAGACCTTGGCCATCATCAAGCGTTCGGCGGTGACGAAGCTCGGTTTCATCGGCAACGAGCAGTATCGCAACGACTTCTGATCGCTTTCGATCGGGTCGATGATGAAATGAGGCGGTCTCTTCGGAGGCCGCCTTTTTTCGTGCTGGGGCGGAGTGTGAGAGCGGGGATTCCGTTAGCCTTCGACTTCGCTCAGGCTGAACGGCGTTCAGGTCAAGCAATGGGACTTACGGTGCAGGGCGGCAAAGGGGCAAGGAGCGACTCCAACCTCCGTTCAGCCTGAGCGAAGTCGAAGGCCACGCCGCGCGCCCTGCCCCGCAGCCAAATCTCCACGAGAGTGGCGCATTCTTCCCGCAAGGCTCTTGCTCGGTTTCGATCCCTCCAATCGACCGGCAAGCCGGGATCACTTGGATCGTCCCCCGCTTGGCGTTCCCCCCGATAACCACGTCCCGCAACGAGCAGGTTTCATCCAAACCGCCGCATCTTTGCCCGCTTGCGCACGTTTCACAAAAGTGACACTCTCAAGTCACAAAAGTGAAACATAGGAGATGGGTTATGCGTGGAGTGGTTTCGGTGTTGCTTGTGGCGGCGGCGGGCGTGGCAGCCCCGGCCATGGCCCAGGATTCTTGGCCGCAGCGCACGGGGTTTCAGGAAATTGCAGCGGGCCATTTCGACGTGGCGGAGCGGACCTTGCTCGAAGAACGTCGTACCGATCCGAACAGCCCGGAGCTGATGCTCAACCTGGCCGCCGTCTATTCGAAGACGGGGCGCGCCGCCGATGCACGCGCGCTGTATGACGCCGTGTTGAAGGAAAAGGCGGTCGCCATGGACATGCCATCGGGCGCGATCCTGTCGTCGCACACCGTGGCCCGCACCGGCCTGCGCCATTTGCCGCAGACGATCGCCGCACGGTAAGATGGTCCAAGGGCAGGTCCGGACGCGTTTGCGTCTGGACGTGCCCGATCGGTCGTGAGCGGTTCGGCGTAGGGGCGTATCGACCCGCCGCCGCGGGTCGCCCGGATCGACTCCCGCTGCGGCCTATCCCTTACAATCGAGGCAGCGTGACACCGCGCTGGCCCATATATTTGCCCGCGCGGTCGGCATAGCTGGTCTCGCAGGGCTCGTTACCCTTCAGGAACAGGAACTGGCACGCGCCCTCATTGGCGTAGATCTTGGCGGGCAGCGGCGTGGTGTTGGAAAACTCCAGCGTCACATGACCTTCCCAGCCCGGCTCCAGCGGCGTGACGTTCACGATGATCCCGCAACGGGCATAGGTCGACTTGCCCAGGCAGATGACGAGCACGTCGCGCGGCACACGGAAATATTCGACCGTCCGCGCCAGCGCGAAGCTGTTGGGCGGGATGATGCAGCAATCGGTCTTGCGGTCGACGAAGCTGTTCGACGCAAAGTCCTTGGGGTCGACGACCGCGCTGTCAACATTGGTGAAGATCTTGAACTCGTCCGCCACCCGCGCATCATAGCCATAAGACGACAGGCCATAGCTGATGCAGCCGTCGCGACGCTGGCTCTCGACGAACGGTTCGATCATGCCTTGGGTCTGCGCGGCCTCGCGAATCCAGCGGTCGGACAGGATCGACATCTTCATTCCCTTCAGGTTTGGCCGCTCATCGCCGGATCGCGGGGACAGGGCAAGCGGCAACCGCCAAAAAGGGGTGGCTCACGCGGAGCCGCAAGGAAGAATGATGTTCGCGCTGAGGTGAGGAGAGGACGTATCCGATCGTACGCGATGGCAGGTCGCCGCCGGGAGTCGGGAGACCTAGGCCATAATGACATGAGATTAACTCACCCCTCCCCTTCAGGGGAGGGGCTGGGGGTGGGGCGCTTCCGCAAGCGTGCTGCCCGTGGCGAGGCCCCACCCCAACCCCTCCCCTGAAGGGGAGGGGCTCTCCTTGGTCCAAGGCAACGTCATCACTGTCTAGGAACATGCACGCCCCCGGTGGTGGCCGGGGCCCAGTTGGGCGATCACAAGAGTAACGGACAATCGCCCCGAAACTGGGTCCCAGCCCTCGCCGGGATGGAGGAGGGGGAGGTTCGCAGTCGAAATCCCGCAGGGGGTGGGGTGGGCTGCGGCCTCGCCACGGGCGCCACGCTTGCGGAGGCGCCCCACCCCCGGCCCCTCCCTTCAAGGGGAGGGGTGAGGCCATCTTATGCCACGCTGAGACTTCTTCTTCTCCGAGTCTCCGCGCGAACCAAATCTTTAAATCTTTGCGTGAGGCCTCAGCCGATCCCCAGATCCGCCGGGCCAAAGGCATCCGGCAGCAGCTCCGACAGGCGATAGGTTCGCACCGCGTCCCCCTCCGCCGCGCCGCAATGGACGGGCAGGTCACGGCCACCCAACTGGGCGGCTTCGTTGATGACCTGACGGCATCGTCCGCAGGGGCTGACCGGGCTGGTGCCGGTGGGCACGCCGTCCGCGTCCATCGCGCCGCCGATCACGCCGATCGCGACGATCTCGCGCAGCCGCCCGGCGGCCGATGCGGTGGCGATCGCAACCGTCTCCGCGCAGAGCGACAAGCCATAGCTCGCATTCTCGAAATTCGCGCCCGTCACCACCGAGCCGTCCTGCATCAGCAACGCTGCGCCGACTGCAAAACGGCTATAGGGGGCATGGGCGTTGCGCGCGGCTTCGCGGGCGGCGGCAATCAAAGCATTTGGCAAAGCATTTGGATCGATGGCATTCATGGCGTGACGACGTCCCAGTTTACGGGGCCTTCCACCCCCTCGACCCGGCGGAAATCGCTGGCACGCCACATGCGCCAGGGGCGCGCGGCATAATCGGGTTTGAACAGATTGCCGATCGCCCAGACCGGACGATCAAGTGCGGCAGTGACGGTGTATTCGCGCTCGAACGCCTTGGACACGCGCAGCATGACGGGCTTGCGGGTATGCGTCTCGACCATAGACACGAAGCGGGTCAGGTCGGCGACGAGCTGCGCACGGTCGGGGCGGGCGGTGCAATCGTCGTGAAAGGACAGGTCGATCGCGGTGGGCAGCGCATCGCCCGCGCGCGGCACGAAGATGTTGAAGGCATCGGCCTGCGCCGCGGCGGGCTGGCACAGCGAATAGATATGGACCGCGCCGCGCCGCATCCCGGCCTCGGGCAGGGCGTCCCAATTCCCTTCGAATGACGGATCGCGCCGGTCGGTGCCCGAGGTCCCGACCAGATAGGCGAAGTCGGCGCCATTCGCGCGCAGCGTCCGCCATTCGACGGCGGGAGGGTTCTCGGGCAGGTCGATGCCCTGGAGCGGATAATGTTCGGTCGAGGGCTGCCAATGCGTGACCCAGTGCCGCCCGCCCGCGCTGATCGCACCCAGCGCCAGCAGCCCGGCCCCGATTTTCCAGAGAATCGCCATCAGTTGCGGATATGCAGGACGCAGAGCAGTGTGAAGAGGCGGCGTGCGGTGTCGAAATCGACCTCGATCTTGCCGGTCAGCCGCTCCTTCAGCATCTGCGCCGCGTCGTTATGGATGCCGCGCCTGGCCATATCGATCGTCTCGATCTGTTGCGGCGTGGCGGCGCGGATCGCCTGGTAATAGCTGTCGCAGATCGCGAAATAATCCTTGATCGGCCGCCGGAACCGCCCGAGCGCCAGCACCAGGGTCTCGATATGCGTGCCATCCTCGCGGTGCATGTGGATGCCGAGCCGCCCTTCCTCCGACTCCAGCTTGATGCGGTAGGGCCCGGCATAGCCGTCCGCCTGCGGCCGCTGCGGCGCGAAGTAATTTTCCTCGATCAGGTCGAAGATGGCGATCCGTCGCTCCTGCTCGACATCGGCCGAGCGCCAGCCCAGGCTGCGCTCGTCGAGTTCGATGGATATGATCCGCGGATCGGCCATGCGCACGGGGATAGTCGCGAAGCGCGTGCGCCGCAAATCCCGCGCTGATCGACTGAATGCGTTTTCATCCCCGGCCCGTTCGCGCTAACGCCGCCAGTATGGCCACCCTCGCATTTCAGAACCCCGCTGCCGCATCCGAGCCGCAGCAACTTCCCCGTAATATCGAGGCGGAGGCCGCGCTGCTCGGCGCGATGATGATCGACAACCGGCTGGCCGACGATCTGGTCGACCGGCTGGATCCGGAGCATTTCTTCGAGCCGGTGCATGGCCGCATCTTCTCCGCGATCAAGAATTTGCGCGCCACCGACATGCTGGCGACGCCGGTCACCCTGCGCCCGATGTTTGAGGCGGACGAGGGGATGAAGGCGCTGGGCGGGCCGTCCTATCTGGCGCAGCTGACGGGCTCCGGCGCGGGCCTGATCGGCGCGCGGCAGTTCGCGACGCAGATCTATGACCTGGCCATGCTGCGCGCGCTGGTAACGGTGGGGCGGACGCTGGTCGACCGGGCGATGGACACCTCGGAGGAGGTCAATCCGCGCGCGCAGATCGAGCTGGCCGAGAATGAGCTGTTCAAGGTGGCAGCGGACGGCGGCTCCGAAAATGCGGTCAAGAGCTTCTCCCAGGCCACCACCATGGCGGTGAAGAATGCCGAGCGCGCCCTGAACTCCGGTGGCCATGTCTCGGGCATCACCACGGGTCTGGATTCGGTCAATGCCAAGATCGGCGGTATGCACCGCTCCGACTTGATGATCCTGGCGGGCCGTCCGGGCATGGGCAAGACCTCGCTCGCGACCAACATCGCGTTCAACGCCGCACGCCGCTGGATGCGCGACATGCAGGACGGCATTCCGCCCTCCGAGTCGGTCGGTGCCAAGGTCGCGTTCTTCAGCCTCGAAATGTCGGCCGACCAGCTGGCGACGCGTATCCTGGCCGAGCAGTCGGGAATCAGCTCCGAAGCGCTGCGCATGGGCAAGATCAGCCGCAATGAGTTCGCGCAGCTCGCCGCCGCCGCCGCCGAACTGGAGCAGTTGCCGCTGTTCATCGACGATACCGGCGGCCTGACCATTTCCGCGCTGCACACCCGCGTCCGGCGGCTTCAGCGGCGGCTGAACAACGAACTGGGTCTGGTCGTGGTCGACTATCTCCAGCTGCTGACCGGCTCGGGCAAGTCGTCCGAGGGCAACCGCGTGCAGGAAATCTCGGAGATTTCGCGCGGGTTGAAGACGCTGGCCAAGGACATGAACGTGCCGGTGCTGGCGCTGTCGCAGCTGAGCCGTGCGGTCGAGCAGCGCGAGGACAAGCGCCCGATGCTGTCCGACCTTCGCGAATCGGGCTCGATCGAGCAGGACGCCGACATGGTCTGGTTCGTGTTCCGCGAGGACTATTACATGATGCAGCGCGAGCCCAAGCGCCCGATGGAAGGCGATGACGGCAAGGTCTTCGAGGATCACGCCAAATGGGCGACCGAGGTGGAGCGGGTGTACGGCTTGGCCGAACTGATCGTCGCGAAACAGCGTCACGGTGCGACCGGAAAGGTCGTGATGAAGTTCGACCCGACGATCACGCGGTTTACGGATTTCGCGGGGTATTGAGGCAAACCCTCCGTTCAGCCTGAGCGAAGTCGAAGGCCACGCTCATCCCTGGCCGCATGGTTCGGGGCGTGCACTTCGACTTCGCTCAGGCTGAACGGAGGCAGGGGTATGTGAGCGGATGCACCCCAACCTTACCTTGTCGGCGCGAGCAGCCAGGCGCGGGCTTCGTCCTTGTCGGTGAAGAACCGGAATTCGTCGTGGTCCTGGTTCGCCCGCTCCGCCTGCAACTTGGTAAGCGCGCCCGAGGTATAGACCGCGACACGACCCGAGCGGACGGCCGGGCTTTCCATCATCTGGACGAAGGCCGCGACGACTTCCTGGCTCTGCACCATCGCGTTGGACAGATCGCACAGGCTGACCGGGGTGCGGCCGGTGGCACGGATGCGGTGGACGGTTCGTTCCAGTTCGCGGGCAAAGCCGGCCATGGTGTCCAGGGTCCAGAACCCGTGGGTCGTAACCTCGAAATAACCGCGTTCCAGGTCGACCGTGACTTTGTACATGGGTGATCCCTCATCCTGCCCGGCGCCTTGTGTCGCGGCGCGGTTAAGACAGGATGAAGCGGAAGTTGGTCGTGGCCCCCTTCAGCCTGCCGAAACAGGCCGGTGTATCCCGCATTCCACCTTGTCGAACCCGCGCCAGCGGCCTGCGCGGGGATCTTCGCCGGGCTTGACCTTGCTGGTGCAGGGCGCGCAGCCGATCGAGAGATAGCCTTCGGCCTCCAGCGGGTGGCGCGGCAGGTCGTGCGCGGCGAAATAGCCGTCCAGTGCCGCCTTGTCCCAGTCTGCCAACGGGTTGAGCTTCAATCGGCCATCCTCGACCTCGAAGCGGGGCAGGGCGCGGCGGGTGCCCGCCTGGAAGCCCTTGCGGCCCGAAATCCACGCCTCGAACGGGGCAAGGCCGCGCGCCAGCGGCTCGACCTTGCGCAAGTCGCAGCAGCCATCGGGGTCGTAGCCGTGACGGATGCCCTCCGGGTCTTTTGCGGCCAGCAGGGCGGGATCGGGCTGGATCACGCGGACGTCCAGCAGACCCAGCCGTTCGACCAGCGTGTCGCGGTACGCCAGCGTCTCGGGAAACATCTTCAGCGTATCGGTGAAGACCACCGGCGTCGCCGGATCGGCGCTTGCGACCATGTGGAGCAGCACGGCGGACTCGGTACCGAAGGACGACACCGCCGCGATCTGGCCGTGCAGTTCGCCGGTCAGCAGGGTGCGCAGCATCTCCGGCGCGTGCACGCCCGCGAAACGCGCCTCGTACGCGGCGGCGTCTTCAGCGGTATAAGCAGGCCGAACGTCGATCCGGTCGAGTGCACGCTCAGCCATGGCGCAGCTTCCACACCGGCACGCGCGCATCAGCGGCCTTTTGATAGGGCTGGGGGTAGAGCGCCAGCAGCTTGGTCAGCGTCGCCGCATCGACCGGCTTTTCCGGCGCGAAGCTGTCGAAGCCGCAGCGGCGCATGGGCGGGATCTGGTCGACCAGCACGTCGCCCGCCGCGCGCAGCTCGCCCTCGAACCCTGCTTCGCGCAGGATGCGCGCTGCCGAATAGCCGCGTCCGTCACGAAAGGTCGGGAAGCTGATCTCGACCAATGCGATCTGGCCCAGATGCGGCAGGAGTTCGCGCGCATCGTCCCCCGCCTCCAGCCGGACGGCGGTGGCGTTGGTCTGGCCCAGGAATGCATCCAGCGTCACCGCCGGTTCGTCATGCACCACATCGTCGCGAAAGCGCAGCAGCGTCTCGCCCGCGTTGGTGTTTACGGTGATGGGATCAACCATAAATGGCTTCCTTGAACGGCTGCATGCCGACGCGGCGATAGGTGTCGAGGAAGCGCTCGTCGGCCTCGCGGAGTTCGACATAGCGGTCGGTCACACGCTCGATCGCGTCGACCACGCCGTCCTCGTCGAAACCGGGGCCGGTGATCTTGCCCAGCGACACGTCCTCCGCCCCCGATCCGCCGAGCAGCAGCTGGTAATTCTCGGTGCCCTTCTTATCGACGCCCAAGATGCCGATATGCCCGGCATGATGGTGGCCGCAGGCGTTGATGCAGCCCGAAATCTTCAGCTTCAACTCGCCCAGCTCGCGCTGCCGCCCGGCGAAACGCTCGCCGATCTTCTGCGCCAGCGGGATGGAGCGGGCATTGGCGAGGCTGCAATAATCCAGCCCGGGGCAGGCGATGATGTCCGAGATCAGGTCGAGATTCGCCTCGGCCAGCCCCGCCTCGCGAAGTGCGGTCCAGATGGCGTAGAGATCGGCCTTGCGGACATGCGGCAGGACGATGTTCTGCGCGTGGGTGACGCGCAGCTCGTCATGGCCGTAACGCTCGGCAAGGTCGGCCATCAGGTCGATCTGGTCGGCCGAGGCGTCGCCGGGGATGCCGCCGATCGGCTTCAGGCTGATCGTGACGATGGCATGGCCGGGCTGTTTGTGGGCTGAGACATTCTGGTCGAGCCAGACCGCGAAATCGGGGTCGGAGCGGTCGACCGTGTCGGGCGCATCGGTGGCGAAGTCGGGCCCGGCGAACATGGCGGTAATCCGCTCCAGCTCGGCGAGCGGCGGGTCGATGCCCAGATCGCGGATCGCGGCGAACTCCGCCTCCACCTGATCGCGATAGGCATCGACGCCGATCTCATGGAGCAGGATCTTGATCCGCGCCTTGTAGATATTATCGCGGCGGCCATAGCGGTTATAGACCCGCAGGCACGCCTCCAGATAGCTCATCAGATGGTCGGCGGTGATGAAGTCCTTCACCTCATGCGCGATCATCGGCGTACGGCCCATGCCGCCGCCGACGAAGATCTTCGCGCCCAGCACACCGTCGCGCGTCAGCAGCTGGATACCGATATCATGCAGCCGCATCGCCGCGCGGTCCTCGTCGGCGGCGATCACCGCGATCTTGAACTTGCGCGGCAGATAGGTGAATTCCGGGTGGAAGGTCGACCATTGCCGCAGCAGCTCGGCCCAGGGGCGCGGATCGGCGACCTCATCGGCGGCGGCCCCGGCGAACTGATCCGACGAGATGTTGCGGATGCAATTGCCCGACGTCTGGATGGCATGCATCTGGACGGTCGCCAATTCAGCCAGGATGTCGGGCGCATCGGCCAGCTTGATCCAGTTATACTGGATGTTCTGGCGCGTGGTGAAATGGCCGTAGCCGCGATCATATTTGCGCGCGATATGGCCGAGCATCCGCATCTGGCGGCTGTCGAGCGTGCCATAAGGCACCGCGACGCGCAGCATATAGGCGTGCAGCTGAAGATAGAGGCCGTTCATCAGCCTGAGCGGCTTGAACTGATCCTCGGTCAGCGCACCCGACAGGCGGCGCTCCACCTGGTCGCGAAATTCCTCGACACGGGCATCGACGATGCTCTGGTCATATTCGTCATAGCGATACATGAATGGCTCTCTCAGATGACCCAGGCGCCGGCATCCGCATCGGCGGGCTTCAGCGTCAGGTCGGGGCGCACCGTGGGGCCGAGCGCGCGGATACGGTCCTTGATATGGGCGGGGCGGGGGCCCTGTTCGGTGGCCTCGGCGTCGAGCAGATAGGGCACGTTGACCCGGCGCGCGCCTTCCTCGGCACGCAGGATCGCCTCACCCTGGCTGCCGACATCGACCGCGTCCTCGACATGACGCGACCAGTCGCTCCCCGTCCACCAGACGACGTCGCCGGTGCTCAAGTCATTGCCCGTCAACAGCTTCATGCGCTCATTCCTTCCGCCACGCGGGCCCAACGCGCCAGCTTGTCTTCGGCATCCGACAGGGTCACGACTTCGCCGACGACGATGATCGCCGGGCTCTGCACCGCCTCGCGCTCGACCATCGGGCCGAGATCGGCGAGCAGGGTGCGGATCGCGCGGTGGCCCTCCAGCGTGCCGCGCTCCAGCACCGCGACCGGCATGTCGGGGGCGACACCGTCGGCCATCAGCTTGTCGGCGATGCCGTTGGCGGTCGCGACGCCCATATAGATGACGAGGGTGCGGCCTTGCCCCGCCAGCCCCGACCAGTCCTGATCGGTCAGCCCCTTGCATTGCCCTGCGACGAAGGACACGGCCGAGCTATGATCGCGATGGGTCAGCGGTAGCATCGCCTCCGCCGCGCAGCCGAGTGCGGCCGACACGCCGGGGATCACTTCAACGGGGAGCCCGGCGGCACGTACCGCCTCCACCTCTTCGCCGCCACGCCCGAAGATGAACGGATCGCCGCCCTTCAGCCGCACGACGATCGCCCCGGTCTTCACATGGGCGACGATCAACGCGTTGATCGCCTCCTGCGACAGGGTATGCCGCGCGCGCCGCTTGGCGACCGAGATGCGCTGCGCCTCGGGCGGCGCGAGGTCGAGGACGCGCGGGTCGATCAGCCCGTCATGGACCAGGACATCGGCGGTCTTCAAAGCCTCGACCGCGCGCACGGTCAACAGGCCCGGATCACCGGGGCCTGCACCAACCAGGATCACGCGCCCCCGCGCGGTGGGATCGAGAAGACTAGCCATATTCTCCAGATGATCCCTCCGCGCATCCGCGACAACCGAGCGATGCTTGGGGCGGGGGTAGATCAGCTATGCGCGCAGGCCGATCGGGATCGTGGCGGCGGCGCTTTCGCTTTCCGCGCTGGCGACCGGATAGGCGCAGTAATCGGCAGCGTAATAGGCGCTGGGGCGGTGGTTGCCCGACCAGCCGATGCCGCCGAACGGTGCGCTGGAGGCCGCGCCGTTGGTCGGGCGGTTCCAGTTGACGATCCCCGCACGGATGCCGGTCCAGAACTGCTCGTACCGCTCGCGCGAAGGCGAGATCAGCGAGGCCGACAGGCCATAGCGCGTGGCGTTGGCCTGTTCGATCGCATCCGCGAAATCGGCGGCGCGGGAGACTTGCAGGACCGGGCCGAACAGTTCGTCGTCGGGGCGCTCGGCGACGGCGCCGACATCGAGGATCGCAGGCGTCAGCAACGGCAAGTCGGGTGTGATGCGTGCCAGGGGGCGGACGACCTTTGCGCCGCTCGCGACCAACGCTTCGACCCGCGCGAGCAAATGCTCGGCCGCCTCATTGTCGATCACCGGCCCCATGAACGGCGCAGGCGCGTCGTGGGGCGCGCCGACGATCAGCCGGTCGGTGAGACGGGTCAGCGCGGCCATCAGCGGATCGAACAGCCGGTCCTCGACGATCAGCCGCCGTCCGGCGGTGCAGCGTTGCCCGGCCGTCGTATAGGCCGACTGGACGATCAGCGTGGCGGCGGCGTCGAGATCGGAATCGTCCCAGACGATGATCGGGTTGTTGCCCCCCATCTCCAGCGCCAGAATCTTCTCCGGCCGCTCGGCGAACTGGCGGTTGAGCGCCAGGCCGGTGCGCGCCGAGCCGGTGAAGAGCAGCCCGTCGATATCGTCATGTCCGGCCAGCGCACGCCCCTGGTCCGGCCCGCCGATCAGTAGCCGGACGACCCCCTCGGGCACCCCCGCCGCATGATAGCATTCGACCAGGAACTGGCCCGTTGCGGGGGTCTTTTCCGACGGCTTGAACACCACCGTATTCCCGGCAAGCAGCGCGGGCACGATATGGCCGTTGGGCAGGTGCGCGGGGAAATTATACGGCCCCAGCACCGCCAGCACGCCGTGCGGCCGGTGACGCAGGGCCATGCGCCCGCCGCCCGGCTGGTCGGTGGACCGCTCGCCCGCGCGCTCGGCTTGCGCGGTGATCGAGATGGCGACCTTGGCGATGACGGTGTCGACCTCGGTCCTGGCTTCCCAGAGCGGCTTGCCGGTTTCGCGCGCGATCAGGTCGGCGAACGCCGCTGTCCGGTCCCGCACGATCTCGGCGAAGCGGCGCAGCGTGTCGATCCGCTCGGACAGGGGCGTCGTCGCCCAGTCGGGCCATGCCGCGCGTGCGGCGGCGACCTCCTGGTCGGCATCGCCGATGGACAGCTCGGCGATCAGGACGGCCGTGGCGGGTTCGTAGGTCGACAGGAATCGGGCCATGGCGGGAAGCTAGGCCGCCGCAACCGGGTCGGCAAGCGCGCGGCCCATGGCGCGCACCCGCGCGACCTTGTCGTGCAGCAGGGTCCAGTCGTCGCGCTCGGCGATCGGCGCCCAGATCGCTTCGACCTCGTCGATCAGCATGGATTCCGGCTCCCCCTGCCAATAGGCGTCGTCGCGGGCGCGGCGCGGCGCATAGGGCTCGATCAGGTCGCGCAGGGCATTCCAGCTTTCGTCGTAATGATCCGGCACCCGCCCGCCGAACAGGTCGAAATAGGTGCGGTCGAGGCTGGCCTGGCTCTCCCGCAGTGCGCGTTCGAAGGTCTGGACGAGCGCGCGGTCCTCGGTGCCGCCGCGCGGGGCCAGCCCCAGTCGCCAGAGGATCGCGGTCACGATCTCTGCCTGATAGTTGGTGGCGAACCCCTCCAGCGCGGCGATCAGCGGATCGCTTTCGGCGATCAGGCGCAGGCTGGAGGCGAGCTGCATCACGTCCCACTGGATCGCCTCGGGCTGGCGGGCGAGCGCGTAGAGGCCGCTATGGTCGAAATAGGCGGCGGTGAATTCGGGGTCCCAGGTCGGTGCGAAGCGCCACGGGCCATAGTCGAAGCTCTCGCCGGTGACATTGATATTGTCCGAATTGAGCACGCCGTGGACGAACCCGGCGGCCATGTAGCGCGCCGCCAGCGTTGCCGTGCGTTGTGCGACCAGCGTCAGCAGCCGGACGGGATCGTCCGCTTCCTCGCCGTAGAAATGGCGGAGGACGTATGCGACCAGCCGCTTCATCCCCGCCTCGTCACGCTCGAAGGCGAGGCGCTGGAAGCTGCCGATGCGGATATGGCCGTGGCTCATCCGCACCATCACCGCCGAGCGGGTGGGGGAGGGCTCGTCACCCCGGTGCAGCGCCTCGCCCGTCTCGATGATCGACAGGGTGCGCGAGGTGGGAACGTTCAGCGCCTCCAGCATCTCGGTCGCCAGGATTTCGCGGACCCCGCCCTTCAGGGTCAGGCGACCGTCGCCGGAGCGGCTATAGGGCGTCTGCCCGGAACCTTTGGTGCCGAGTTCGAGCAGCCGGCCGTCACGCGCCGTCATCTGCGCGAAGGTGAAGCCGCGCCCGTCGCCCAGGTCCGAATTGTAATGGCGGAACTGATGTCCGTGATAACGCATCGCGAACGGCCCCGGCAGCGTGTCGGGCAAGGGCTGGAACCGGCCAAGATGCGCGGCCCATTCCGCATCGGTCAGCGTCTCCAGCCCGATCTCCGCCGCCGCCTGGTCGTTGCGGAAGCGGATGATCGTCTGCGGGAAATCGGCGGGCGCGACGGGGTCGGCGATGAAGTCGGCGATCTCGGTCAGGGCGGACGCGGGGCGATAGGCTTGCGGGGATAGGGGCATACCGCGATATGGAGGCGGCACCGGAGGACCTTCAAGCATGACGGCGTATGAGAATCGTTATTGGTGGTCGAAGGACGGCCTGCGGCTCCACGCACGGGATTATGCCGGAAGCGATGCGCTGCCCCCCGTCATCTGCCTGCCCGGCCTGACCCGCAATGCCCGCGATTTCGAGGGGCTGGCCGAGGCGCTCGCGGGCCGGGCGCGGGTGATCGCGGTCAGTTTCCGGGGGCGGGGCGAGAGTGCCTATGCCAAGGACCCGATGAGCTATGTGCCGCTCACCTATGTCCAGGATGTCGAGGCGATGCTCGACGAATTCGGCATCGGCCGGTTCGTGGCGGTCGGCACCTCGCTGGGCGGGATCGTGACGATGGTGCTGGCGGCGACCGCGCGCGGGCGGCTGGCGGGCGCGGTGCTGAACGATATCGGGCCGGAGATCGAGGCGGCGGGGCTGGCGCGCATCCGTGGCTATGTCGGCAAGGGGCAGAGCTTTCCCACCTGGCTGCACGCCGCGCGCTGCGTCCAGGAGAATAACGAGGACGTCTATCCCGGCTGGGGGATCGAGGACTGGCTGGCCATGGCCAAGCGCACGCACCGGCTGACCAGCGCGGGGCGGATCGTGCTCGATTACGACCTGAAGATCGCCGAGCCGTTCCGCGTGCCCAATACCGAGGGCGGGCCGGACATGTGGTCGGCGCTCGACGCATTGAACGGCGTGCCGACGCTGGTGGTGCGCGGCGAGCGGTCGGATATCCTGAGCGCCAGCGTCGCCGAGCGGATGGTCGAGCGCCTGTCCCCGTCGGAGCTGGTGACGGTGCCCAATGTCGGCCACACGCCGCTGCTGACCGAGCCGGAGGCGATCGCGGGGATCGCGCGTTTGCTCGACCGCGTGGCGGGACGAGACGGGTAAATTCCTCCCCTGCAAGGGGAGGTGTCGCGCGAAGCGTGACGGAGGGGTGTCCCCAGTCGTGAGTCTGGTCTTACTCTCAAACTGTGACACCCCTCCGTCAGGGCTGCGCCCTGCCACTTCCCCTTGCAGGGGAGGAAAAGGGGCTTAGCGGTTTTCAACCCGTCCGCTGCCCGCTAATCCGGCGGCCATGGCCCGTCCGCTGAACATCCTGCACCTTCATTCCTCCTTTTCGCTGGGCGGGAAGGAGGCGCGCGCGGTTGCGCTGATGAACGCCTTTGGCGATGCCGCGAAGCACACCATCGTCTCCGCCATGCCCGACGAATTGGGCGCGCGCGATTCGATCGCCAAGGGCATCCGCTACGAGATCGCGCAAGGTGCCCCGCCGCTGACCGGCAAGCCCTCGGTCAAGCGGTACGAGGCGATCGCGGCCTATATGCGCCGTTTCGATCTGGTGCTGACGTACAATTGGGGCGCGATCGACGGTGTGATGGCGCGGCGCGTATATTCCAAGGGCGCGCCGCCGCTGGTCCATCACGAGGACGGCTTCAACGCCGACGAGGCGCGGGGCCTCAAGATCGAGCGCAACATCTATCGCCGCATCGCCCTGTCCGCGGCGGACGCGCTGGCGGTGCCGAGCCACATCCTGGAGGCGATCGCGCTCCAGACCTGGAAACAGCCCGCGACCCGCGTGCACCGCATTCCCAACGGCATCGACACCAAACTCTACGCCCGCGATCCCGACCCCAAGGGCATTCCGGGCTTCGTCCGTCAGCCCAAGGAGATCGTCGTCGGTGCATTGGCGGGCCTGCGCACCGTCAAGAACCTGCCGATGCTGGTCCGCGCGATGGGCGGCATTCCCAACCGCTTCCGGCTGGTGATCGTGGGCGAGGGGCCGGAGCGCGCCAACATCATGCAGGCGGCCGCCGCCATGGGCATCGCCGACCGGCTGGTCATGCCGGGCTTCCTGGAGCGGCCGTATAACTATATCCGCCATTTCGACATCGTTGCGCTGTCCTCGCTGTCCGAACAGGCGCCGATCTCGGTGCTGGAGGGGATGGCGGCCGGGCTGCCCATCGCCTCGCTGCCGGTGGGCGATGTGGCGTCGATGGTGTCCGAGCCCAACCGCCAGTTCATCGCCGATGCGCCCAACGAGGTGCGGCTGCGCGACGTGATCCAGGCCCTGGTCAACCATCCCGAGCTGCGCGCCGAGGCAGGCGCCGCCAACCAGGCCCGCGTGCGCGCCGAGTTCGACCAGAGCCAGATGGTCGCGCGCTACAAGGCGCTGTATGAGGGCGTATTGGGCCGACCCGGCGCGCTGGGCTGAAGGCCGGTACGGGTGCGTGCCGTTAATTCCCCTCGCTAAGCGATCCTAACACGCTATATGAGACCCTTTCGGACAGACAAGGTAATGACGTGTTCAAAGGCTTGAGCCCCATCCTGTACAACGGCCGCGAGGTTTGGCCGCTGATCGAAGGCGGGAAGGGCGTCGCTGCGACCAATCACGCCTCGGCGGGTGCCTGGGCGGCGGCGGGCGGGGTCGGCACCGTGTCGGCGGTGAACGCGGACAGCTATGACGCCGAGGGCAAGATCATTCCCCAGATCTACCGCGCGCTGACCCGGCGCGAGCGGCATGAGGAACTGATCGAATACGCCATCGAGGGCGCGGTCCAGCAGGTGAAGCGCGCCTGGGACATTGCCGGTGGCAAGGGCGCGATCAACATCAACGTGCTGTGGGAAATGGGCGGCGCGCAGCGGGTGCTGGAAGGCGTGCTGGCGCGGACCAAGGGCCTGGTCGCGGGCGTCACCTGCGGCGCGGGCATGCCCTACAAGCTGTCCGAGATCGCGGCGCATCACCAGGTCAGCTATCTGCCGATCGTGTCCTCGGGCCGCGCCTTCCGCGCGCTGTGGAAGCGCGCCTATTCCAAGGCGTCGGAATGGCTGGCGGCGGTCGTCTACGAGGACCCCTGGCTCGCTGGTGGCCATAACGGCCTGTCCAACGCCGAGGACCCCTTGCAGCCTCAGGACCCGTACCCCCGCGTGAAGGCGTTGCGCGATACGATGCGCGAGGGCGGGATTTCGGACGAGGTGCCGATCGTGATGGCGGGCGGCGTCTGGTACCTGCGCGACTGGAACAACTGGATCGACAACCCCGAGCTTGGCAAGATCGCCTTCCAGTTCGGCACGCGCCCGCTGCTGACGCAGGAAAGCCCGATCCCCGAGGAATGGAAGCAGCGGCTGATGACGATCGAGGAGGGCGACGTCCTTCTTCATCGTTTCTCGCCGACCGGCTTCTACTCCAGCGCGGTACGCAATCCGTTCCTACGCAATCTGGAAGCGCGCTCCGAACGCCAGATCGCCTTTTCGACGCAGGAAGCGGGCGACCATGTCTTCCAGCTCGACGTGGGCGTGAAGGGCAAGAATTTCTGGGTGACGAAGGGCGACCTGCTGCGCGCGCGCGAGTGGTTCGGCGCGGGCTTCACCATGGCGCTGAAGACCCCGGACAACACTTTGGTGTTCGTCAGTCCTGAGGAAGCCAAGGAGATCCGAAAGGATCAGGCCGACTGCATGGGCTGCCTGTCGCAGTGCCTGTTCTCGAGCTGGGCGGACAGCGAGACCAATTCCACCGGCCGCCTGGCCGACCCGCGCAGCTTCTGCATCCAGAAGACGCTTCAGGAGATCGCGCATGGCGGCGATGTCGAGCAGAACCTGATGTTTGCAGGGCACGCAGCCTATAACTTCAAGCGCGACCCCTTCTACTCGAACGGGTTCGTGCCGACCGTGAAGCAGCTGGTCGACCGTATCCTGACCGGCGACTGATTTCTTCCGATCGGCGTGATTGAAAAGGGCCTCTTCCGTTTGTCGGGAGAGGCCCTTTTCGTTCAGTCCGCGACGGTGCCGACCACCGCGCCTGCGGTGCCGCCGACCGCAGCACCCTTCTGGACGCTGCCGCCCGTCGCCGCCGCGACGCCTGCGCCGCCCGCACCGCCGATGGCGGCGCCCTTCAGGGTCGAACATGCCGAGATCGACAGCGCGGTCGCGGCGAGGGTTGCGGCAATTGCCAGCTTTTTCATCGATGTAGCTCCCGTTTGAATGACAGGAGGGGAATGCAGTCCCGCCGTCACGGTTCCGCTCTGCAACATTTTGACATGGGGAAAGCCGCTGTCAGGTCCTGACACTGGAAGGGCGGGAGGTTGATCCACACCCTGCCCTGTGTCAGGCCAGCGGCCATGCAACCAGACATCCGCGCCATCATCGCCGCCTCGTCCCATGCCTTCGTGACCGGCAAGAAGGTCGCCGGCCTCTATGACCAGGCCGTGGACCGTCACCGTCGCATCGCGGCGGAGGCGCGCGGCGAGCATTTGCAGGGGCTGGACGGCGACCGGAACGTGAAGTTCGGCGGGACGCTTCCCGAACTGCGCGAAACCGGCACTGGGGCTGCGATCTACATGGAAGTCGCCGATGGGGAGACCAAGGGGTTCGATCGCAGCAGCTCCGGCCACTTCACCTGCCGGGTCGAGGATCAGCTGGTCCAGCTATACGATCACGCGGACGGCGCGTGGTTCACCTTCGTCGTTCAGGGGATCGAGTGAACGCGCCCGGCGGAGAATGACGCGCTAAAGCCACCCCTCCAGCACCTGGTCGGGCGGGCGGTGGCCGTCGGCCCAGCTGCGGATATTGGCGATGACCTTCTCGCCCGAGGCGACGCGACCCTCCAGCGTGGCCGAGCCCATGTGTGGTGTCAGCACGACATTGGGGAGGGCCAGCAGGCGCGGGTCGATTTCGGGCTCGTGCCGCCACACGTCGAGGCCTGCTCCTGCCAGCCGTCCATTCTCGAGCGCCTCGACCAGCGCGTCTTCGTCGACGATCCCGCCCCGGCTGGCGTTGATGAGATAGACATGGCGGCGCATCAGGGCGATGCGGCGGCGGTCGATCAAATCGTGGCTGTCGGCGTTGAGGGGCGTGTGGATCGACACGATGTCGACCGCGCCCAGCATCGCGTCGAGATCGTGATGCCAGGTCGCGCCCAGCTCCGCCTCGATGCTGGCGGGCAGGCGGCGGCGGTTGTGGTAATGGATCGACAGGCCAAACGCGCGCGCCCGCCGTGCGACCGCCTGGCCGATCCGCCCCATGCCGACGATGCCCAGCGCCTTGCCGCCGATCCGGTGGCCAAGCATCCCGCCGGGACTCCACCCCCTCCACGCGCCCGATCGGACCAGCTTCTCGCCCTCGGCCAGGCGGCGCGGGACCGAGAGGATCAGCGCCATGGTCATGTCGGCGGTATCCTCGGTCAGGACGCCCGGCGTATTGGTGACGATGATGCCGCGCGCCCGCGCCGCCTTCAGGTCGATATGGTTCACGCCCGCGCCGAAATTGGCGATCAGCTTCAGGCGCGGCCCGGCATTGGCGATCAGATCGGCGTCGATCGCGTCGGTGACGGTCGGCACCAGAACGTCGCAATCGGCCATGGCGGCGGCGAGCTGTTCCCGGTTCAGCTTTTCGTCGGCGGGGTTCGACTCGGTCTCGAACAGCGCGGCCATCCGCTCCATCACGGGATCGGGAAGTTCGCGGGTGACGACCACCCTGGGGTTCAGGCAGCGGCGCGGATCGACCATGGCCATCGGATTGCGGCAAGCCTGCGGGTCCGTCAACCGGCGATCGCGCGCCCGAACATGGTTGAAGCGGGCCCCCGGCTCGGCGTAGAGCATCGCGCGGGCGGGCAGGTGAAGGGATAGATGATGCGCAGGTCCATGGTCGGACTGGCAATTTGGGCGGCGACGCTGGCGACCGGCATGCTGGCGGTGGGGCCGTTCGTCCCGGCGGCGCAGGCCGCGACCGAAAAGCGCGCCGTGCCCTATTATGGATCGATCGGCGCCTCGGTCGCGCGGATGCGAACCGGCCCGGCGCGCAGCTATCCCGCCAGCTGGACCTATCGCCGTGCCGACCTGCCCGTGAAGGTGATCGCGGTGTTCAAGGAATGGCGCAAGGTTCAGGACCCTGACGGGACGGAGGGCTGGATGCTGGCCGTCCTGCTGCGCAACACCCGCACCGCGATCGTGCGCGGCACCGAGCCGCTGCCGATGCGCTCGGCCCCCGATGACGGGGCCAAGACCCTGTGGCGTGCGGCTCCGGGTGTGGTCGGGCGGATCAGCGAATGCAATGGCGGCTGGTGCCGCTTCGACGTGAAGGGGCAGGCGGGGTTCGTGCCGGTCGGCTCGATCTGGGGCGTCGAGCCGGGAGAAGTGCTGCCGTAAGTCTAGACGGGTAAATCAACCCTGACGTTGCTTTTTCGGCACGCCCCTCCCGCTTGCGGGAGGGGATGGGGGAGGGTAGGCCACGGGCGGTGGTCTCGGTGAGACTCCGTGCCCTCCCCCAACCCCTCCCGCTTGCGGGAGGGGAGTAAAAAGAGGAGGGGGAAGCCTTCCTTTACATCAACTCCACGGCCATCGCGGTGGCTTCGCCGCCGCCGATGCAGAGCGATGCGACGCCGCGCCGTGCGCCCTTCGTCTCCAGCGCCGACAACAGGGTCGCCAGCACCCGCGCGCCGCTCGCGCCGATCGGGTGGCCCAGCGCGCAGGCGCCGCCATGGATGTTCAGCCGGTCGTGCGACAGGTCCATGTCGCGCATCGCGATCATCGCCACCGCCGCGAACGCCTCATTCACCTCGTAGAGGTCGGCATCGCCGGTCGCCCAGCCCGCGCGGTCCAGGGCCTTGCGCATCGCGAAGACCGGCGCGGTGGTGAACCGGGCGGGCGCATGGGCGTGGGCGGCGTGCGCCACGACCCGCGCGATCGGCGTCAGGCCCAGCTTGTCGGCCACACTCGCCCGCGTCATCACCAGAGCCGCTGCACCGTCTGAAATGGACGAGGCGTTCGCCGCCGTGATCGTGCCGTCCTTGGCAAAGGCGGGTTTCAGCGTCGGAATCTTGGCCGGATCGCCCTTGGCGGGCTGTTCGTCGAGGGTGATGGTCTCCTCGCCCTTGCGGGTCTTGACCGTGACGGGCACGATTTCGCGGTCGAACGCGCCCGAGCCCTGCGCCGCCTTGGCGCGCTCCAGCGAGGCGATGGCGAAATCGTCCTGGGCGGCGCGCGTAAACTGATATTCCTGTGCGGCTTCCTCGGCGAAATGGCCCATCAGGCGGCCGCGCTCATAGGCGTCCTCCAGTCCGTCGAGGAACATGTGATCGTACAGCGTGTCATGCCCAATGCGCGCGCCGCCGCGATGCTTGTGGCTGAGATAGGGAGCGTTCGTCATGCTCTCCATGCCGCCCGCGACGATCATGTCGGCCGAGCCCGCCGCCAGCGCCTCGGCGGCCATGATCGCGGCCTGCATCCCCGATCCGCACATCTTGTTGACGGTCGTCGCCTCGACATGCTCCCCCAGCCCGGCGAAGATCGCCGCTTGGCGTGCGGGCGCCTGGCCGAGCCCGGCGGGGAGGACGCAGCCCATATAGATGCGCTCGATCGCCGACGCGTCGACACCGGCCCGCTCGACCGCGCCCTCGACGGCGGCGGCGCCCAGTTGGGTCGCGGACAGGTCCGACAGGCTGCCCTGGAAAGAGCCCATGGGGGTGCGGGCATAGGACAGGATGACGATGGGGTCCGTCATGGCATACTCTCCGATCAAATCTGTTTTGATGTCGTTGTTTGGCGCGCGCCTTACGCCTTTTGCTCAGGCCGCGCAAAGGGGGTAGGGGGCGGGTCCATGACGTTCGGGGCGGCATCGGCTTTATGGGCCGCGATCTATGGCGGGGCGGGGGCGATCATCGGGTCGTTCGTCGCCGCGCTGGTGCTGCGCTGGCTCGACGAGCGGTCGGTGCTGACGGGGCGATCGGCCTGCGACCATTGCGGCAAGACGTTGCGCGTGTGGGAGCTGGTGCCGGTTCTCAGCTTCGTCGCGCTGCGCGGACGCTGCGCGCGGTGTCGTCAGCCGATCGACCCGGTGCACTGGCGCATCGAAGCCATCGCCACACTGATCGGCATAACGGCGGGCTGGGTCGCGGGGCCCGATGGCTGGAAGGGCGCGCTGTTCGGCTGGTCGCTGCTGGCGCTGGGTGCGCTGGATGCGCTTGCCTTCTGGTTGCCCGATCGGTTGACCGCGTGGCTGGCGGGGGCGGGACTGTCGACCGGGGTGATGGGTCAAGTGCCGTCGCTGGGCGAGCGGATCATCGGCGGATTGGTCGGCTTCGGCGCGCTCTGGGCGATCGCCCAGGGCTATCGCCGGTGGCGGGGGCGCGAGGGGCTGGGCGGTGGCGACCCCAAGCTGATGGGCGCAATCGGATTGTGGCTGGGCTGGCGGATGCTGCCGGGCGTGTTGCTGGCGGCGTGTGTCATCGGACTGGGCTTCGTCGCCGTGCGGCATGTGCTGGGGCACCGCGCGAACGGGCAGGACATGGTGCCGCTGGGACTGTTGCTGGCACTGGCGGCTTACCCGGCCTGGGTGTTGATGATAGGAATGGCGCCATGATGCTATCGTCCGTCGTCGCACTGGCGCTCGCCGGTGTTCAGGCCGCCCCGGTCGCGCCCCCGGTGCTGGGCGCGCTACCCAAACAAACCCTGCCCGAGCGTGGCTGCGCCGCCTATCTCTGGGCGGTGCAGGACCAGCGTTTCGTCGCGATGGTCGAGCCGACCCGGCTGCGCATCATGCTCGACGGCAAGCCGACGGACCTGGCGGCGGCCGAGGCCGGGGGCGGGGGTACGCTGGGGCTGGCCAGTACGACGCGCTATGCGGGGGCAGGCATCACTGCGACGCTCGACATGACGATCACCCAGCGCGAAACATTGCAGGACGGGGCGATCGTCTCGGACGCCAGTATCCGCCTAACCCGCGGAAATCAGGATGAGATCATCGTCCCCGTCGGCGGCCTCATAGGGTGCGCGCCCGCCAGCCGCTGAACGGCCGAGGGAACCTGACGGCTTCTGTCGGCGTTACGGTGTAGTGGGGGATCATTCCGAATAGCGGAAGAGCCCTGTCGGAAAGGGGCTTTTGACGGCGTGGCGGAACGGATCGGCAGACATACTTGGCTTGCGTTCGCGCTCATAGCTCCCTCCCTCTTTTCCGCTCCCGTGTCCGCGCAGCTCTCAAAGCCCGGTACCGCCCCCGCGCAGGGCCCCAGCCTGCCGCAGGACCAGCGACAGGGCGACACCGACCCGCAGGGCAATGCCCCGATCGTGCCCGATTCGCAGTTCAACGCCGCGCTGCCGCCGCTGAGCGGGGACATCAACGCGCCGCTGGAATCCATGTCGTCGATGGCGAAGGACCAGCCCCCATCGCCGACCAGCCCGCAGACCATTCCGCTTCCCCAGACCGCTCCGCCCCTGCCGAACGCCCAAACGGCGCAGCCGCTCGCGACCGGCGAGGCGATCGGCGCGATCGCGCCCGAGGACCCGCAGCTCGCCCAGCCGCTGACCCCGCTCGCCAGCTTCGACTCGACCCCGCTCGACACGGTGGCGGATACGAAAAGCAAGCAGGCGCCCGACATCCGCTATGACATGGAGGTGAACGGGCTTGCCGCGTTGAAGCTGGACGACGAGTTCAAGGGGCTTTCGGCGCTGCGCGAGGGCAAGGGCAAGGCGGCCAACGCAACCCAGGTGGCGGCCCGCGCCCGCGAGGACGAGCAGCTGGCGATCCGGCTGATGAAGTCGCTCGGCTATTACGACGCCACCGCCATATCGACCCTGCAACGCGAAACCGCCGCCGATGGCGAGGCCGGGCGTCTGAAGGTCGTGCTGACCGCGACACCGGGGCGGCTGTATCTGCTGTCGTCGATCACGGTGGACGCGCAGCCGACCGTGCCGACCGACTTGATCCGCTCCAACCTGCCGCTGAAGGTCGGCGACCCGATCGAGGCGGCGCGGATCGAGGGGGCGGAGGCCAATGTCAGCCTGGTCCTGCCGCAACGTGGCTATCCCTTCGTCAAGGTGGGACAGCGCGACATCCTGCTGGAGGATCAGGCGCCCGAGCCGGTTGGCGCCTATACGCTGCCGGTCGATACGGGGCCGCGATCCTCGTTCGGCAAGCTGACGACGGTGGGCGACAAGGTGTTCGACCTCGATCACCTGAACGTCTTCCCGCGTTTCGAGGAGGGGCAGCTATACGATTCGCGGCTGACCGACGATCTGCGCAATGCGCTGGTCGCGACCGGCCTGTTCAACGGCATCGCGGTCGAGCCCAAGCAGACCGGCCGCATGAATCCCGACGGCACCGAGCAGATCGACCTCCAGGTCACGCAGACCAAGGGGCCCGCCCGGACGCTGTCGGGCGAGGCGGGCTATTCCACCGGCCAGGGCGTGCGGGTGCAGGGCAGCTTCACCAACCGCAACGCCTTCCCGCCGGAGGGGGCGATCATCGCCTCGGTCATCGCCGGTACGCAGGAACAGGGGCTCAGCGGGACCTTCCGCCGTTCCAATGCCGGGCGGCGCGACCGGACGTTCCAGGTCATCGCCTCGGCCAGCCACCAGAATTACGATGCGTTCGATGCGTTCATCGGCACGGTCGCCCTCCGCTGGAGCTATGACTCGACGCCGATCTGGCAGAAGAAATTCACCTATGCCTTTGGCGGCGAGCTGACCGGGACCAACGAAAGCGTCTACGACTTCGCGCTGGGCGACCGGCGGCGCGGCACCTATGGCATCGCGGCGATTCCGGCGCAGGTGGTGTTCGACCAGTCCAACGACCTGCTCAACCCGACGCGCGGCTATCGCCTGAAACTGAATCTCAGCCCCGAAACGTCGGTGCGTGGCGCGGTGCGGCCCTATGTGCGGACGATGGTCGAGGGGACCTTCTATTATCCCTTCAACGACAGTCTGGTGATCGCGGGCCGGGCGCGCGCGGGGTCGATCTTCGGCATCGACCGCGACGATCTGGCGCCGTCGCGGCGCTATTATGGCGGCGGCGGCGGATCGGTGCGCGGCTATGGCTATCAACGGCTGGGGCCGTTCGATCCGCAGGGCAATCCGGTCGGCGGGCGCAGCCTCAACGAATTTTCGCTGGAGGCGCGCTATCGCTTCGGCAATTTCGGGATCGTGCCGTTCGTCGATGCGGGCAACAGCTATGAAAGCACGCTGCCCACGGGCAAGGACCTGCGCTTCGGCGCCGGTATCGGCGGGCGCTTCTACACCAATTTCGGGCCGCTGCGCGTCGACGTGGCGACGCCGCTGAACCCGCGCCCGGGTGACGGCAAGGTCGCCCTGTATATCTCGATCGGGCAGGCCTTTTGATGGCGGACGAACAGACCATGGCGCCTGCGCCGGAAACCGAAACCGTCGTCGTGCGACGCCCGCTGTGGCAGCGGGTGCTCAAATGGATCGGCATCACGATCCTGGGCCTGATCCTGCTGGTCGGGGCGATCCTGCTGGGCATCAACACCGATCCGGGGCGTCGCTTCGTCGCGGACCAGCTGGGCGGCTATACCACCGCCTCGGGGCTGAACATCAAGGTCGGGCGGATCGAGGGGTCGCTCTATGGCGAAATGCGCCTGGTCGATCTGCGGGTCAGCGATCCCAAGGGGGTGTTCCTGTCCAGCCCGCGGCTGGATGTCGACTGGCGGCCCTTTGCCTATACCAACAACCATATCGACGTCCGCTCGCTGAATGCGGATCTCGTCACGCTGGCGCGCAAGCCCGAATTGAAGCCGACGCCCAGCGATCCCAACGCGCCGCTGCTGCCCGATCTCGACATCGATGTGAACCGGCTGACGCTGAAGCGCTTCGTGATCGGTGCGCCGGTGACGGGGCAGCGTCACATCCTGGCGATCGACGGCAAGGTGCATATCGCCGACCGCCGCGCACAGGTGACGGCCAGCGCCGACGCGCTGCGCGGGCCCGGTGTCGCGGGCGGCGACCGTCTGCGTCTGGTGCTCGACGCGGTGCCCGATGCCGACCGGCTGGCGGTGGACGTCAAGCTGACCGCCCCGACCAGCGGTGTCGTCGCCACCATGGCGGGGCTGAAGGCGCCGTTGACCCTGTCGGTCGACGGACGTGG
Organism: Candidatus Sphingomonas excrementigallinarum; assembly: GCA_019112965.1. GTDB lineage: Bacteria > Pseudomonadota > Alphaproteobacteria > Sphingomonadales > Sphingomonadaceae > Sphingomonas > Sphingomonas excrementigallinarum. Next base: position 12,664 of record DXIH01000034.1, on the reverse strand, counting down.
CGGCTGGAAGGCGTGGACTGGCCGTGCGGTCGCGACGCTGGGCGGCGGCGAACTCGCCAACCTCAACGCCACCGCGCGCGACGGCCATGTCGAGGTGCGCGGTGTGACCCGACCCGGCCTGTATCTGGAAGGGCCGGTCGAGCGGTTGACTGCGCCCGCGCTGCAGGTCGCGATCGATACCACGCTGAACGAGCGTCGCGCCGATATGCGGATGAAGCTGCGCTCCTCGGCTTTGATGGTCGATGCGGGCGGTCTGCTCGATCTGGCCAACAGCCGGTTCGGCAATTTCGCGGTCGATGCCAAGCTGCTGACGCCCGGTGCCATCGCACCGAACCTGCGTGGCCGCGACGTGCTGGCGCGGGTGGTCCTGGACGGTGCGTTCGCCACGCCGACCGTCGACTACAAGCTGCGCGCGGCGGCGCTCGGCTTTGGCGAGACCTCGGTCGAGAATCTCTATGCCGAGGGTCTGGCCAAGGTAAATGCCGACCGCATCCTGGTGCCGGTCAAGGCCAAGGCACGGCGGATCGCCGGACTGAACGCGGCGGTGGGTGGCCTAACCAACAATGTCGCGATCCAGGGCGACTTCGCGGTCGCCATGCCCAACATCCTGTCGGACAATCTGCGCATTCGTTCGGACAATATCGACGCGACCGCCGTGGTCGTCGCGAACCTGAAGACCGGGCGCTACACCGGCGCGCTCAAGGGCCGGGTGAACAATTATCGGGTCGAGAGCATCGGCATCATCAACCTGACGACCGACGCCAATCTGGTGGCGACGCCGGGCGGCTTCGGGATGAAGGGCCGGGTGGTCGCCCGCACCTCGCAGATCTTCAACGAAGGCGCGCGCAACTTCCTGGGCGGCAATGCGACGATCCGGGCGGACGTCGAATACAGCCCGCAGGGTATCGTGACGTTCAGCGGCCTGCGGCTCTCGGCTCCGCAATTCCGGGTGACGCGCGGCAGCGGCCGGTTCGATCCGGCCAACGGCGCGCTGGCGGTCGAGGCGGATGCCTATTCCAACCAATATGGCCCGATCACCGCACGGGTGACGGGATCGCAGACCAATCCGGTGATCGTGCTGCGCGCGGCCAGGCCGGGTGTCGGCGTCGGCCTGGCCAATCTTCAGGCGCGGGTCGTGGGGCAGAATGGCGCCTATGCCGTCAATGCCAGTGGCGACACCAATTACGGTCCCTTTACCGCCAATGTGCTGGTCAGCACCGGGCGGCAGTTGGCGATCGACGTGCGCAGCCTGGTCTTTGCCGGGATCAACGCCAGCGGCCGAGTCGTCCAGACGGCGGCGGGGCCGTTCGCGGGCGCGCTGCAATTTGCCGGGCAGGGCATCAACGGCCGCGTCCAGCTGGCGGATCAGGGTGGCAACCAGCGCGCCGACATCGCCGCACGCGCCTATAACGCGCGTATTCCGGGCATGGTCGACTTCACCATCGGCCGCGCCATCGTGAATGCCAGCGTGGTGATGGTCCCGAACGCGCCGCAGATCGTGGCCGACGCGCAACTGGCCGACACCCGCTATGGCGAGGTCGTCATCCAGTCTTCGCGCGTTAAGGTGAACTATGCGGGCGGGCGCGGCACCGCGCAGGCGGTGCTGACCGGATCGTCGAGCATCCCGTTCAATATCGCGCTGAATGCGCAACTGGCGCCCAATAACTATCTGGTCGCCGCCAAGGGGCAGGCCAATGGCATAAACTTCCGCACTGCCAACCCCGCACGCATCCAGAATGTGAAGGGCGAGTGGCAGGTGGCGCCGACCCGGATCGATTTCGGGCGTGGGTCGCTGCTGGTCGCGGGCTCTTACGGCAATGGCCTGAAGGTGCAGACGCGGCTGGACAAGCTGCAGCTGTCGATCCTCGACGCCTTCGTGCCCAATCTAGGCATTTCGGGCGAGGCGAGCGGTGCGCTGGACTTCACCCAGGCGCGTGACGCCAGCTTCCCAGCGGCCGAGGCGCGGCTGACCGTCGCCAATTTCCGGCGCACGGGGCTGGCTGCAGTGTCGGAGACGGTGGACATCGTGTTCGCGGGCCGTCTGGTCCCCGATGGCGGCGAGGCGCGCGCGCTGATCCGGCGCGGGCAGACGGTGGTCGGCCGCATGGTCGCCAATCTCCGTCCCCTGCCGCCGGGCAATGGCGGCTGGGTCAACCGACTGATGCAGGCGCCGCTTTCGGGGGGCATCCGCTATAACGGCCCGTCGTCGGTACTGTTCTCCTTCGCCGCGCTGCCCAACCAGCAGTTGAGCGGGCCGATCGCGGTCGCCGCCGATTTCGGCGGGCGCGTGTCGTCGCCGCAGCTCAACGGGCTGATCCGCGCCGACAATCTGACCTATGACAATGAGAGCTACGGCACCCGCCTGACCGCGATGCAACTGGCGGGCCGGTTCAACAACGATCGGCTGGAGATCAGCCGGATGCAGGCCAAGGCAGGCGAGGGCACGATTCAGGCGCAAGGGACGATCGGGCTGGCGGCGGACAGCGGCTATCCAATCGACCTGCGCGCGCAGCTGAACAATGCGCGGCTGGCCGACAGCGATGCGCTGGCCGCGACGACCAGCGGCACGATCCGGCTGACGCACAATCGCGATGGCGGGCTGATCCAGGGCGATCTGACCGTGCCCAACGCACGCTACCAGATCATCCGCCAGGGCCAGGCCGAGGTGCCCGAGCTGACCGGCGTGCGTCGTCGCAGCGAGATGCGGACGCCGCGCCCGACCGATAGACCCGCTGCCACGCCGCCGCCGGGGCTGTTCCGCCTCGACCTGCGGGTGCGCGCGCCCAACCAGCTGTTCGTCTCGGGCATGGGGCTGGAGTCGGAATGGTCGATGGACCTGCGGGTCGGCGGCACGAGCGCCGCGCCGACCATCAATGGCGGGCTCGACCTGGTGCGCGGCACGTACAGCTTTGCCGGCAAGCGGTTCGACGTGAATCGCGGCACGATCCGCTTCCGTGGCGGTGCGCTGACCGACCCGGACATCAATATCCAGGCGACGACGACCACCGACGGCATCACCGCGGTCATCAACGTCACGGGTACCGGCCAGCGTCCGCAGATCAGCTTCACCTCGACGCCGACCCTGCCGCAGGACGAGGTGCTCAGCCGGTTGCTGTTCGGGACCAACCCGGAAAACCTGTCGGCGGTCGAGGCGATTCAGCTGGCCGCGGCGCTCAACTCGCTGCGGGGCTCCGGCGGCGGGCTGAACCCGCTCGGCAAGCTGCGCTCGGCCGTCGGGTTCGACCGGCTGCGCGTGATCGGCGCCGACGAGGCGACCGGCCGAGGCACCAGCCTGGCGGCAGGCAAGTACATCACCGACAATATCTATGTGGAGATCGTCACCGACGCGCGCGGCTTCACCGCCACCCAGTTGCAGATCGCGCTGACCCGGACGCTCAGCCTGTTGACCCAGACCGGCTCGTTCGGCGGATCGGCGGCGAGCCTGCGCTACTCGCGGGATTTCTGATCGAGGTTGCGGCCCTCATCCCTTCCATCGTCGAAAGGCGGGCGGAATAGGTGAGGGCAGCCGGGGTTTCATCGAACTGAAACATCCGGCAGGATGTCGAGATGACCCCGGACCAGCTCGCCACCCAAGCCACCGCCATTCTGGCGGACCTGATCGCGATCGACACGACCTCGCGCGAATCGAACCTGGCGCTGATCGCCTATGTCGAACGGCATTTGGGCGGGATCGGCGTCACCGGGCGGCGGGTGTTCAACGATGATGGCCGCAAGGCCAATCTCTACGCCACGGTCGGCCCCATGGAGCGGGGCGGCGTCGTCCTGTCGGGACATAGCGACGTGGTGCCGGTCGACGGCCAGCCCTGGACCAGCGATCCCTGGCGACTGACTCGGCGCGGCGACCGACTGCTGGGACGGGGGACGTGCGACATGAAGGGGTTTCTGGCGCTGTCGCTGGCGCTTGCCCCGCATGTCGCACGCGGGGCGATGACGCGGCCGCTGCACCTGGCGATTTCCTATGACGAGGAGGTCGGGTGCCTGGGCGCGCCCTCAATGATCGCCGAGATCGTACGCGAGCTGCCGTCCCCCGCCGCCGTGGTGGTGGGCGAGCCGACCGAGATGGTCGTGGTCAGCGGGCATAAGGGTATCGCCACCTGGAACGTGACGGTGACGGGGCATGAGGCGCATTCCAGCCTGATCCATCTGGGGGCGTCGGCCAATATGGTCGCGGTGCGCCTGATGCATCAACTGGCCGACCTCGCCGACCGGCTGGCGGGGGAGGGGGATCCGCACGGGCCCTTCTGCCCCCATCATGCCACGCTGACCATCGGGCAGATGAACGGCGGCACGGCGATCAATATCCTGGCGCGGGAATGCCGATTCGCCTTCGACCTGCGTACCCTGCCGGGGCAGGAGCCCGAGGCGATCCTGGCGCCGTTCTTCGCCGCGTGCGCGGCGGCGGACGCCGAACTGCGCGCTCGCTTCCCCGAAGCCGGGGTCCGGGTGGAGCGCCGCTCGCGCACGCCGTCCTTCGCGCCCGAGGCGGACGGCATGGCGGAGCGGCTGGCGCGGCGCTGGGCGGGTGATAACGGCCCGGCGCGGGCAGTACCCTATGCCGCGGAGGCAGGGCAGTTTCAGGGGGCGGGATTCTCGACCGTCATCTGTGGTCCCGGCTCGATTGCGCAGGCCCATCAGCCGGACGAATATATCGAGGTTCAACAGATGGAGCGGGGGGCCGCCTTCATGCTGCGGCTGGCCGATGATCTGATCCGGTAACGGACGCGATCGTTACTTGGGTTAACTAGAATCATGGGGCGTTCGACGGCATGAAGTCCAATCGAGCCGCCCCATGACATAACATAGATTACCAGGGGCGCATCGTCTCGCCGTGGATCAGCGCCAGAATGAACTTCAGCATGGGTTTTCTCCCTCGAAAGCACCCTTTTGAGTGCTCTGATATGGTTAATTGGATATTAACCATGACGCAATGGGCAAGCGGTGAATTGCCAAGCGATTGGTTTGGCGTGGCAAAGGCGGTTAACACCTTGTTTAATTCCTGACCCTAGATTCACGGGCGTGAAGAACCGCCCTTCCCCCACCGCGCTTGGTGCAGGCGCATCCGTTACGGCTCCCGCCGATTCCCAGTGGCAATCGCTGGTGTTGGTCGGGATCGGCAATTTCACGTTGCTGCGTCGTCATCTGGGGCGATCGGCGAGCGGCCTTCTGATCGAGGCCATGGCCGAGCGCGTGACCCAATGCATCCCCGATGCCGTCGCCCGGCCGACCGCAGCCGCCCAGGTCGAGGTGCTGGTCCGCGCCGCGACCCGTGAGTCGCTCGACGCCCATCTGTTGACCTTGGCCGAGGTGATGGGCCATCCTTTTGCGCTGCCAGGTGGCGAGTGTCGCATCGAGCCGGTGTTGGGCGCCGCCATCGCTGCCGTGCCGCATGACGATGATATCCGCCTCCTCGAAGAGGCGGAGCAGGCACTGGCTGACGCCCAGGTCGAGGGGCGTCTGATCGTCCGCGAAATGGCGGTCCCGACCGGACGGCTCGATCGGATCGCGCTGGCGCATGAACTGACCCGCGCCATTACCGAAGATGGCCTGTTCGTTGAATATCAGCCCAAGGTGCATGTCCGGCAACAGCGCGTGGCGAGCGTTGAGGCGCTGCTGCGCTGGCGACATCCCAGCTATGGCCTGATAAGTCCGGTCGAGTTCATTCCGGTTGCTGAGGAATCGCGGGTCATCGGGCCGCTGACCCTCTGGATCCTGCGACAGGTGATCGCCGACCAGCGTCGTCTGGCCGAGGCGGGGCACCCGCTTCGAATCTTCATCAATATTTCGGGCATGCTGCTGGGCGACCCGCATTTCGTGCGCGAAGCCTGCGCGCTCGTCATCGACAGCGGCGCATGCATCGGGTTCGAGATCACCGAGACTTCGGTCATCCGCGATCCCGACAGCGCGATGGCCAATCTCCAGGCCTTTGTCGACATGGGCATCGCGGTCGCGATCGACGATTATGGCGCAGGGCTTTCGTCGCTCTCCTATCTCAAGCAGCTTCCGGCGTGCGAGCTGAAGATCGACAAGCTGTTCATCACCCAGTTGACCAGCAGCAACCGTGACCCCCTGATCGTCCGTTCGACGATCGACCTGGCCCATGCGCTGGAGATGGAAGTGGTGGCCGAGGGCGTGGAGACACCGGCGACGCTGGCCCTGCTCAGCGTCATGGGCTGCGACATGATCCAGGGCTATCTTATCAGTCGCCCGATCGGGCTGGAGGCGCTGGTGCGCTTCCTGGACGAACAGGCGCATCAGGCCATGACCGCCCTGGCCCGGCCGACGCCGCTGGCCCGGTTGGTGAGCCGTGCGCGCGGTTAGGATCGCGCTGGTCGTTGCGGCATTGCTCGTGGCGGCGGGGGAGGTTCGCAGCCAGACGGTCGCCAATACGCCCCAGTCCACCTTCGATCGTGCCGTCGATGCGGCAAAGACCGAGATGTTGCGTGATCCGCTGCTGGCCGTCCAGCAAGCCAACCAGGCGCGGCAGTTCGCCGAGCGGATCCACGATCCGGAGCAAAGGTCGCTGGCGCTCGCCACAGCAGATTGGCTGCGCGGCGAGGGAGCCAGTCGGCTTGGCAAGCATGAAATGGCTAAAACTGCGATCGCCGGTGCATTGGCTACGGCGCGTCAAAAAGCACCGCGGTCAGAGCTATATGGGAATCTCCTGCTGTCCCTCGGCGGTCTGGCGACCGATGACGGGAAAATCGCGGAAGCCCTCGATACCTATCACTCGGCCTATCGCATCTTTCAGCATTTAAGCGATGCGCGCGGACAAACCCGCGCTTTGGTCCAGATCGCGAACCTCTATCTCGATGCGAAGGACTATGTGTCGGCACTTCGCTACCTCGAGCAGGCGCGCGCCGTCTATCGCGGTGATGACTCCTTGCGCATGGTCATCTTGAACAATCGGTCGGTCACGTTGAGTGAGCTGGGCCGGGCCAACGATGCCTTGGACCAGTTGCGCGAGGCGGGCAGTCTGGCACGTAAGATGAAGAGCCCGACTTTGCTGGCACAGGTTTGGCGCAATATTGCCCGAGCCGAATTGCGGCGAGGTTCCTTGACGGCGGGTGAGGCGGCGATCGCCCGCGCGCGCCAGGCCGATCCTTCCGATAGCCGGGCACTGGACGCGATCGCTGCCCAAGCCGCGTTTCAACGTGGGCGGTTGATCGAGGCGGGGCGATTAATTGATCGCAGTTTTCAAGGAGTCGATGTTACGAAGACCTCGGTGTCCCAGCGTGATGCGCATGAAAGCGCCTACCAAATCTATCGGAAGGCGGGGCGGACGGCGGACGCGCTCCGACATTTGCAGGCGCTAAAACGAATCGACGACGAAGCGACCCGCCTTGCCACCTCGACGGGGCTCGCCCTGATGGGCGCGCGGTTCGATTTCGCCAATCAGGAATTGCGGATCGCGCGGATGAAGGCCGCCGATCTCCAGCGCAATATCGCCTTCGAGCGCGAGCAGTTGCGCACCGAGCGCTTCATCCTGATCGGCTCGGTCGTGGCGATCATCGTGGTCCTGACGATGCTCGGTATCTGGCTGGTGACGCTGGGCCGCAGCCGCAACCGTATCCGCGCGGCGCATGGCGAGCTGGCGGCGACCAACGACCAGCTTCAAAAGGCGCTGGCGGTCAAGACCGAGTTCCTGGCGACGACCAGCCACGAAATTCGAACCCCCCTGAACGGCATATTGGGCATGACTCAGGTCATGCTGGCCGACGCCGCCCTGGCCAGCGAACAGCGTGAGCGGGTGGAGGTGATGCACGGTGCCGGGATGACCATGCGCGCGCTGGTCGACGACCTGCTCGACGTCGCCAAGATCGAGCATGGCCAACTCACCCTGGAGAACGCGCCGTTCGATCTGGCGAGGACGATCCGCGACGCCTCCCGCCTGTTCGATGGGCAGGCGGATGCCAAGGGTATCGGCTTCACGATCGATCTCGACGATTGTCCCGCGATGGTGATGGGCGACGCGGCGCGGATCCGGCAGATCGTCTTCAACCTGCTGTCCAACGCGCTCAAGTTCACCAGCGTCGGACGGGTCTCCCTGGTCGCCCGCCGCCAGTCCCAGGGCGTGTCGATCACCGTCGCCGACAGCGGCATCGGCATTCCCGGCCACAAGCTGGAGGAAATATTCGAGGCCTTCCGCCAGGCCGATGCCAGCACCACGCGCCAGTTCGGCGGCACCGGCCTGGGCCTTGCCATTTGTCGGCGGCTGGCGCGTGCGATGGGCGGCGATGTGACGGTAAGCAGCGAGCAGGGGAGGGGCTCGCTTTTCACCCTCGACCTGCCGCTCGTCGAGGTCGAAGCGGCGGTCGAGCCCGAGCGTCCCGTCGTCCTGATCCTCGATCGCAATCCGATCCGGCGCGCGATGTGGAGCAAAATTTGCGCCCCCCACGCACAGGTGGTCTTCGCGATGGACGTCGAGGAGGCCGTTCGGCATCTGCAGAATGGCGGGATCGCCCAGCTGCTGATCGACGACAGCGCGATTCGCGACGACGGTGTCGACGCCGCCCTGGCGCGGATCGTGACGGCCAGCGACCGTCCCTTGCCGATCCATCTGCTCTGGCCCGAGGGCGAGCGGGTGGAAGGGAACGATTTTATCGCTGACGAATTGATTCACGTTATCGCCAAACCGATCACGGGGACAGAGGTGATGCGGAAGATGTTTGACGCCTTGCCGCAAACCGCTGTCCAGCCACTTGTAACGCAAGCGGCATGATCGCTAGGGCCGGATCATGACCGCGATCACACACGCCATCCGGCGCGACGGGCGAAGGGGACGGCGATGAACGTCCTCTTCATCGAGGACGACCGGATGAACCGGCGCGTCGTGCGCGACATGCTGGACGTCGCGGGCGCGAGCATGGCGGAGGCGGAGAATGCCGAACTCGGCCTGGAGATGATCGACCGCGACCAGTATCACATGATCCTGATCGACCTGCGCATGCCCGGCATGGACGGGATCACCGCGATCCGCCACATCCGCGCGCGAGGCGACGAAAAGGCCGAGGTGCCGATCATCGTCGTCACCGCCGACAGCGGCGTCGACCTGCGCGAACGTTGCCTGGGCGCGGGCGCGGACGATGTCATCGTCAAGCCGGTCGCGATGGATCAACTGTTCGAGGCGATGGGTCGTATCCTGGCGGGCGATCGCGGCGGCGGGATCATCGGCTGATTATTCGCCCGTATCCGGCTTGGGCTTCAACGCCTCGGCCAGCGAGGCGGTGGCGCTGCCTCGCTTGGCGGGTACGGGCTGCGAGGGGTCGGGCGCCCAGCCGGTCAGGAAGACCAGATTGAACTGTTCGGGGATACGTCCGTCGGGATCGGCCATCTCGCCAAAGGCCGCCGCCGCCGCGGCCAGCGCTTCCCGACCGATCGGCCGCCGCTCGGCCAGCAGGTTGCTCGCCCCCATGCCGCGCAGATCGCCGAGCAGCCGCCCGAAATCGCGGTAGCGCACGTCCAGCGTCTCGATATCCGCGACCGGCAGGGTGAAGCCCGCGCGCATCAGCAGATCGCCCGCCGAGCGGACATCGACCTGCGGATGGAGCCGCGCGACCGGCCGCTCCGCTTCGGCGACGCGCAGTGCGGCCCGCAGGCGGGGCAGCGATCCGCCGCCGACAAACGCGCCCAGGAACAGCCCGTCGGGCCGCAACACACGGCGGATCAGGGTCAGCGCGCCGGGCAGGTCGTCGATCTGGTCGAGCACGCCTGCGCTGACGACCAGATCGAAGCTGCGATCGGCGAAGGGCAGGCGGTCCTCATCGCCCTGAACGCCGTGCGCCGTACGGGCAAAGGCAAAGCCGGGGTCCAGCCGCGCGACGCGAGCGCCCGGCGGGGGCAGGAAACCACCGTCGAAACAACCCAGGTCTAAGATGGCGTGAAACGGCCGGGTGACGGCATCCAGCCGCTCGGCGAGGCCATCGAGCATCGCGGCGCGCAGGAAATCGTGCTCGGCGTAATCGGGCTGGGCACGGTCGCGGCGCAGGCGGCGGGCGCGACGGTCGAAGATAGTGGACATGCTCACCCGCGCGCTTGTGCGCGCTCGCGCGATCGGGGACAAGGCAAAGCCGATGGGGGCGGGATCGAAACAGGCGCGATTTGCGATGGAGTGGGGCCGCGCCGTGCTCGCTGGCCCGCTGATGGCGCTGACGCACTGGGCGCTGCCGCCGCGCTGTCCGGGATGTGCCGAGCCGGTCGAGGCGGATCATCGCTTCTGTCCCGGCTGTTGGGGCCGGTTGCGCTTCCTCGACACGCTGGGCTGCGCGACGTGTGGAATACCGCTGGGCGATGGGCTGGCCGGGCGATGCGGGACCTGTCTGGCCGATCCGCCGCGCCACGCCGGTATCCATGCGGCGGTGGCGTACGGCCCGATCGCCCGGCAATTGCCGATCCGGTTGAAACATGGCGGGCGGATCGGTGTGGCGGAAACCATGGCGGGGCCGATGGCGCGGCGGATGCCGCCCGGCGCGGATCTGCTGATCCCGGTGCCGCTTCACCGCTGGCGCTTGTGGCGGCGCGGTTTCAACCAGGCGGTGCTGATCGGCGAAGGCGTGTCGCGGCGCAGCGGCGTGCCGATGGCGCGGGATGGGCTTCGTCGGGTACGCGCCACGCCGCTGCTGCGCGGACTATCGCCGAAGCAGCGGCACAAGGCGGTGACCGCGGCGTTCCGTGTCACCGATCCCGCGGTGGTGAAGGGGCGGCATGTCGTGCTGGTCGACGATGTCTATACCACCGGCGCGACGGCGGGGGCGTGCGTCCGCGTGCTGTTGGCCGCCGGAGCGGCGTCGGTCGCGATCCTGTGCTGGGCGCGCGTCATCGAAGGGGCGGGCGATTGACAAGCGGCGTCCCGCGACACACCTGAAGGAGATGGCAAAGGTCGAAATCTACACCAAGGCGTTCTGCCCCTATTGCACTCGGGCCAAGGCGCTGCTCGCCTCCAAGGGCGTCGAGCCCCAGGAATATGACATCACCATGGGCGGCCCCCAGCGCACCGAGATGATCGAGCGCGCCAATGGCCGCACCACCGTGCCGCAGGTCTTTATCGACGGCCAGCATATCGGCGGTTCGGACGATCTGGCGGCGCTCGACAGGCGCGGAGGACTCGACCCGCTTCTGGCGGCATGAGCCCCATCGCGGTGTTGCAGATGACGGCGGGGATCGATCCCGCCGTCAATGCCCAGGTCCTGGAACGCGCCATTGCCGATGCGGCGGCGCGCGGCGCGGCGATGCTGTTCACGCCGGAAATGTCGGGGCTGATCGACCGTGACCGGGTGCGGGCGGCGGCGCATCTGGTGGCGGAAGAGCAGGATCCCGTCTTGGCCCGCGTTCGTGCGGCGGCGGCGGCGCATGGCCTGTGGGTCCATCTGGGGTCACTCGCGGTACGCGAGGCAGACGGGCGGCTCGCCAATCGCGGTTACGTCATCGATGCGTCGGGCGAGATCCGCGCGCGGTACGACAAGATGCACCTGTTCGACGTCGACCTGCCGAGCGGCGAAAGCTGGCGCGAGTCGGCGTCCTATGTGCCGGGCGAGCAGGCGGTGGTGGTCGATACGCCAATCGGGCGGCTCGGCCTTGCCATCTGTTACGACCTGCGCTTCCCGGCGCTGTTCGCCGCGTTGACCGAGGCGGGGGCGACGATCCTGTCGGTACCCGCCGCCTTCACCCGGCCGACCGGCGCGGCGCATTGGCATATTCTGCTCCGCGCCCGCGCGATCGAGGCAGGCGTGCATCTGGTCGCCGCCGCGCAGACGGGCGAGCATCAGGACGGCCGTGCCACCTATGGTCATTCGCTGGTCGTGGGGCCGTGGGGCGAGATACTGCTCGACATGGGCGAGGCGGCGGGGCTCGGCCTTGCCACGATCGATCCGGCGCAGGTCGGTGCGGTGCGCGAGCGCCTGCCCGCCATCCGCCACCGCCGCGCCATTCCGCCGGTGGCGCAGGCATGATCGTATTCGACCTGCGCTGTTCGGGCGGCCATGTGTTCGAGGCGTGGTTCGCCTCGTCGACGGCCTATGCCGAACAGCGGGACAAGGCGCTGGTCGAATGCCCGCTCTGCGGCGACCGAGCGATCGAAAAGGCCGTCATGGCCCCCCAGATCGCCGCCAAGGGCAACAGCAAACCCGATTTGCCCAGCCCGCAGGCGATGAAGGCAGCGCTCGAACATCTCGCCCGGGCGCAGGCCAGGATGCTGGAGAAATCGACCTGGGTCGGCACTGCTTTTGCCGAAAAGGCGCGTGCCATGCATGACGGCGAGGCGCCCGTGATGCCGATCCACGGTCAGGCCAGTCCGGCCGAGGCCAAGGCCCTGATCGAAGAGGGCGTGCCCGTCGCGCCCTTGCCGCTGCCCGTGGTGCCGCCCAAGCTGGCGAACTGAGTGGCCGGACAGCCATCAAACCACTCTGGACCATGTCGCGCGCCGCCTGTATCAACCCGCTGGCATGGGGCCCCGTAGCTCAGCAGGATAGAGCATCAGATTCCTAATCTGAGGGCCACTGGTTCGAATCCAGTCGGGGTCACCATGCAAGATACCGAGGGCATTCGTGCCGCGAGCCTGCCGTCATTGTTGTGAATAAATGGCTTCTCGACAAGTCAACCGACAATCAGGCCATTCAACGCGATCTTAAGAGGTTTCTGCGATAGTCCT